>NC_019729.1:6578164-6878447 GCF_000317475.1 Oscillatoria nigro-viridis PCC 7112
AACCTAAAACCCTATCAGGGATTGAAACGCAATTCTGGTAAACCTACCAAGCGGCATTTGTGCCGAAATAAACCTAAAACCCTATCAGGGATTGAAACTTGAACTCAATCGCGCCGCTGGGTTCTGACTCAAGCCGAAATAAACCTAAAACCCTATCAGGGATTGAAACACGCGAGCGCCACATTCGTAACGGTTGTCGTCGAGCGCCGAAATAAACCTAAAACCCTATCAGGGATTGAAACTGGAAAAGTATTTTTAGATTAAGATGTACGGTGCTCTGAAAGCCGAAATAAACCTAAAACCCTATCAGGGATTGAAACTGAGCAAATAAATCACTTCTCAAACACAGAATTTTAGCCGAAATAAACCTAAAACCCTATCAGGGATTGAAACTATCCCTGACGGTAACAGTTGGTCTGTAACAGTTGCCGAAATAAACCTAAAACCCTATCAGGGATTGAAACATCTGCAATTCCAATTCACTTTACCTAATAGGAGCCGAAATAAACCTAAAACCCTATCAGGGATTGAAACTTTCCAGCCTCGGATAACTGATTCTAGTAACTCGCCGAAATAAACCTAAAACCCTATCAGGGATTGAAACTACCTTCACTTTGTACCAATCTTTTGATTTCCAAAGCGCCGAAATAAACCTAAAACCCTATCAGGGATTGAAACTTGCCAAGCATTGATAGCAAAATCGTCCTTGAGGGCCGAAATAAACCTAAAACCCTATCAGGGATTGAAACTTCATAGATGTGGAATTTGACGTTTTCCATGAGCGCCGAAATAAACCTAAAACCCTATCAGGGATTGAAACTTCCGCTCTTCGCAAGTTGGTAGATGATGTCGCCACACCAGAGCCGAAATAAACCTAAAACCCTATCAGGGATTGAAACTTTTCCTTATTGATGTTAACACGCTTACAGCTAAAGCCGAAATAAACCTAAAACCCTATCAGGGATTGAAACCTTATGATGGAACGGTTAGGCGGATCAAATTCACTGGCGCCGAAATAAACCTAAAACCCTATCAGGGATTGAAACTTCGCAGCTATCCATCTCCTTACTCATCTCTTTGGCTAGAAACAAGTTTACTTCCAACACTTGTCACAGCACAGGTGGTGGTCATGGATCATCTCACATTTGATAAAAGTGGTCGGATTCAGGAATTGATTCAAACAGCAGGGTGTAGACTATTATATTTACCGCCATACTCTCCAGAGTTTAACAAAATTGAACAAAGAAGAGTCTTGGCTAAAAAGTCAAATTCGTAAACAGCTTGATGAGTTTGATTGCTTACATTTTGGCGACCCTTGGATGTCTTGCGCCTTGCATCCTAACACGAGCCGTTGCTATATGTGATTTCCCAGATTCTTCAGTTGAGAAAACCTCAAAATTATGACCACTCAAACAACTTCTCCACTCCTACTCAGTCCCTTCAAAATCGGAGATTTACCCTTAAAAAACCGGGTACTCATGGCACCCATGACCAGATCCAGAGCCGGTGAAGCGCGGATGCCCAACGCCTTGATAGCAGAGTATTACGCTCAGCGAGCCTCCGCTGGTTTAATCATTACAGAAGCCACAGTGGTTTCTAGTCAAGGTAATGGTTGGCTCAATACGCCCGGTATTTATTCAGACGAGCAAGGCGAAGCTTGGAAACAAGTTGTGACTGCGGTTCATGCCCGCGAAACCCCGATTTTCATGCAGCTTTGGCACTGCGGACGAGCTTCCCACAGCAGTTTTCATGAAAACAATCAATTGCCAGTTGCAGCGTCTGCCATCAAAATAAACGGAGAAGGCATTCATACCCCTCTAGGCAAACAACCCTACGAAACTCCCCGCGCTCTAGAAACCGATGAAATCTCCCTGGTTGTAGAAGATTATCGCAAGGCGGCTGAACGAGCAAAAATGGCAGGTTTTGACGGTGTAGAAATTCACGCGGCAAACGGCTATCTCATTGACACATTCCTGCAAACCAAAACCAATCACCGCACTGATTCCTATGGCGGCTCAGTTGAAAACCGTTACCGTTTTCTTAAGGAAATTGTCGAGGCGATTATCACAGTATTTCCCGCAAACCGCGTGGGAGTTAGGCTTTCTCCCAACGGTATTTACAATGACATGGGTTCTCCAGAATATCGCGAAGATTTTCTGTATTTCGCGGAGCAGTTAAATGCCTGTGATTTAGCTTACCTTCACTTGGTGGACGGTTTGGCTTTTGGCTTTCACGAATTGGGAACGCCGATGATGATAAGTGAATTTCGCGATGTGTTTGCAGGGGCGATCGTCGGCAACTGCGGATATACTCAAGAACAGGCTGAAACGGCCCTGAGCAGCAAAGTTGCGGATTTAATAGCTTTTGGTCGGGATTTTATCAGCAATCCCGATTTGGTAGAGCGTTTTACTAATGGTTGGCCGCTCAATCCCCCTGCTGAAGTCGGCGTCTGGTATTCTTTTGGGCCAGAAGGTTATATCGATTTCCCTACCTATCAGGAACCGGCAGCTATTTCTTAGGAATGAGAATTAAATAACTTACACTCTTGAAAGTGGGGTGGGCTCTTATAGCCCGCCCTTTTTGGACGGGCGGAATCGGCCCATCCCACCATAACAATTAAAATTGTAAGTTATTTAATTCGCGATCCTTAGTTGAGTTGGTTGGGGCGGGTTTATCAATAAATACCGAGTATGTGCATCATAGATCGTGGTCAACCCGCCCCTAAAAGATGTATGGTTACTTGCTCAAAATAGGAGTCGGAGTTGGAGTCATATTTAATTTTAATCGCCCGTTGAGAGCCAGCATCTCCTACTTGTAAAAACACTTCTTCTGGCTCCTTTCTTCTGCCTCCTGCCTCCTGCCTCCTGCCTCCTGCCTCCTGTCTCCTGGCTCCAATTTCTAACTTGGCTGCAAAAGTGAGAGGCTCCCAGTTGAGATCGAGAACGTTTCCCCATATCCTAATAACCATAGGGTACTTCCAAACATCCAAGCTGCTAGCTCAGCGTTTGAGTGCCTGAAAAAAATCAATAGCGGAAGCGCTTTTAACAAGATGGCACAAAATCACAAATCAACGGTTATCATTACCGGCGCTTCCTCCGGCGTCGGTTTGTACGGCGCGAAAGCTCTCGCAGACAAAGGATGGCACGTAGTCATGGCCTGTCGGGACGTGCGGAAAGCCGGAGACGCCGCCCGAGAGTTGGGTATACCTGAAGGCAGTTTCTCCATCATGGAGATTGACTTGGGCGATTTGGAAAGCGTGCGTAGGTTTGCTCGGGCATTTAAGGCCAGCGGCAGGCGTCTGGACGCTTTGGTGTGCAACGCCGCCATTTATATGCCTTTGATTAAGGAACCGCTGCGGAGCCCGGAGGGTTACGAGTTGACGATGACTACCAATCACCTGGGTCATTTCCTGCTGTGCAACCTGATGATGGAAAATATGAAGCCTTCCTATTATTCCGATCCGAGAATCGTGATTTTGGGAACCGTGACTCACAATCCAGACGAGTTGGGCGGGAAGATTCCGCCGCGCCCGGATTTGGGCAAGTTTGAGGGTTTTGAAGCGGGTTTCAAAGACCCGATTTCGATGGTTGACGGCAAGAAGTTTGAACCGGTCAAGGCTTACAAAGATAGCAAAGTTTGCAACGTGCTGACGATGCGGGAATTGCACCGCCGCTTTCACGAATCCACGGGGATTACTTTCACTTCGCTGTATCCGGGATGCGTTGCGGATACGCCGCTGTTCCGCAACCACTATCCTTTGTTTCAGAAGCTGTTCCCGCTGTTTCAGAAGAATATCACCGGGGGTTACGTGTCGCAGGAGTTGGCGGGAGAAAGGCTGGCGATGGTGGTTGCCGATCCAGAATACAAGCAATCTGGGGCTTATTGGAGTTGGGGAAATCGCCAGAAAAAAGATGGTAAGTCTTTTGTACAGAAGGTTTCTCCCCAGGCCCGCGATGATGAAAAAGGCGAGCGGATGTGGGAGTTGAGTGCTAAGTTGGTGGGATTGACTGACGGGGCTCAAATGGGTGCTGCGGCTGGTGCGGGCCGCTCTGCATAATTCAAAGTTACAAATCCCCTCTCGACCTTGGCGGTTGAAACGGCGTCTACGCACAGGATGTGGGTAGACGCTGACTCAATAATCAAGGGGGTATTAAAGTCGGATTTGGGATGATGCACCAAAATCAAAGAAACCGGCTTTTTTAGTCGCTCTGCGGGTTGTAACTCACATCTGGCACTATTCTTAAGAACAGGCAAGATGCCTGTGAAGCGAGAAAATTTATCTCTTGTGGAACAGGCATCTTGCCTGTTCATAAAAAGATTATTGAGAATGGTGCCATAACTCAGTTGTAACGGGTTTTTTCGGACACAACCCGGTTTCTGGTTTACCCTGGTGTACAGGGCTATTCTGGTTGCTGCATTAGCATGAAAGCGTAAGTTTTGCAACTAAAAAAAATTGTCTTTTTTTACTGTTTACGATCGACTTACACGATATTTTTTCGGATAAGAACCCGATTGGTGCGTAAGTCTTGGGAAATGGACAGCAGTCGATCGACCTTTTGGTTTTTAGCCGTTGCGAAACTGTTGGCTGCGACGGCTGTTTCCTTTTTTGCTGTTAAGATTGATTTTTACTTGAGGGTGCTCACTTCCTGAAAATATTTTCCCCCACTTAAGCGAGATAATAATTAGATCCTATGGCTGGTCGCTCACAAAAACTATTTTTACTCGCTGGAATTTTTGGGTTAGTTTGGCTGGGAAAACCAGCGAAAACATCCGCTAGCACAGTTGAAATTTTGACCTCAAATGTTGAGGATTTGGCAGCAGTTAGCAGCGGAGACGATCGAGCTTTCCTTCCCGATACTAATCTTGACAAACGCCAAGACTTGCCCGTAAAAAACGAGGAAACGCAGTTACCCGCTGAGTCAGAACGATCGGCGGCGGCGGAAACTCCCGACTTACCGCCGTCTGCGGCAAATTCAGTCGATGCGACATCTTACACCATTCTCAAGAACAGGCAAGATGCCTGTGAAGCGGGGAGTGAGTTTGATTGTGGGGTGGGCATTCTGCCCGCCCGTAAAATGCTTATTGACAATGGTGCAACATCTCAGCCCGATCGCACATTCAGCACAAAAACTCAAGAAACCGAGCTTTTTAACCGAGCTCGAAAACTAGAAGAAAGTATTGACAGCAAAAAAATTGATTTGGGTGGCGATCGAGCCTCGCATCTGGCCCAACTGCCCAACCCAATTCTGCCGCGAGAACCGGAATTGCCAGCTCCTGAGCCGCCGCAACCCCCTGCGCCGTCTCCCCTCCAACCCACCCGGCCAACACCCGTTGAAAGCGAAATTAGACCGGGTATTCCCGGTACAATTAAGGTCGCTGGCTTTGAATTTGAGGGCAACACAGCTTTTAGCGATCGCGAACTCGCAGAAGTTACGCAACAGTTTGCGGGGCGCGAAATCACCTTTGCCGAACTGATCGCAGCCGAAGCAGCCGTCACTCAAAAATATGTAGCCGCGGGATACATCAATTCCGGCGCTGTAATTCCCGCCAACCAAACCTTTCCGAGAGAAGGAGGTGTGGTGAAAATTCGGATTGTAGAAGGCGGATTAGATGAAATTGTGATTACTGGAAACAGGCGCTTAAATTCAAATTACGTGCGATCGCGCCTCGATCGCGCCACCAGACGCCCCCTCAACCGATATCGGCTGCTGGAAGCCTTGCAACTGCTGCAACTCGACCCGTTAATTGGCAATATTTCGGCCGAATTGCAAGCCGGAAGCCGCCCGGAAAACAGTCGCTTAGAAGTGCGCGTCAAAGAAGCAGACAGCTTTAGCGCTGAAGTGTTCGCAGACAACAACCGATCGCCCAGCGTCGGCAGTTTTCGGCGCGGTGTTCGCATCAATCAAGCAAATTTGCTCGGTTTGGGCGACGGATTAGAGGTATCTTATGCTAACACCGACGGCAGCAACGAATTCAACGGCAGCTACACAGTCCCCGTCAACGCGCGCAACGGCACGATTGGGTTCGCTGCGAGTGCTGCTAGCACTAACATCATCGAGGAACCGTTCGATGCTGCCCAAATTGAGGGGAAATCGCGGACTTACGAATTAACTTACCGCCAGCCGATTGTCGAAAAGCCCGATCGCACTTTGGCTTTGGGACTGAGTTTTTCGCGGCAAGAAAGCGATACATTCCTGTCGGGGAAACGATTTGCGCTTTCGGCGGGAGCAAATGAGCGCGGTGAAACCCGGGTTTCGGCTGTGCGGTTTTTTCAAGAATACGTGCAGCGGAGTTCCAGCCAAGTGTTCGCGGCGCGATCGCAATTCTCTCTCGGCACTAATCTGTTCGGCGCTACTGCGAACGATAGCGGGCCCGACAGCCACTTTCTGGCGTGGCGCGGACAAGCGCAATACGTGCGGCTGTTAGCGCCCGAAACCTTGCTGATAGTGCGTTCCGACATTCAATTAGCCGATCGCCCCCTGCTTTCCCTCGAACAAATCGGGATCGGCGGCGTTCAAAGCGTGCGCGGATACCGCCAAGATTTGCTGTTAACTGATAGCGGTGCGATCGCGTCTGCTGAAGTGCGAATCCCGGTTTGGCGTGTCCCGGAAGTCCAAGGATTGTTGCAAGTGGCTCCGTTTATCGATTTTGGGGTAGGGTGGAACCATTCGGAGGAAAAGCCGAATCCCGACTCGGATAAACTGCTGGGTGCGGGTTTGGGGCTGGTTTGGCAAATGGGCGATCGGTTGAATGTGCGTTTAGACTACGGTATTCCTTTGATTAATGCTCGATCGGGCGATCGAACTTTGCAGGAAAAAGGCTTATACTTTCGGATTAATTACTTTGCTTTCTAGCTAATTCGACCTGGATTTTCAACCCCTGTCTATAGTGAAATTCTACCACTAGGACGACTAAATATAGTTTAGCTAATTCCCCGATCGACTTCAATCTAAAATCTAAAATCTAAAATCTAAAATCACACAAGAGGGCTTGTCTTATGGTTCAGATAAAAACTAAACTAACATTTGCAGAGTTTCTCGAAAAGTACCCAGAGGGATCGGGCATCTACGAACTTGTAAATGGAGAGATTGTCAAAGTGGAAGCAACCAGAGCTCATAAAAATGTGGCACGATTTCTTGTTAAGTCTTTCGACAGAGAAAGCGATCGCTTGGGACTTGACTATATCGTTGACAAAGATATAGTTTTGAGAACTGTAACAGCGTCTGGACAAGAACAAGGCAGAAATCCTGATGTTGGCGTGGTTAAGGCATCAGTATGGAACAGCAATGTACGCGGCTACGGAGCTCTTACCGAACCTATCCAATTAGCAGTAGAAGTTACCTCAACTAACTGGGAAGACGACTATGTGGATAAACTAGATGAGTATCAACGCCTCGGCATTTGTGAGTATTGGATTGTGGACTATTTAGCGATCGCTTCTAGGGCTTATCTAGGAAATCCCAAAATTCCCACCGTTTTCGTTTACTCTTTGGAAAATGGCAGTTATTTAGTTCAAAGTTTTAGAGGTAATGAGCGAATTATCTCTAAAACTTTTCCCGAACTAGAAATCACTGTAGAGCAACTTGTACTCAGCAGCCAAATTCAAAACATTTAGAGAAACGAGATGAGCTTACACCGATAAATTTTATCCTGGAAAGAGTATTTTTATGCCTCCCGTCCATTACTCTTTACTATTTTCACCGTTCTCAAAAACAGGCAAGATGCCTGTTCCACAAATACTATATTTTATTGTGAGGTGGGCATTTTGCCCGCCCGTAAGTTACTCCCTACTGTTTGCTTTCCTGTTGCTATTTCCCTCGAAAACCTTCGCCCAAATCATTCCCGATAATACCCTGGGCCCGGAAAGTTCGCGCACAGTTACCGATACTATCAACAACTTACCCTCAGATAGAATCACTGGCGGCGCAATTCGCGGCGTTAACCTCTTTCACAGCTTGCGCGAATTTAACATCCGTGAAGGGCGGGGAGCTTATTTTGAAAATCCCAGCGGAATTGCCAACATCTTCACCCGCGTTACGGGCGGCAACCCTTCTAATATTTTAGGAACTCTGGGAGTTTTGGGAAACAGTAACTTATTTTTAATTAACCCAAAAGGAATTATATTCGGCCCGAATGCGCGGTTAGATTTGCGCGGTTCCTTTATCGGTTCAACCGCTGACAGTGTTGTGTTTAATAACGGCGTTGAATTCAGCAGCACCAACCCGCAAACATCCCCGCTGTTAACCGTTAATATTCCCGTAGGTTTAAGATTTAGAGACAATCCCGGTGCAATTGTCAACCAATCGACGGCTTTAGGAAAGGTAAACCTGCCAGCTTCTCCCGTGCCGATTCCGATTAGCGATCGAGTGGGTTTAGCCGTAGAACCAGGTCAAACTTTAGCACTCATTGGCGGCGACATCCAACTCCAAGGCGGCAATTTAACCGCCAGCGGCGGACAAATTTTACTCGGTAGCGTCGCCAGTCCCGGTTTAGTTAATTTTGCACTAACCCCTGCTGAGCAACAGCCGGCTAATTTAACTGTTAATTATGACAACATTCAGAACTTCGGCAATATTCAAATATCCAATGGATCACTGATTAACACCAGCGGCATTGGTGGCGGCAGAATAGAGTTAAAAGGTGGAAATGTCGCCCTCAGCGGTGCGCGAATTTATGCGCTGACACTGGGAAATATTGACGGTAGAGGTATCGATATCACCGCTCAAAAGTTGCGAGTGGAAAACGGAACGCAATTTTCTACCCTGACTCTAGGAGATGGTGCAGGAGGCGATATCAATTTCCGGGCTGCTGATTCAGTAGAAATGAGCGGGCTGGGAGTTGAGGGCTATCAACAGGTTGCAATTAAATATTTGGTATCGGGAACTACAGACCCATTTGACCCGCTAATGATGCTGTTTAATGCTAGTGCTGGTAGCGGTTCGGGGGGCGATATTACGATCGACACCGGCCGCCTGCTCTTCAACAATGGCGTAGTAGGTAGCGGCATCGCTTTTGGTGGTGGAAATGGCGGAAATTTAATCATTCGCGCCAATACTTTTGAGATGGTGGGTTCTGGAATTAACAGCGGGACAGCTAAAGAAAGTAGCGGTGCGGGAGGAAGCATTAGTGTTGATGTCGAGAAATTAATTATGCGCGACGGTTCTATTCTCGGTACGACGAGCTACAGCAGCGGCCCGTCGGGGAATATCAACATTAAAGCTGCTGAATCAGTAGAATTGTCTAACAGCGGCCCGACAACAGTTGTGTCAACCGGAATCAGCACGCTGAGTATCGCATCTAACGGCAGGGCGGGGAATATTAACGTTGATACTAAACGGTTGACTCTCTCTGGAGGTTCGGCGTTTACATTGGGAACGGGTGTTTTAGTGGGCAGGTTTTTGTTTTCTCAGGAGGGCGGATCTGCTGGAAACTTAACAGTTAGGGCTACTGAATCAGTAGAAATTTCAGGCATTTCTCAACTTTTGAGCAGCGGAATTCAGAATGCGAGTGCGCTGACTTCTGGAACTTTGAGTTCTAGTCGGGGCGGGGATATTCGTATTGATACGCCAAGCCTAACCGTGCGGGATGGGGGGATAGTTTCTACGAGTTCTTTGGGTGTAGGAGATGTGGGGAATATTACTGTTAATGCCGATCGCATCGAGGTCAGCGGCAGCGGAAATAATGGTCTGTTTGTCAGTACAATTGATGCTTCGGTGGGCAAGATATTTGGTACTAATCCCAATGCTACTGCAAATGCCGGTTCGTTGCATCTGAAGGCCGATCGACTAATTGTCAGAGATGGAGCTACAGTGACGGTACAGGCTACGGGAACCGGACGCGCTGGTAATATCAATATTGTCGCAAATTCGATCGACCTTGACAACAAAGCAAGGATTGACGGTACGACTGTATCCGGTACTGGGGCGAATATTAACCTGCAAGCGCGAGACATCCAATTGCGCCGCAACAGCCAAATTACCACCGATGCAGGCACTTCTGACGGCGGCAATATCAACATCAACAGCAACATTCTTCTCGCCCTCCCCCAAGAAAACAGCGACATCACAGCCAACGCCCGCACAGCAGGCGGCGGCCGCGTCAATATCGATGTCCCCAATGTCTTCGGTTTTACAGCAGCGAGTCGCGAACAAGTCAGAAACAGGTTAGGGCTCAGTGACGCCCAATTTGCAGCGTTGCAAGTAAGTCCTACCTCTCTGCTTCCCAGCAGCGACATCGCCGCGATTTCCCAAAGTGGCGGCCCAGCTTTGCAAGGGGCGGTAACATTTAGTTCTGTTGGAGTGAATCCCGTTCAAGGTTTAGTGGAACTGCCGCAAAATGTGGTGAATCCGGCTGCGTTAATTGTCGCAAATCCCTGCATCGAAGGGGCCGAGAACGAGTTTACCGTGACTGGGCGGGGGGGAGTGCCACCGAGTCCTAATGAAGTTCTCAGCAGCGCAGAAGAACCGTTTCCGTGGGTGGAACCAGCGGTAGGTGGAAGTCAGCAAGTAGAAAGCCAAAGAGCATCCATAGAAATTAGACCAACAGAAATTATTCCCGCTCAAGGTTGGGTAATGGACGATCGAGGACAAGTAAGGCTGGTAGCCTATAATTCACGTGGTGGTGCATCTCTTCTGCGTCCGAAACCGACGGGTGTTTGCGTACCTCGATAGGTAAGCTGTCGCGCATTTAAATTGTATATTCTCCGCGGGCTCATAGGCCCACCCCACAAGACGGGGAATTGTTTTTTAACAGACAATTTAAATGTAGAACAGCTTACTCTTCAGGTTTTAGCTAACCAGTCGCTATTTTACTCCTACTAAATTAACAGGAATTAAAAGATGCCCCGCCAATATTCCGCCCTATTTTTTGCATTCTTACTGCTGTGTCCTTTCGGTGCGATCGCCCAAATTGTCCCCGATAATTCCCTGGGCGCGGAAAGTTCGCGAACAGTTCCCGATACTATCAACAACTTACCCTCAGATAGAATCACTGGCGGTGCAATTCGCGGAGCAAATTTATTTCATAGTTTCCAACAATTTAACGTTGGTGAAGCCCGAGGAGCATATTTTGCCAATCCTAACGGAATTGCGAATATTTTCACCCGCGTTACTGGTGGCAACCCTTCTAATATTTTAGGTGTGTTGGGAGTCCAAGGAAATGCCAACTTATTTTTACTTAATCCGAAAGGGATTGTCTTCGGCCCCAATGCCAGGTTAGATTTGCGCGGCTCATTTATCGGTTCAACTGGTAGCGGAATTCTCTTTGATAATGGCTTTGAATTTAGTGCAGCTAATTCTAATGCAGTGCCATTGTTAGCGATTAATATTCCTGTGGGTTTAAGATTTAGAGACAATCCCGGTACAATTGTCAACTCTTCCCAAACACTGGCTCCTACATCAGCCTTACCGCCACTCCCCATAGAAATTCCTGCTTTTGAAAAACTCGGTTTAGCAGTAGATCCCGGTCAAACTTTAGCATTAATTGGCGGTGACATTCAACTCCAAGGAGGAAATTTAACTGCTTATACCGGACAAATTCTTCTGGGTAGTGTGAAAAGTCCAGGTTTAGTGCAATTTGAACCAACAGCTTTAGGTCTGAATTTAAACTATCGCAATATTCAGAACTTCGGCAATATTGAAATGAACGGTGCCTTTATAAATACCAGCGGATTAGGAGGTGGGAAAGTCGATATTCGAGGGGGAAATATCAATCTTAACGGTTCAGGAATTTATGGACTGACACTCGGAAATATTGATGGTAGAGGCATTAATATCAATTCCCAAAATTTGCGAGTAGAGGGGGGGTCGCAAATTTTCGCCTCCACACTGGGAGAGGGGAGAGGAAGCGATATCAAAATCCGCGCTACTGACTCAGTAGAAATGATCGGGTTGGGAATTGAGGGCTATCAGCAGCTTACAGAAAATTTTCAGACATCTGGAACAGGCAACCCTTTTATTTCGCAAATCGTTCTGTTTACTAGCGCTATTGGCAGTGGAGCAGCCGGAGATATTAACATTGAAGCCGGACGGCTGTTGATGAGCAATGGGGTAGTGGGCGGTGCCCCCACCTTTGGTGCTGGGAATGGCGGAAATCTGGCTATCCGCGCCAACACCGTCGAACTCGTCAGTTCAACGCTCTATAACGGAACAACGAACGAAAGCACCGGTCAAGGCGGAAACATCACTGTTGAAGCCCAACGGTTAATACTGCGCGATGGCGGTGCTTTTGCCAGCTTCAGCCTTAGTGATGGAGCATCGGGAAATATCGCGATTAAAGCGAGTGAATCTGTGGAATTATCGGGTAGTCTTCCTGTAGGTCTGGGGCAAACTCGGCTCGGCACGAATACTTTTGATGGGAATGGAAAAGGTGGGGATATTAGCATCGACACTAAGCGGCTGAGTGTTTCTAATGGAGCCACAATTAGTTTAACGACGGGTGCAATTTTTGGCGAAGTTGTATTTTCTACAAGTGGGGGGACGGGAGGAAATTTAACTGTGAGAGCCTCCGAGTCTATAGAAGTGAGCGGCGAGTCCAGATTTTTGGGGAATGCGGGCTATGTAGCAAGTTCTTTTGTTACTCAAACTGCAAGTTCTGGTAGAGGTGGAGATATCCGCCTCTCAACACCTAAACTAACTGTGCAGAATGGCGGCGTTATTTCTGCGGCTTCTTTGGGTATAGCAGATGCAGGAGATATTACAATTAATGCCAATAGCTTAGAAGTGCAAGGTATTGGGAGTAACAGTCGGTTGAGCCGTAGTGCAATTGAAGCCTCGGCTGGTAGGGCGTTTAATGCTGTCAATCCCACTGCTAGCGGAAATGCAGGCTCGTTGAATTTGAATGCTAATCAATTGATGCTTCGGGATAGTGCAGTGGTTAACGTTCAGTCTTTAGGAACAGGTAGGGCTGGCAATATAAACGTTGTAGCTAACTCAATTGCCCTGGACAATAAAAGCATAATTGATGGCACAACCGTCACTGGTTCCGGTGCAAATATTAACCTAAAAGCGCAAGATATTCAGTTGCGGCGCGGTAGCACAATTACCACCGATGCAGGTATTTCTGACGGTGGAAATATCAGAATTAATAGCGATCTTTTGGTGGCTTTACCGCGAGAAAACAGTGATATTACAGCTAATGCTCGCACAGCTATGGGCGGACAAGTGACGGTCAATGTACCAAATATCTTTGGCTTTACAAGTATTAACCGCGAACAAGCCAGGAGTAGTTTAGGACTGAGCGATGCTGAATTTGCAGCTTTACAAGTGAATCCAACTTCTTTACTTCCCACTAGCGATATTGCAGCTATTTCTCAACAGGCAGGCCCGGCTTTACAAGGAGCAGTAACGTTTAGCTCTACGGGGGTAAATCCCGCTCAAGGGTTAGTAGAATTAGAGCAAAATGTAGTCGATCCCAGCCGATTAATTGCTGCTAATCCTTGCATAGAAGGGGCAGGAAACGAGTTTACCGTGACTGGGAAAGGAGGAGTGCCAGCCAGTCCTAATGATGCCCTCAGCAGCGCTGCAGCGCCTTTTCCTTGGGTGGAAGAGGCAGGAAGAAATGCAACGAGCAATGTAGGGGATTTAACCGATGTAACGGATAAAGCGAAGTTGGAAGAGGGGGAAATCCGGGATCGGGAAGTTGTTCCGGCGCAAGGTTGGGTGGTGAATGCGAAAGGAGAAGTTATGCTTGTTGGATATAATCCGGGTAATGCTGCTGACTCTCGCAATCCTCGACGGAGTTATGGTTGTGTGCCGCGTTGAAGTTGGGTTTTTTTTGACCGCAGATGTAGGCGGATTAACGCGGATTAACGCAGATAAAGAATAAGATGGATTTGGGTTAGTTAGTATGTGTGTCTGCTGCTGTAATTTTATTTTTTAAATATGAAGTTTTCTCGATCGCTCCGACAAGTAATTCTGTTATTTGTGATTTCCTGTCTGCTATCCGTTGCGATTCCTCCGGGAGTTGCTCGGGTTAATCCACCACCAGCGGTGCAGCTTGTCCGACAAGCTCGAACTCTGTACCGAGAGGAACGTTTTTCGGAAGCTGTACCGCTGTTGCAGCAAGCGGCGGCGCAGTTTGAGGCAAAAGGGGAAAATCTCGATCGCGCCGCGGCTTTGAGCAATTTAGCTGCAACCTACGGGCAGTTGGGGCTTTGGGAAGAAGCAGAAAAAGCTGTGAATTCGAGTTTGTCGGCTGTGCGAACACAGGCAAAAACTCCCGAACAGCAGCGGATTTTGGCTGAAACTCTGAACATTCAAGGACAGTTGCAACTCGAACGGGGGCAGACTCAAGATGCGATCGATATTTGGAAGCAAGCTGCTAAAATTTTTGAGCAAATTGATAGTAAAAATCAACTTTTTCAAGTTCAAATTAATCAAAGTCGGGCTTGGGAAATTCTCGGACTTTACCCCAGAGCTTGTAAAATGCTGTTAGCTTCTTTCAAGCTGGAAAACCAAACTTGCGAAGTTTCGGCAGCGGGTTTGGAAACTTTGAAAAATCAGCCGGTTTCTCTCGAACAAGTCCGGGCAATTCATGCTTTAGGGCGGGTGCTGCGGGTTTTGGGACAACTGGAACGATCGCAGGATTTACTGTTGGTGGGACTCGCAGCAGCCCAAAAATTAGGTAGCCGACCAGAGGAGGCTGCAATTTATCTCAATCTGGGCAATACGGTACGGGCTAAAAGCAATAAACCGGGTTTGACACCAGAACAGCGGGGTGATTGGGAACGCTTTGCCCTAGAGTATTATGCTCGATCGATCGAGGCGATGCCGGAGCGATCGCTTTTACAAATTCAAGCGAAGTTAAACCAATTGAGTCTTTTGGTCGATCGCCAAGATTGGTCTGAAGCAGAGGGTTTGTGGCGTTCTATCGAACCTCAAACCGCTCAATTTGGGTCGAACCGCGCCGGACTTTACGCTCAAATTAATCTAGCTCAAAGCTTGATGAAATTAGCTCAGTCGCCTGCGAAAACTTTGAGTTTAAGCGATATTGACACAATGCTCGATCGCTCTCTCGAACCGGCAAAGAGTTTGGGCGACCAACGGATACAAGCTTATATTCTGGCAGCAAAAGGCAAACTATCGGAAATCGAAAAGCAGTATCAGAAAGCGGAAAATCTCACAATTCAGGCTTTGAGTTTAGCACCGGCGTTTCAATCTCCCGATATTGCTTACCAATTGTTTTGGCAACTGGGACGGATTCGGAAAGCTCAGGGAAATACAGAAGGGGCGATCGTTCAATATACTCAAGCTGTGAATGTACTGTCTTCTTTGCGGGGCGATTTGGTGACAGTCAATCCCGAAGTGCAATTTTCGTTTCGGGAAAGTGCCGAACCGGTTTATCGGGAATTAGTCGGGCTGCTTTTGCAAGAGGAATCTCCCAGTCAAGCTAAATTGAAACTGGCGCGCCAAACGGTGGAATCTTTGCAGTTGGCGGAATTGGACAACTTTTTTCGGGATGCTTGCGCTGATGCTAAACCAAAGTCGATCGAGGAAATCGATCCGACAGCGGCGGTGATTTATCCGATTATTTTGAGCGATCGTTTGGAGGTAATTTTGTCAATTCCCGGCAAACCCCTGCGCCGCTACACTACTAACAAGTCTCAAGCCGAGTTGGAAACTGCCTTCAGACAAGCCAAGAATACCATCAGGCCTGCTTCTTTCCCCCGCAACAGGAGGCAAGCGGTTGAACAGGTTTACGACTGGTTAATCCGCCCCGCAGAAGCGGATTTGACGGCTAGCGGGATTAAAACCCTGGTATTTGTACTCGACGGTTACTTGCGAAATCTGCCGATGGCGGTACTGCACGACGGTGAAAAGTTTTTGGTAGAAAAATACAGTATTGCTTTGGCGCCGGGATTGCAATTGCTGGCACCGAAACCGCTGAACAAAGTCAAGTTAAGAGTGCTCGCCGCTGCCCTCTCCGAAGCGCGTCAAGGCTTCTCGGCTTTGCCGGGGGTGACGCAGGAAATTCAGCAAATTGCAGCCGAGATGCCGGCGAGTTCGCTGCTGAATCAAGATTTTGTCAGCGGGCGGTTGCACGATCGAATTAAAGCTTTGTCTTACCCGATCGTCCATTTGGCAACTCACGGTCAGTTTAGCTCGAATGCGGCGGATACTTTTATTGTGACTTGGGACCAGAAAGTGAATGTTAAGGAGTTCGATCGACTGCTGCGAGTCCGCACTGGGGAAAAACAACAGCCGATCGAACTTTTGGTTTTGAGTGCTTGCGAAACTGCTTCGGGGGATAACCGCGCGGCTTTGGGTTTGGCTGGGGCCGCAATTCGATCGGGTGCCCGCAGCACCGCCGCCACCCTTTGGCAAGTCAACGACGAATCTACAGCTATCTTTATGACTGAGTTTTACAAGCAGCTTGCTTCTTCTAAAACCAGCAAAGCTGAAGCCCTCCGCAACGCTCAATTAACTCTGTTGCAAAACCAGCAGTATCAGAATCCGTATTTCTGGGCACCTTTCGTGCTGGTGGGCAATTGGCAGTAATTATCGGAAATTGGGCATGGGGAATTGGGCATGGGGCATCGGCCAAAGAGGGCATCGGCCAAAGAGGGCATCGGCCAAAGAGGGCATCGGGAATTGGGAATTGGGCATGGGCCAAAGAGGGCATTGGCCAAAGAGGGCATCGGCCAAAGAGGGCATCGGAAATTGGGCATCGGGCAACTGACTGAAATGCAGTTGGTTTTTTGTTAAAGTTTGTAAACTGTTAAGAGTGCTTTCTGCATCTAATATTTTTTCGAGGAGTCCCATGAAGCAACTTTTGATTGCTGAGCGCTTTTGCCTGATTGCCCACGTCTTGTCAATGGCTTTTGGATTGGCAGGGTTGCTGCTGATTTTACCCCGTCCCGAATTGGTGATGAGTTTGCCACCTGCGGGGCAAACGCTATTCCAGTGGGGGATGGCTGGGGGTGGAGTAGTTTATATCATTTTTGGTGCAGCAGCAGTTGCTCTCTATTCCTTGCGGACATTGGGTTTGGGTGCAACTCTGGGTTTTTTGCTGCCTTCTGTGTTTTTGTCCTTGAGTAGCGAGTTGTTGGGCACGAGTACGGGTTTTCCCTTCGGCAACTACCATTATTTGAGCGGTTTGGGCTACAAAATTGCAGGGCTGGTTCCGTTTACAATTCCCCTTTCGTGGTTTTATCTGGGACTGGTTTCATACATAATTGCTCGCGCTGGAGTAGCGGTTGGTAAAGGTGAACTCAACTGGGTGCGCCAAATTGGGGCGATCGCCCTGGGTGCTTTGCTGCTAACAGCTTGGGATTTTGTACTAGATCCGGCGATGAGTCAAACTTCTGTACCTTTTTGGGAGTTTGAGGAACTTGGGGCTTTCTTTGGGATGCCTTACCGCAATTTGGCTGGCTGGATGGGTACGGGGGCGCTATTTATGTCTGTAGCCGCTTTCTTGTGGAGAAAAACACCGATTAAATTAGAGCGATCGGAATTGGGTTTGCCCTTAATTGTTTATTTGGTAAACTTTGCTTTCGGAGCAATTATCACTGTAACTTCGTTGGATTCTCGGTTCTGGTTCCCGACATCGCTAGCGGTGCTTCTGGGTGTAGTTCCGGCGATCGCGTTAAGCTGGATCGCTAAACCCGCAACAGGTGACGTAACCGAAACAATGCCGTCTTTGGAGACATCTGCGATCGCGGCTGAAATTCCACCTCAGCCCGTGGGCGTTTTGCGTAAGTGAGTTGCTAGCGAGCAACCCCGGCTGATTTAGCAAAAACTTACACTAATTTTTGAGCTAGTTTAAAAACCCGGTTTCTACAAGAAACCGGGTTTTTAAGTGGCGATTTTTTCATTCCCTATTCCTGTAATATGTGTGAGGTCAAAATTTTATTAAGTTTTTTCAATTGACACCAACCGTAATTCCCAATTCTTCAATTGAAAATCTAAAATCTAAAATCTAAAATCTAAAATCCCATGATCGCCCCTCACCTGTTCTCCCAACCGCTGACAACTATCATCCCTGTCGCACTCTTGCTGCTGCAATTGCCCGCCGCAGCCATTCTGATGTCGCGTTTGATTAAAGGCCCATCGCGCATCCCGCCCCTGGAACCGGATTCGCCGACGCTGGATTTGTTAGGTAGTTGTACTGCTGTAGTACCGACTTTGAACGAAGCCGATCGAATTGCGCCTTGTTTGGAAGGATTAAGCCGCCAAAGTTACGAACTCCGAGAAGCGATCGTGGTTGACAGCTATTCGGTAGACGGAACCGGAGATTTAGTCAAAGCAGCAGCACAAAAAGACCCCCGGTTTCGCTTGATTAACGACGATCCGCTGCCGGCGGGTTGGGTAGGGCGTCCGTGGGCGCTGAATGCAGGTTTTTTGGCAAGTTCCGAGAAGTGCGAGTGGATTTTGGGGATAGATGCGGATACTGTGCCCCATCCGGGTTTGATTGCGAGTTTGCTGAAGACGGCGGCGGCTGGAAATTACGATTTGATTTCGCTCTCGCCGCAGTTTATCCTCAAGTATCCGGGGGAGTTGTGGCTGCAACCTGCTTTGTTAATGACTTTGGTTTATCGGTTCGGGCCGACGGGGACTGGCGGGGATGTGCCGGAACGGGTGATGGCGAACGGTCAGTGTTTTTTGTGCAGGCGCGAGGTTTTGGTGGCATTGGGGGGCTATGAGGTCGCGAGGGGTTCTTTTTGCGATGATGTGACTTTGGCTCGCTATGCTGCTGCTAAGGGCTTTAAGGTGGGCTTTTTGGATGGGGCTAAGGTGTTGAAGGTGCGGATGTATGAGGGGGCGATCGAGACTTGGAACGAATGGGGCCGATCGCTCGATTTGAAAGATGCTGCTTCTAGCGGTCAAATTTGGGGCGATTTGTGGCTGTTGCTGGCGGTTCAAGGTTTGCCGGTACCGATTGTATTGTGCTATTTGCTGTTTGGTTTGCTGCCGCCGATTGCAGTATTTCCGCACTTTTGGCTGTTGGGATTGAATGTATTTTTGGTTGCAGTGCGATCGGCTTTGTGTTTGGCGATCGCACCTTCTTACGATACAAGTCAGGCATCGGGTAAATGGCTGTTTTGGCTGTCACCTTTGGCCGATCCGCTGGCGTTTTTGCGAATTCTCATTTCTGCTTTTAATCAGCCTACTCAGTGGCGCGGCCGAAAGTATGAATAAGCGTTAAATTTTTGCTATAGCAATGCTAAATCATTTGTGAATTTCTTACTCCCTCCCCTTGGTAAGGGGAGGGTTGGGGTGGGGTAAAAAATTTACGATTCATTTAGGATTGCTATAGACCTTTTAATATTCGTAGAAGTACGATCGATCTTTTGTATCGAAGGGGCGATCGTACTTTTCTTGATTTCCTAAATCAACCGGAAGTTAGCCGATGTAATCGTATTGGCACTCACTCCAATCATCACACCTAACTCCTCTCCTGTCAAGACATTTTTGATGAGAGTTCCCTGAGTATTTTGAGTGATTGCTAACTGACCAAAACTCAAACCTCCGGTTAGTGCGATCGAATCTTGACCGCTTGTAAAATCAGCAATAGTATCAAATCCTTGACCAGCTTTTAAGACAAAGATATCGTTACCGCTACCGCCAATCAAACTATTATTACCCAATTCTCCGTAAAGGATATCATCACCTTGACAACCAGTGAGAGTATCGTTATCTTCGCCTCCGTAAAGAGTATCATTTCCTTCACATCCTCCCAGGATATCTGCTGATTCGTTACCGCTAATGAAATCATTACTTTCACCGCCGCAGATGGTATCCGAACCCTGGTTTCCAAACAGGTAGTCATCACCTTGACTACCAAGCACGATGTCATTTCCTTTGCCTGCAAATAAGGTATCATTATCCTTACCGCCATCGATGAAGTCATCATTTCTATTAGCATAAACGATGTCATTACCTTCGCGGCTATTTATGGAGTCATTGCCTTTGCCCCCAAAAATTAAATCATTGCCCAATTCGCCAAGAATAATGTCATTATTTTGATCCCCAAATAGGATGTCATCGCCACTACCACCGCTGATAAAATCATTGCCTGTGTTGCCGTTGAGGATGTCGCTGCTGTCGCCACCATATAAGTTGTCATCCCCAGATTTGGCATCGAATATATTGCCAGTGTTGCTACCTAAAAACTTGTCATTTTGGGATGTACCTACTTGAACGCTGGATAGACCGATGATAGTGTTTTCAACTGAGTTAGGTTGGTTTAAGTTGGGATAAACAATATCGTCGCAGATGCAATCATCCTTGGGAATGTTATTAGTTATTGGTGTTACCGATGGTGTTGGCGTCGGTGTTGGCGTCGGTGTCGGCGTTGGTGCGGGTGTCGGTGTTTCCGCAGGCGTTGGCGTTGTTACCGGAGTTGGCGTTGTTACCGGAGTTGGCGTTGTTACCGGAGTTGGTGTGGTGACAGGAGTTGGCGTTGTTACCGGAGTTGGTGTGGTGACAGGAGTTGGCGTTGTTACCGGAGTTGGTGTGGTGACAGGAGTTGGCGTTGTTACCGGAGTTGGTGTTGTTACAGGAGTTGGTGTGGTGACAGGAGTTGGTGTTGTTACCGGAGTTGGTGTTGTTACCGGAGTTGGTGTTGTTACCGGAGTTGGTGTTGTTACCGGAGTTGGTGTTGTTACAGGAGTTGGTGTGGTGACGGGTGCGGGAATATTCACGCCAAAAGTACCTAAACTGCTAGTAGCAGACAAGTTGCCAACAGCATCCTTCACCTGCGATGCTTGCAAATTAACTGTGTAAGTACCATTGTCAGCATTATCCCAAATTCCACCAGGCGGAGTAAATGAATATGTTGCTGTACGCGGCGTACCATTGCTATTAATATCAACACTAACAAAGGTAGCAGGAAGATCGGCACTTGACCAATTTACAATAACATCAGAATTATCTAAACTGCTAACATCAACTCCACTACTATCGCTGAAAGTAACTGTCAATGTCTGACTTGTACCACCCGCTGTAGTAAGGTTAGAAATTGCAGCCAAGTTAGCCGTAGGTGCGGTGACATCAACAATAGGTGTGGTGATATTAGCAGTGCGAGTCAGTTGCGTGGCTGCGGTATTGTTATTACCTGCTGTATCAGTTGCTTTGGCAGCAAGTACATCAACTGTGACATTACCACTAGCAGCGGGAGTGACATCAAAGGTGTATGTTTTGGCATCAACTTTAACAAAGTTATCGACAGTCGCATTGGCTACGGTGATATCAGTATTATCAAAGCCGGTGACATCTTCATTAAAGGTAGCAGTGACGCTAAATAAGCCAGTTACTGTTGGTGTGGAAGTTGATGTTAAGGTAACTGTTGGTGCGGTGATGTCAGGTGTGGTGATATTAGCAGTGCGAGTCAGTTGAGTTGCTGCGGTATTGTTATTACCCGCTGTATCCGTTGCTTTGGCTGCTGGGACATCAACTGTGACATTACCACTAGCAGCGGGAGTGACATCAAAGGTGTATGTTTTGGCATCAACTTTAACAAAGTTACCGACAGTCGCATTGGCTACGGTGATATCAGTATTATCAAAGCCGATGACATCTTCATTAAAGGTAGCGGTGACGCTAAATAAACCAGTTACTGTTGGTGTTGAAGTTGATGTTAAGGTAACTGTTGGTGCGGTGATGTCGGCGGTGCGAGTCAGTTGCGTGGCTGCGGTATTGTTATTACCGGCTGTATCGGTAGCTATTGCCGCAGGGACATTAACTGTGACATTACCATCACCATTAGGTGTAACGGTAAAATTATAAGTTGTGCCGCTACCTGTGAAATTGCTAATTGTACTGTTAGTAAGATTAACGTCGCTGGCAATAAATCCTGTGACGCTTTCGCTGAATGTTGCTGTGACTAAAAATGGTGCGTTTGTGGTTGTTGGGGATGCGGATGTTAAGGCTACTGTGGGGGCTGTAGCATCATACGTGCGAGTCAGTTGCGTGGCTGCGGTATTGTTATTACCGACTGTATCCGTTGCTATTGCCGCAGCGACATCAACGGTGACAGGGCCCTCAGCATTAGGTGTAACGGTAAAATTATAAGTTGTGCCGCTACCTGTGAAATTGCTAATCGTACTGTTAGTAAGATTAACGTCGCTGGCAATAAATCCTGTGACGCTTTCGCTGAATGTTGCTGTAACTAAAAATGGTGCGTTTGTGGTTGTTGGGGATGCGGATGTTAAGGCAACTGTGGGGGCTGTAATATCAGCAGTACGAGTCAGTTGAGTTGCGGCGGTATTGTTATTACCCGCAATATCAGTGGCTGTAGCAGCAGGAACATCAACGGTGACAGTGCCATCAGCAGTCGGTGTAACGGTAAAATTATAAGTTGTGCCGCTACCCGTGAAATTGCTAATCGTACTGTTAGTAAGATTAACGTCGCTGGCAATAAATCCTGTGACGCTTTCGCTGAATGTTGCTGTGACTAAAAATGGTGCGTTTGTGGTTGTTGGGGCTGCGGATGTTAAGGCAACTGTGGGGACAACGGTGTCTACAACTATGGCTTTGCTATTTGCTAAAGACTGCCCCGCAGGAATAGTCAATGTTGTTGCATTATTTCCAGCAGCATCTCTTAATGTTGCACCGACTGCTAAAGTGATCCCAGTTGAGTTGAGGTCGGTGCTATTTTGTCCGGCTGCTGGAGTATAAGTCCCGACAGCAGATGTGCCTGTGAAAGGTGCAATAGTGACAATACCACCTGTGTCTAAGGCGACTGTCATGTTACCGCCGGCTAAGGTAACTGCTTCGCTGAAGTTGACGGTGACGTTGATGTTGCTTGTTGTGCCGTAAAGGCCGTTGGCGGTGGTAGAGGTGACGCTGGTGATGGTGGGTGCAACGTTATCAATAACTATGGCTTTACTACCGCCGAGGGAGTTAGCTGAGGCTAAGACGGGGAGAGTTAAGATACCATCCACAGTCAAATTATCTTTAATTGTGCCGCCGTTGAGGGTGAGGACATTTGTGGCGAGATATTCTAAGTCGGGGGTGGCGTCCCCTGGTTGCACTACATAGTTGAAGGTGAGGGTTGTACTTCCACTACCAGAGGTGTAGTTGGCAAATTGGTCAGTTGTGCCGGTTTCTAGTTGGAGTCTGGGTGTGCCGGTGACGGTGACAGAATCATCGAAGGTGACGGTGATGGCGATGGTATCACCTGCTTTGTAGCTGCCATCGGGAGTGGTGGCGGTCACAGCATTAATTTTGGGAGTAGTGTTGAGCAGGATGGAGGCGGCGTCGTCGTCCTTGTTCACCGTTGCTAAGTCAAGTTTCCCGTCGTCGTTGAAGTCGGCGATGCTGACGGAGAAGATGGAAGAGCCAATATAGAACATGACTTGAGTGGCGAAATTGGGGGTGGCGGCTCCTGTGGGGGTGGTGTTGAGCAGGATGGAGGCACTGTTGCCGTTTGCCACAGCTAAGTCAAGTTTCCCGTCGCCGTTGATGTCGCCGATGCTCACCGATCTGGGGCTATAGCCAATTGTGAAGGGAACTGGGGGGGCGAAAGTGGGGGTGGTGGCTCCGGTGGTGGTGGTGTTGAGCAGGATGGACGTGGTGAAGCTGTTGTAGGTTTGCGTGGAGCTTCTGTAGTTCGCCACAGCTAAGTCAGGTTTTCCGTCGCCGTTGAAGTCGCCGATGCTCACGGATCTGGGGCGAAGACCTGTTGCGAAGGTGACTTGAGTGGCGAAAGTGGGGGTGGTGGCTCCGGTGGCGGTGGTGTTGAGCAGGATCGAGGCGTCGTTGCTGAACCCGTTTGCCACAGCTAAGTCTGGTTTCCCGTCGCCGTTGATGTCGCCGATGCTGACGGAGTACGGCACACTGCCAGTTGCGAAGGAGACACCCGTAGCAAAAGTGGGAGTGAGGGCTCCGGTAGCGGTGGTGTTGAGCAGGATCGAGGTGGTGTCGACGTTGGAATTCGCCACAGCTAAGTCTGGTTTCCCGTCACCGTTGATGTCGCCGATGCTGACGGAGTTGGCGTCAGTGCCAGTTGGGAAGTCAACTTTGGGGGCGAAAGTGGGAGTGGTGGCTCCGGTGGCGGTGGTGTTGAGCAGAATCGAGGCGTCGTTGCTGTTGCGGTTCGCCGTTGCTAAGTCTGGTTTTCCGTCGCCGTTGATGTCGTCGATGGTGATGGAGATGGGCGCAGTGCCAGTTGCGAAGGTGACACTGGTGGCGAAAGTGGGAGTGGGGGCTCCGGTGGCCGTAGTGTTGAGCAGGATGGAGGTGGTGTTGCTGCTGTAGTTCGCCACAGCTAAGTCAGGTTTGCCGTCGCCGTTGAAGTCGCCGATGCTGACGGAAGTGGGGGTATCGCCCGTTGCGAAGCGAACTCTGGGGGCTAAGCCTAGTAGGCCGTTGTAAGTTTTGAGGGTGGTTTCTGTGAGGGCAAGTTTGGGCGCTTGCGGGGATGGGGGGATGAGTTGGGGGATGTCCCAGGTGCCTCCTCGATCGCTATTACCTGTGGTAGTGGGATTGGCGGCGATGTTTGCGCCTGTGAGTTGGTGGAGTTGAGTGAGGAATTGGTGGCCTGTGTCCCTGGCTGCTACGCTGCATCCATATAAGATGATGCTGGCGTTGGCGGTGAAACTGTTTCGCCACTGTTGCAACTGTTGGCTGTAGTTTTCGATGTTGCTGCTGTTTAGTTCTGTTGTGCCTAAGTACAGGCTGCCGGCGCTACCGTGGGTGATGATGTGTAGGGCTTCGATGCCTGTATGCTGAGCTAGGACTGTGGTGATTTGCTCTATGGCATCAGGCTGGCTTTCGAGGATGTAGGTTGCTGTGCCCGGTTTGATGCCAGAGGCGATGTGGTTGCTGTCGGGTACTGTGGGGTCAAGGATGACTATTTCCGTTGCTTGGTTGCTTTAGCAACCAAGCAACGGAAGAAAAAATTTTTTGTTGGGGTTAATTTTAACTAGAGTTTTCATCTGTTTTTGGTTCTAGTAGAATGCCTTGTTTTTGAGCTGCAAAGGCTCTGTAGCCGGATTTGAGTTAGGAGGCGGTAATTCTACCAGGTGGCAGATGACGCGCTAGATTTTTAACTACTAGAAATTTAGCAGGGTTCGAGTGTACTGTCAGTAGTTGAGCTTCGTCTTTACAAAACCTTTATATTTATGGGGTTATTTTAAAGAATTATAAAAAGTCGAAGTCGGGGCGAGTTTATAAGAGTATTGATTTTAGGCAATTAGTGTCTGTAAAACCCACCCCTTGTATATCTAAAGACGTAGATGGGGATTTGACGTGTTCGTGGGGGCGTGTTTACGAGATTGTTCGTTTTAGGCTATTGTCGGTAAAACCCGCCCCTACGGAAATAAAGATTTTATAGATTTTATGAATAACGAACAAGCCACTTTTAATACAACCCACGAACACGAAATTTTTGGCGATCGCGATTTGCCATCTTGGTTAACCCAACAACAAATCAGCCTCGCTTGCACTACCTATCAAACCAGCAGGTTAATGTTAATCGGCGCTGTGCCAGAAACCAACAGAATATCGGCTTTTTGGCGAATATTCGATCGCGCAATGGGGCTTTTCTGCACCCCGGAACGCCTTTATTTAAGTTCAAAATATCAACTCTGGCAATTAGATAATGTCTTAGAATGCGGTAAATTATACCAAGGCTACGATAAATTATATATACCAAGAATCGGCTATACTACAGGAGATATCGACATTCACGATATCGCTGTCGATAAAAATAATCAAATCATTTTTATTAGCACTTTGTTTAATTGTATCGCTACAGTGAGCGATCGCCACAGTTGCAAACCTCTCTGGAAACCTGGTTTTATCTCACAATACATCAACGAAGACCGCTGTCACCTCAACGGTTTAGCAATGGTGTCCGGGGAACCGAAATATGTCACAGCGTCGAGTCAGTCGGATGTGGTGGATGGGTGGCGCGATCGCAGAAAAAATGGCGGTATAGTTATTGATATTGAATCTAATGATATTATCGTCACGGGATTGTCAATGCCACACTCACCTCGTTGGTATCGAGATAAATTGTGGCTGCTGAATTCGGGGAGAGGCGAATTAGGATATGCGGATTTAGACACAGGGAAATTTGAGGCGATCGCGTTTTGTCCGGGATATGTCCGAGGGCTGGCTTTTTGGCAAAATTGGGCAATTGTTGGACTCTCGAAACCTCGGGGAGGTGACAACACTTTTAGCGGTTTAGAATTGGATGAGTTGTTGCTCGCCAAGGATGCTGAGCCTCGCTGTGGTATGATGGCGATCGATTTGAATACTGGGGCGATCGTTCACTGGTTGCGGTTTGAAGGAATTGTCACCGAACTCTATGATGTGCAAGTGATTCCGACAGTGCAAAAGCCGATGGCGTTGGGTTTTCAGACTGACGAAATTGCTCAGTTAATTACTTTGGAACTTTAACCGCTGAGGGTGGCGGATGTACGCGGATGGACGCAGATACAGCAGATTTCACGTTTATCAAGCACACCCCGCAAGTGCGATCGATCGCCGTAGGGAAACGGCACTGCCCATAGGTGTCAACTTAAGCTATAGCAACCGCCAATTCTCCCGCCCACCCGCTACCGCCAGGGGTTGAAACCCCTGTCTAATAGCTAAAGTCCTCTAAAAGAGGACTCAAGAACTCATCAGTCCTCTTTTAGAGGACTTGCGCTTTGAGGCAGGGGTTTCAACCCCTGCCGGACTGTCGGTTTGATGTTAAAATGTTGACAGGATGTACGCAGAGGGTGTGAGAAAAAGTATTTAAGCGGGATTTGGTATCACTCAAAAATTGCCCCATCTAAGCTTGTTTTTCTTAAGTCTGTTTTCGCTAAATTTGCACCTCTTAAATCAGCACCTGTTAAGCAAACATTGCTTAAATCTGCATAACTCAAATCGGCACCTATGAGATTAGCATCAGATAAATTTGCTCCTGATAAATTCGCCCTCACAAGTTGCGCTTTACTCAAATTGCTGCCACTCAAATTTGCAGATTGCATTTGTGCTGCCATTAAGTTTGCTTTGCTTAAATTAGTGCCGCTGAGGTTAGCCAAATTCAATTTAGCATAACTCAAATCGATGTTTTCAAAGCAAAGTTCGCTCAATTGCGCGCATCGCAAGTTAGCATTGATAAAAAACCTGTCTCCCACCGCATAACGGCGCAGCAATTCGTCAACTTCCAGCCGAATTAAAACCGGTTCGCAAGTATTTTGGTAGCACCACGATGTCTCCAGCAAACTAGCGGCTGCTTCAATTGCTACCTTGTCGCATTTAGGGAGCACCAAACTATTGCACCCATCCCACTCACCGTTGAGCATAAATGCCATGTCAGAAGCTGCTGCTATTGAGTCGCACAGCAAAACGGTTTCTGGTTTGGGTGGCAGCCAGTTCATTAAACCGATCGAGCTATTGTTTTTCACTATTGATTCAGGGTTTGTGCGTCTTTCTTAATTATAGGTAAAAATATTGAAACCAGTATGCACAAATTCGCTGCGGCTTCAGAGAATGAATTAATTGTGTTTGGTGCAGCCAGACCAGGATACGGCGATGCAGAAGTTGCTCGCTGGATTGAATTTATGCAGGGGCATAATATCAAGCAAGTTTGCTGCTTGCTGGCTCAAACGCAACTCATCCGCTACACTGATTTACTGGGAACATATCGGAACATCTTTGGGTGCGATCGAGTTTGCTGGGCACCGATTGCAGACTTTGAATTGGTCGATCGCCATATTTTAATCGATCGCATATTGCCGTTCTTGGAATCTGCAAATAGCAAAGGCGAACGGGTGGTAGTTCACTGTTCTGGGGGGATCGGACGTACAGGACAGGTTTTGGCTGCTTGGTTGGTCAGCGCGCGGGGATTGTCTAACAAACAGGCGATCGCGGCAGTAAAAAAAACTGGCAGAAATCCCTATGAAGCAGCAATCGCAGCTTGTTTGAAAGGTCGAAACCCCTGGCTAGTCGTTGAAGAACTTAATGCTATCTTAGATGATTGTCGCCTGGCTGCGAGACATGATATATAGCACTATAGCAAGTATATATATGTGCCAAGTGGGTAAGGAATGAGAATTAAATAACTTCCACTCTTGAAAGTGGGATGGGCGTCCCGCCCGTCCAAAAAGAACGGGCGGGACGCCCATCCCACAATAACAATTAAAATTGTAAGTTATTTAATTCGCGCTCCTAAGTCCTAAAACATTTAAAAGACTCCGCTTTCTACGATCGAACTCAGGCATCGCATAAAAGGGTGTTTTGGCTGTCACCGTTAGCCGATCCGCTGGCGTTTTTGCGAATATTAGAGAACAAATAACGCACTTACAGCAGCGCCATATCCTTGAAGCAACGGCGGGTTAACTCGATTCTTGCAGGGGCGTCATTATTGTTGCGGATGTCAATGTTTGTAGCAAAAAAGTAAACATTTTTATCCTTTTCTAAATAACCTACATACCAGCCAATTTGAGGCTTTGTTTGTTCTCCAAAGCTTGCCCAGCCTGTTTTTGCCCTAATTGTGTAATCGGGAGTTTGTTCGACAATTATGATGTCTTTCACCAGAGACAGCGATCGCTCAGAAAAGGGTAAGTCATTTTTGTACAGACGGCGGAGAAATTGAATTTGCTCGTTGGGTGTGATTCGCAGTTCTCCCTCTAACCAGAATTTGTCAATATCGTCTTTGTTACCGATTTTTTGGTTGCCGTAACCGACTTTAGTTACCCATTTTTGCATTTGCTCGTGCCCGACTCGGCGGGCGAGAACTTGGTAAAACCAAACGGCGGAAAGTTTGATGGCTTCTCTCATATTCAAGTCTCGATTCCATGCGGGAATTTGCCTTTGAATTCCATCCCAAGTTAGCACGGCAATCTCATCTGAAATCACCCCTGTTTCTAATGAAATCAGAGAGTTGAGAATCTTAAATGTAGATGCTGGTAAAAAAGCTGTGGCGTTACGCTGCGGGTTGTGTTGATAAAGCCGATCGCTGTTCAAATCGTAAATTGCGATCGAGCCTTCAACTCCTAGTTCTTGAAAGTGCCGTCCAAAATTCATTGTCTGAGCAACATCTCCTCCGCGTCGTGGAGATTCTTGCACAGGAGGTGGCACGGTTAAGGCTGATTGCGGTGGCTGAAGTAAAACAAAAGTAATGCAGCCTAATACAATTAAAACAACAGCGATCGCACGAGATATTCGGTTCATAAACTTCAATAAGGTAGCAAAATCACAGGCAGTAAGGTCACAGGGGCGATCGACTTGTAAGGTGCGTCTGACTTATGCTGTGTAAGAAACAATTAAGGTTTGCCCCTGACGCACCCTACTATATAGAACCCATTTGATATCTTTATAATATTAAATTAAGACACCTACAACCCTCTAATTCATTTGCTATGACATATTCCAGCAGTCTCACTGACGCCGAATGGGGACTTCTGGAACCGCTGTTGCCTCAGATATTACCGCAGAAGAAACGGACACGACCCTGTGATTGGACGAAGCGGGAGCTCATCGATGGCATCCTCTATCAACTCAAGAATGGCTGCAATTGGGAAGACTTACCCTTCTCCACCACAAAACCTGTCGGCAAAGGAACTGGAATGGGGATGTCAATGAGCTATCGAATCATTACCGAGAAACATCAGGGCAAACTGATCTGTATCTCTACGCCTGGTAAAGGAGCATTCAGAAATTTGTCGCATTCTGTAGCTTGAGTAATTCCGACAGAAACCTTTGTTAACCAGCAACTTTACTCAGTCTAACTGCAGAGTTGAGCGGCAATATATCAGCCCAAAATGCAGCAAAGAAGCTCTATTCGCCGCTCCAACGAATTGTTGTGCTGCGTCGCCCTGTGATTAATCAACTTAACCAGTTTTTCTAAGTTTTCAACATCAGGGTTTTTAATTGCTGGAGTCGCTCGACTGTACCAGATTCAGGCAAAGGAGTATAGACTACGAGCGTTAATTCTGGTGTTTCTGTGACTTGAAATAAAGCGTATTCAAACACCAAATGTCCTACGATCGGATGTTCGTATGACTTGAAACCTTCAAGCTTTGCTTGAACTTCGTGTTGTGACCACCACTGCCGAAATTCATGGCTGACTTTTTTCAAATCTTCTGCTAGCTCAATGAGTGCAACATCTCCCAGGTAACGCCCACAGATACTACGAAACCGTGCCAGCATTAACTGAGCCTGCCCTTCCCAATTCAAAAGCATCTGACGATGAGCGGTATTCGTAAAGAAATACCAGATTTTATTACGCTCACGGGTTGTCATCTTGCTAAAGTCGCCAAACAAGGCACAAGCAGCTTGATTCCAGCCCAGGATATCAAAGCGATATCCCACCACGTAAGCTGGGCAGTCTGCTAGATGATCCAACATCCGCTGAATGGCAGGACTAACCGCGCTCTTGCCATGCGGAATTTCTGGCGGCAATTGCTGCAACGCCAACATAAATAAATGAGTGCGCTCCTCCGATGTCAATCGAAGCGCCTGAGCGAGACTTTCTAATACTTGGGCAGACACTCGAATGTCACGCCCTTGCTCCAAGAATGTGTACCAGGTGGTGCTGACGTTGACCAGTTGAGCCACTTCCTCTCGCCTTAATCCCGGGGTACGTCGGCGTGTTCCACTTGGTAAGCCCACATCCGCAGGGGTCAGGCGATCGCGGCGTGTTTTGAGAAAATCGGCGAGTTCTTTAAGATGTGGCTTACTCGTTGCCATCGCTGAACCGTTGCCCTCAACCTAGTAGTGTCAATACCAGTATAAGTTCGCTCTGGTTATATCTCGATCTCCCTGATAGGTTGAAAACAAGGTTTTGTATTCACACTCTCACACAGCATGAGCCAGTCAAGCATGAACGTTTTTCTAACAGGTGCAACGGGGTACGTCGGTTCATTGGTGGGCGAACAGTTGCAAGCAGCAGGGCATACGGTTGTAGGTTTGGTAAGAACAGAAGCAGCGGCTGACAAACTAAGGCAGCGGGGCATTAAACCACTGCTTGGCGATCTACGCGATACTGAAACATTAGCGCAGGCAGCGCGTGCAGCAGATGGTGTGATTCACACTGCCTTTATTCACGACTTTAGTGATATTGAAGGAGCAGTCAAAGTGGAACAAACGGCGATTGCAACGTTTATCGATGCCTTGGCTGGATCGGGGAAACCTTTTGTTGCCACTTCTGGGACAGGATTGCTAGGAGATACTGGCGATCGCATCATTGATGATAGTGAAATGATTATTCCTAAAGATGCGTTAGCCTCTAGAGCAGCATCTGAACAGGCGATTCTGCAAGCAGCCCAGCAAAACATTCGTAGTATTGCCTTACGTCTTCCGATTTTTGTCTATGGTCGCGGTAGCAGTCAGTTTCTTCCCATTCTGATTCAGGATGCCCAACAAGCAGGGGTAGCACGGTTTATTGAACCAGGGGATTACCAATACTCCGTCATTCATGTAGATGATGTTGCCAAACTGTATGTACTTGCTTTAGAGAAAGGGCAAGCGGGAGCTATATATCATGCAGTTTCTGAATCAGGAATTAGCATTAAAGCGATCGCCGAAGCTATTTCTCGGTTACTCGGCTGTGCTGTAAAAGGAATGTCGAAGGAAGAAGCCATTCAGTCGTGGGGGTTGTCTTTAACGACGTTTTTCTCCATTCATAATCAGGTTTCATGCACAAGAGCTGAAACAGATTTAGGTTGGCGACCAGAGATCGAAACCACAATCCTAGAGGATATTGAATTTGGTTCATATCGTGCCCAATGGCAGAACTAGAATCTCAAAAATAGGATGGTCGTCCAAGCTATTGTGAGCGTTTTAACTTAAGCAGTAAAACTATTATTAGGCTGCAACTTTCCATAGAGAACCCATTTGAGATCTCAAGAAGATGTCAAATGGGTTCTATATAGCTTTCAATTGCCTATGTTCTCAACTATAAAACTGCCATAATAGTTAAGGCGACCAAACAGCTTAACTGAATTACTAAGCTGAACAACCGAAACTTGGGATCGAGGCCAGCAATGTGAACCGCTGAATGTACAAGCCGAAATAGAATGTACACAACAATCAGCAAATCTACTGCTGTTCCTGAAACACCCCTAACTGTTAGAAGGAAAACAACTCCCAAATACAAAGGCAGGTTTTCTATCAAGTTGGATTGTACTCGAAATAGTCGCCAAAGCAAGCTGTCGTCGTTTTGTGTGCCGAAATCTTTTACAGATCCGCCCGCAGATAGATGCCGAATCCTGACTGTTAGCAGCATGATAACAACCGCGATCGTCCACAAAATGAAAATTGTTAAACCCCAGAGAGGGAAAGTCATATTTGTCGGTTCAATTTGCATCATCTTTCTACCTTGCGAAACTGCGGCTAAGACTTTATAAAAGTTATATCAAATCCGGTAGCACCGTCCAGTCATCTGCGTTAATCTGTGTCGATCTGCCTGTATCTGCGGTAAAAAAAAGAGAATAACCGCCCCGGACAATGGATTGACGCCCATTCACGCAGAGGTCGAGAAGAGAGATATGAATAATTCGGATATTCTGAGTGTTTTCGGAAATCGATAGATCGCCCACGATATAACATTTTAGAAAAGCTTCCCGTCAGTACAATAGTTCTGGCGTTCTCATCTTTAGCTAACATGAGTAAATCTAAAATCTAAAATCTAAAATCTAACATCGACTTGACGATCGCACCATTGTATCGAGCAAGTGTTCGATCGCACCCGGTAGACTCTGGCAAAAACCAGTGTGTACCCGCGATGTCTGAACGATCGTGCTGCGGGGTGCTACGAGCCAGTGAAAGCGCTCTCTGTGGGGCAGTTGACCGATCGCGCCAGATTCCTTGCCGCCGGCACAAATGATGGGAATGACTGCTAGGTGATTGCGAATCATTTCCAGATCCAAGGTTGAGTCGATCGCCATCAAGCGCTGTTCATCAATTTCGATACGGGCTTCGAGGAATTTTTTCGCAGCGCAGGAAACGATCGCCCCGACGTTGATAAACTCCTCGCGCTCGACTTTGGGAACGACGCGGATAATGGCATAATCATAAAGAAATCGATCGGGCACTAATCGCTTCCTCCAAAAAAATATGTGGTGATTCTAACCGATTTAGCAGGTACTCGATATAAGCATCCCGATGTTGGTTGCGATCGCTGAAAGGAGAATCTCCCACCAGCCAAGTATCAGGAATTAGTTTAACGATGTTGCCAATGATCTCCGGGGTTAGCGTTTGAGTCATCTTTGAATTAGCCGCTTCCAGCGTGTTGGCAAAACGCAGCAGAACGTGGTCTTTGATTGGGGGAAAACGATCGCGGCTGCGCGAGAGATAATCTTTCCAGGTATGGTGGAAGTAGAGGGCTGCACCGTGATCGATCAGCCAAAGCCGGCGGTGCCATACCAGCATATTTGCATTGCGCGGCGTGCGATCGATGTTGGTCACAAAAGCATCGAACCAGACGATTTCTGAGGCGAGATCCGCCTCTGATTTCCCCGCTATCGGGTCAAAAGTGATAGAGCCCGGGAGATAGTCGAGGGCGAGGTTGAGGCCAGCGCTTGCTCGGATCAAATCTTGAATTTCCGGGTCAGGCTCAGTCCGAGCCAGTTCGGGATCGAGTTCAACAAAGACGAGTTCGGGGACTGGCAGCCCGGAGGCGCGAGCAATCTCTCCCGCCACTAGCTCGGCGATCAGAGATTTTGCTCCCTGGCCCGCACCCCGAAATTTGAGCACGTACATACCATCATCATCTGCTTCGACGATCGCCGGCAGCGATCCGCCCTCGCGCAAGGGAGTGACATACCTGGTAGCAATGACTGTTCGCAAGCTGATACTCATGCTATTTTCGATTTGAGATTTTCGATGGGAAATCACTGATTTTATGAGGGTTCAGATCACGGGCTTACAGACAGTTGGATTCTTTCTTTTAACTGGGACTTATGTTAAGTAAGCTGTTGTGCATTTAAATAGGGTGAAAGGGAACAGGGAACGGGAAACGGGGAACAGACAATATGTAATTTAAATGCACAACAGCTTAGTTTGTTTAGTAAACAGATGGCTAAAAGGACACAACATTGTTGTGTCCCTACGGAATTTTGCCAAATCTTGCTTTGAGACAGTCATTAGTCATCAGTTATTAATCAACCAATAACTCATGACCAACCACTAATCAGTTGTACTAACGTGGTCGATTCTCTCTAATTGCCAGAGAATTTGGTTGCCTTCGCGGCGCACCCGCGAAACTACCCAATTTCGCCACACCCAATTGTCTCCGCGACTGGTGACAGCGCTGGCATTTACATCCATCAAATCAGCCAGTTCAGAACTGGTAATCAAGTAGCCTTTCGTCGCAACCTCGTCGGCGATGTGCAACGTTTCGATCAGATTGCGGAGGTCCTGAACCCTCACCTCGCGGGGCAAGTTCTCCAGGGTATCGGCAGTTGAATCCATCATGGTAGAGTTGGAGATCGGAAGGTCAGAAGTTATGACATAGGATTCTATCGTTTTGTTACCAGTTGTGTCCGTTTCTTCCCAAACAATTGTGTTGTCAAAGTGTAGGGGCGGTGCCCCCGTCCCCGCCCCGGCCTCGTCTCCCGTTGGTTTCTGCTGTTGCAGTTCGGGAGTGAGATTGCGGGAGAAGCTGCGGGCGATTTCATCGCATCTGTCGTTGTAGAAGTCGCCGGAGTGGCCGCGGACGTGTTCCCACTTGATTTGTCGGGAATTCAGCTTGTCTAGCAGATGCCAGAGGTCTTGGTTGACAACCTCTTTGCCCGTTGAGGTTTTCCAGCCTTTATTTTTCCAGCCTTGAATCCATTTAGTGATGCCGTTTTTAACGTATTCGCTGTCGGTGTAAACCGTGACTGGTTCGCTTTGACCGGAATTGGCAAAAAATTCCAGCGCCGCGACTGCAGCCTGCATTTCCATGCGGTTGTTAGTAGTTTGGGGGTCTCCACCTCCGAGTTCGTGACAGTTGCCGTCGGCGAAACAAACTACTGCACCCCAGCCGCCTGGGCCCGGGTTGCCGGAACAAGCGCCGTCTGTGTAGAGGCTTTTGATTTTGGGAGTTGTCATGAGCGAATTAATTTGTTATTTACAGGTAAGTTGTTTGCAAGTGCGATAATTAAGGCAATTGCGATAGTTTTACTTGCTGCTATGAAAAATGCCAACTTAAAGATTAAAAAGGTTGCGCTATTTATTTGTCCGTTTTCTTTGTTAATTTTTAATACTTTCGCGCAAGCACAGCCCATAGTGCCTGCTGCTGACGGTACGGGTACTGTTGTCACTCCCAGCGGCAACCGCTATGATATCAACGGCGGCAGTTTGTCGGGAGACGGCGCGAATCTTTTTCACAGTTTTGGGCAGTTTGGCTTGAATGAAGGTCAAATTGCTAATTTTCTGACTAATTCGGCTATTCAGAATATATTAGCTCGAATTGCTGGCGGGGAGGCTTCGTTAATTAACGGTTTAATTACTGTCACGGGCGGCAATTCTAATCTGTTTCTAATTAATCCTGCGGGGATTGTGTTTGGCCCGAACGCGAGTTTGAATGTGCCGGCGGCTTTTACTGCAACTACTGCTACTGGTGTCGGTTTTGGTTCAAATTGGTTTAATGCTGCGGGTACAAATAATTTTAGCGCCTTGGTTGGTACGCCAAATGCTTTTTATTTTGGTGCGGGTGTACCGGGAAGTATTGTTAATGCTGGCAATTTGGCTGTGACTCCGGGGCAAAATTTGGCTTTGCTTGGCGGTACGGTTGTCAGTACCGGGCAGTTGTCGGCTGCGGGCGGGCAAATTACTGTTGCTGCTGTTGGGGGAGATAATGTTATCCGCATTAGTCAACCGGGGCATTTGTTGAGTTTGGAAATAGCAACTGGCGGAAATTTTGGCAATTTTCAACAGACTTTGAATCCTGTTTCTTTGCCGCAGTTGCTGACAGGTACTGGGCAAAATCAGGCGGCGGGTGTTGCGGTTGCCGATGACGGTTCTGTTCGGCTTGTGGGTTCTGGTTTGCAGGTGAATTCTGGGGATGTGGCGATTGCTGCTAATGTGTCTGGGCTGCCGCAGTTGAATGCGGGAAGTGCGAATTTACGGGCTGCGGAAAATCTCACGTTAGCGGGCGCTAGGCTGCAAACTGCGGGGGATTTGACTTTGCTGGGCCGGGATGCGGTGCGGGTCAGGGACAGCGCCCAGAATCCTTTTTTGGCAAAGGCTGGGGGGAATTTATACATTCAGGCCGATCGCACTATTGATATTCTGACTCAAAATGCGATCGGCGGCTTGTCTCTTCCCCCGCAATTCCAAAGCGGCGGCAATTTGAGTTTGGTTAGCAACGGCGTTATTTCGGGGGATTCTCACTTTGTTTCTGGTGGCAATTTTTCGATTCGCAATTTGTCGGGAATGCCGGGAAACTTTGTCAGTTTATTTGACCCGATTATCAGTTCAGAAGCAGATGTTTTCTTGGGAGATTATACCGGAGTTTCGCTGAAAGTCGAGGCGAAGGGGAGCATTGTTGCCGAAGATATTACAATTACCGGCCCCGATATTGCATTGGGTACGGAAAATGTGAGTGGCGATCCAGATATTGCTATTTTAACCAGAAGTCCGGCCTTAATTCTGCGGGCGGGAGTGGCAAATCTGCTAAATCCTGTTAGTAACAGTTTAGGTGAAAATTCAATATTTACAAGTCCACTTTTATCAAGCAATTTGATTTCGGTTGAAAATATTTCTGCAGCCGGGCCCGTGATTTTATCAGCGCCGGGAAGTATCGCAACTAGAGATATTAATGGCGGTGAAATTAGTCTCGAAAGTAGGGAAGCAGGAGTGCTAGCTGGGGGCAGATTAACGTCTAGTTCTACAATTAATATTCAAGCTAATGACAATATTATATTGACAAGTGACATTTCTCGTGCTGATATCAACGGCAGTATTAGTCTGAATACTGTTCGAGGTAATATAGTAACAGGGTCGATCGATACTGGGACTTCGGGGGCGATCGAACTCAGAGCTTTTGGCAATGTGAATTTTGGGACTTTGCAGGGATCTAATGTTGATATTACCAGTAACTCCGGGGCAGTGGGAGTGTTGACCGATCCCAATACCATCGTGCCTAATACTACACCAGTCAATATCACAGCAACTGAAAATATCAATTTGACAGCTTTTAGGGACTTAACGGTAGGCAATCTCACCGCTGCGACTGTCAGTGCTAGCAGCAGCAATGGGCGTGTTAATACGGGTGCGATCGCTACTACCGGAGATGTCAGAATTTTAGCCGGACAGCAAATCAACACAGGGGCAATAACTGTTAATCCTGCCGCCACAAATCCAGTTAATCCCGTTATCCCTACAGTCAATCTGGACGCCCTAACTAATATTAGCGTTGATGCCATCAATGCTCCGGCGGCTACGATTGCTTTGAGAGCAACCAGCAACTTAAATGCAGGGAGTTTGCTGGGGAGATCGGTCGATCTCAAGAGCGATCGGGGAAATATTGCGATCGGCAATACTACATCTATTGGGAATATTAATATAATAGGTTCGGTCAATGTAAATTCAGGGGATTTGCGGGGAGCAAGAGTTAATGTAAATAGCAATTCGGGAAGTATTGGTATTGGACGCGCTACAGCAACACAAAATCCTGTCAATTTAACAGCGCCGCTCGATGTGAATTCAGGGGATTTGCGGGGCGTGGGAGCTAATGTAAATAGCAGCTCGGGAAGGATTAATATTGGCAATACCGACGCCACAACAGGAAATGTCAATTTAACAGCGCCGCTCGATGTGAATTCAGGGGATTTGCGGGGAGTTGCAGTTGATGTCACTAGCAGCAGGGGAACTGTCAGCACTGGTAATATAAGTGCTGCCGAAAGTGTGGGAATTTTAGCGGGGAACGAAATCGCAATTGGGCGAATAAATGTTAATCCTGTTGTTAGTGCCGATCGCACTTCTACAGTAAATCTTAACGCTCAAAATGATATTGGTGTTGCATCGATCGAGGCTCCGGGCGGTAATGTTGAGATCGCAACTCCGGGTTTAGTTCGAGTGACGGGTACTTTTGACCAAAACGGCACTCCTGTTAGCATCTCGACTCTTGGCGACACTCAACCCGGTAAAGTTACGATCCGCCACGGCGGGGGCGATGTGAATCCGCCGACGGCTTTTTCGGTGGGAGATGCGACGACTAACGGTACTGCTGGGGCGATCGCCAGTAATGGTGTGGGTACGATTGCTCGGGGGCAATCTTTTATCAATTCTTACACTCAAGGCAATAGTGCGATCGTCACTACCAACCAACCCACTAATCCCGACAATCCGAATAATCCCCTCAATCCCGACAATCCGAATAATCCCCTCAATCCCGACAATCCGAATAATCCCATCAATCCCGACAATCCGAATAATCCCCTCAATCCCGACAATCCGAATAATCCCCTCAATCCCGACAATCCCCTCAATCCCCTCAATCCCGACAATCCCCTCAATCCCCTCAATCCCGACAATCCGAATAATCCCCTCAATCCCATCAATCCGAATAATCCCATAAATCCCAATAACCCCAATTCGCCCCCAATATCACCAAGGGATAGATTTCCATTAGATCGAGGGCGATTGCTTTTCCCCGATCCCAACCAACCCTTTAGCCGCCAACAGCGACAGAACCAAAATAGAATATCGCGAGATATAGGAAAACCCGGAGACAGGATGCCGCCCGAAAGAATGCAATTTCCCAGAGGACTCAGAAATTTCATCGATTCAAAAATCAGAGATTCTGTTATTCAGCCGGCATTTCGCGGCGACATCGGCAGGAATTTGGAGGCAGGCAAAATATCGGCAGCTTTGTCTCTGCTGGACAAATCTTTCAGCCAAGAATTCGGGGAATATTTCGGTCTCAACCTCAGAGACGAACTGATATCTCCAGACGAAATTAAAATAAAATTAGCATCCGTGGGGCAAGAAACTGTCACGAAACCCAGCTTAATTTATCTGTTCTCGCAACCGGAAAAATTAAATTTAATGCTAATAACTTCTTGCGGTGAAGTTGTTCACAAAAGCGTGCCGGCCGCGAACCGGGAAGCACTGCTGAAAGTTGTAACTCAGTTCAGGGATGAGATTACCAAACCGGGGGTGCGGGCTACTACAAGTTATCTACCATCTTCGCAACAGCTTTATAAGTGGATGATTGCGCCTTTAGAGGACAGTTTGAAAAAGTGCGGAACTGATACTATTTCCTTTGTTGTCGATCGGGGTTTGAGAGGTATGCCCTTTGCTGCTTTGCACGACGGACAACAATTTTTGGTGGAAAAGTACAATCTCAGCCTGATGCCCAGCATTAATTTAACAGATACTCGCTACGTAGATATCAGAAATTCTCAAGTTTTAGCAATGGGTGCCTCGGAATTTTCCGAGTTGAATCCTTTACCTGCGGTTCCTGCTGAAATAGCTGCTATTTCCAGAGAGTGGCCGGGAGTTAGTTTTCTGAATGAGGGTTTCACTTTGGATAATTTGAAGCGACAGCATCAAAGCCGACCTTTTGGCATTATTCACTTAGCTACTCACGGCGAATTTCGACCTGGAGTACCGAATAATTCTTTTATTCAGTTGTGGAATAGTCGGCTGCGACTGGATCAATTGCGGGATTTGAGATTGAACGATCCGCAGGTGAATCTGTTAGTTTTAAGTGCTTGTCGGACTGCGGTGGGAGATGCACAGGCGGAGTTGGGTTTTGGGGGGTTGGCGCTGCAAGCGGGGGTGCAAACGGCTTTGGGGAGTTTGTGGTACGTGAGTGATGAAGGTACTTTGGGATTGATGAGTGAGTTTTACCAGCAGTTGAAGACGGCGCGAATTAAGGGGGCGGCGCTGCGACAAGCGCAAATTGCGATGTTGCGGGGAGATGTGCGTTTGGAGGGGGGAAGATTGCGGGGTTCGAGTCGGGGTGAGGGGGTGGAGTTGCCGGCTTCGCTGCAAGGGTTTGCGGATTTAAAGTTGTCGCATCCTTATTATTGGTCGGCTTTTGTGATGATTGGGAGTCCTTGGTAAAGCAGGATTAAAAATTAATGTAAGGTATAAATTCGCACCTGACTATCATACTTAATTAATTGACAATATTTGGGAAGTAAAGTAGGATGGAAAATCATATATTTAATTCTAATAGATTAGATGCACAATGACAATTCAGAAAGTAATGAAGGCCTCATAAGTACATGAGTTAAATTAAATAAACTAAACGAAAGATATTCTGTAGTGTGAGAATTGAGGGAAAAATGAGTGACCTAGCGCAACAAAAATTAAGTAGCAGTCGAATTTCTTGGATTGACAACTTAAGAGCTTTTGGTATTTTATCGATCGTATTGGTGCATACAGGGCGTCTAGATAGTGGACTTGATTTATATGCAGCTTCATTTTTTATGCCTTTATTTTTCTTGATTTCTGGATTTTTTGTCAAAGAATCTATTCGACAAGAGAAATTTATTGAATTTGTAAAAATCAAGGCTCAACGGCTACTAATTCCTTATTTAAGCTTTGGCATTTTTAGCTACATAATGTGGTTTTTCATAATAGGGAAAATCAAGAAAGATGCGCTGCCGATTAATCCAATAGTACATTTTTTAACTAATATTATATACGGAGTCGGGGGTTGGGGATGGCTAGATTTTAATATTACGCTCTGGTTCTTTCCCTGTTTGTTTGTCACGGAATTACTCTTCTTTTTCCTAATTCGTTTACCCTCTCGTAAAAGCCTAGGAGTTGCCCTGTTTAGTTTATCTGTTATTGGCTACTTTTTCTTTAAAGTGGTCGATATCCAAAAATTTAGACTGCCATTTGGCATTGACATTGCCTTAACAGCGGTAGTTTTCTATGGCCTAGGCTACTTAGTTAAACCTTATGTTTTGAATGATAGCTTTAAAGTGTGGTATCAGTGGCCACTTTTGCTACTGGGAACGTTAGCTTATATCGTGTTTTCAAATCTCAATCAGCAAAGTGCTTTTATTATTGGAAATTTTGGTAATAACTATTTCTTTTTTTACTTGGCAGCACTGTCTGGAATATTATTTTGGGCACAGATTTCTCGATTGATTAAGCCGAATAAGCTGTTAACAGAAATCGGTAAAAATACTCTGGTTATTTTTCCGCTGCATCTGTTGCTATTTCCATTTTTTACAGGTGTTTTAGTCTATGTATTTAAAGTACCTAAAAGTTCCCTAGAACACTCCAATATTGTTGCGTTAGCTTACACTATATTATCTGCATTGATCCTGATTCCGATCGCTTGGGGTTTGAATCGCTATGTGCCATTTTTACTGGGCTACAACCGTCAAAAAAAAAGTATCAACCAGTGAATTACCGCACTTATGCTGAGGGCATTTATGCTGAAAGTAATAAAAGAAAGGGTGGAAGTAATCAAGAAATTCCTAACAATCTTGGCGGTTGCTATAGTATGGGATGTGGTCAAGCTCAGGCAAGATTTTGCTGGGGTTTTACTGATTTTATCGGGAAAGGTCGATCGCCCGCAAGCCAGCAAGTTCTCAGTGCGATCGGCCTTTTCACTATTTTTTATGCCGAGTCCGCCACCACACGATCGCTTGATATCGTTTCCGGTTGCACCGGAATTATTATATAGAGGACACGGCGCCGTGCCAATTTGTGTCAACAAACACGTCAAACCCTCAGTCCGCAAGGGATTTAAACCCCTGCCGGTATTTGGGATTAAGTGATATTTGGGATTAAGTTGACACCAATCAATAGCCATTGACGTGTCCCTAAAAGGGCTTACTGTCGCGCTTGCACCAAAGAAATCCGGTTTTTACCAAATCTACTGAGGATCGCGAATTAAATAACTTACAATTTTAATTGTTATTGTGGGATGGGCGTCCCGCCCGTCCTTTTTGAACGGGCGGGACGCCCATCCCACTTTCAAGAGTGGAAGTTATTTAATTCTCATTCCTGACTGAAACGAAGTATTATCGTAAAAACCGGGTTTTTTGACTCCCATGCGTAAGTCCTACTCAACTAAAGCTTGCCGCTGAGCCTCCAACAATTCCTGAATCCCTATTTCTGCCACATCCAAAATTTGATTTAACTGACTCCTACTGAAACTTCCTTCTTCTGCAGTTCCCTGAATTTCGATGATATTCAAATCTCCATTCATCACCACATTACAATCAATTTCCGCCGCCACATCTTCCACATAATTCAAATCTAAAAACGGCTCGCCTTCCAAAAGTCCCACAGACACGGCCGCCACTTGGCGAATCAAGGGCGATCGCACTAAATCACCTTTTTGCACCAACTTGTTCAAAGCATCAGCCACAGCCACAAACCCGCCAGTAATTGAAGTCGTGCGAGTCCCCGCGTCCGCTTGCAAAACATCCGCATCGACAAGTATTGTGCGTTCTCCCAATAGTTGCATATCCAAGCACGATCGCAAACTGCGCCCAATCAACCGCTGAATCTCTTGAGTCCGTCCCGATAATTTCATAAATTCCCGCTCTTGTCGCTGCGGCGTAGATCCCGGCAACATTCGGTATTCCGCTGTCAGCCAACCTTGTCCGGTATTCTCCAGAAATCTCGGCACTCCCGGCTTGATTGTAACGCTGCAAAGTACCTGAGTATCGCCACTTTTTGCGAGCACGGAACCGCTAGCAAATTTGGTAAACTCTCGATCGAAACTAATCGGACGAAGTTGATTTGGTTGTCTGCCGTCGGGACGCTGGAAAGACATAAGATTTAGGTGATTCGTAATGGGTAATTGGGAATTAAAAATTGGGAAGTGAGCATTAATATTCCGGCTTTTTGTGATTCGTTACATATCCAGTCATTCAATCTAAAATCTAAAATCTAAAATCTAAAATGATCTGACTATTTGACCTTAGCCTCGAGCAATTTGAGAAGATCCTGCTGGACTTGTTCAGGCGATTGGTCGCCATTGACAGTTAACAATTTGTTGCGGTATTCGTAATACTCTAAAAGAGGAATAGTGCGTTCGTGGAACAAATCGAGCCGGCGCTGTAAAATTTCAGGGTGGTCATCCGATCGATCCCGTTCGATCGACCTGCTCCGCAAAACCTCGATCGGCACTTTCAACCAAATCGCCCAATCTAGCTCCTGCGCCAAATCGTCCAGCAAAAAATCCAACTCCTCAGCTTGAAAAGCCGTTCGCGGATATCCCTCCAATACCCAGCCATTAAAGACATCCCACAGCAGCAGCCGGCGGCCGATAAATCGAATCAAAATTTCATCGGGAACTAGCTCCCCTTTTTCCACATAAGACACCGCCAACTTGCCCAAGTCTGTTTCACCGGCGATTTCCGCGCGGAGAATGTCCCCTACTGCAAGCAAAGGAATGCTCACTTTGCTGCACAGTTTTTCAGCTTGCGTTCCCTTCCCCGCTCCTGGCCCTCCCAGAATCACCAATCTCACAGTCCTTGCTCCTAGTGCCGCGACATTCAAATTCTACGCGATGTGTACCTTCACTTAACAGTCCTGGACTTTCCAAGACTCTCATCGCTTTGCTTTTTCACCGTCTAACTATCTAACTGGGGCGCTCCCCGCCGTATTTTAGTAAAAAACCCCGTTTCTGCGTAAGTGCTAATTGAGTTCAAAAATCGAACAAAAGACTGCGAATGCCACTGCCGCTAGCTTTTGACAACTTGTATATCTAGTGTTCGATCCGATGTGCGCTCGGCCCCGTACACTATATATTGTCAAGCAGGCTTGGGCCGTGTCAAGGTCGGAGCTGCACTCAAGACTTAGTTGCTGATTAAATATTGCCCTATGGTTGCTCAGTTACAAACCCCTAAACTCAATTTAACCCACAGCTTGCCCTACACAGTTCAAGGGCTGGTGCAAGTTTTTACAGCCCCGCACCGCTGCTTTTTTACCAGTGTCATGGCTCAAGCCCTCAGAATTGCAGGACAGGGATCTCCCGTGCTAGCGGTGCAGTTCCTCAAAGGGGGAATTAATCAAGGGCATCAGCATCCGGTGCGGCTGGGGCAAAATTTAGATTGGGTGCGCTGCGATTTGTCACGCTGCATTGAGAATGCCGATTTAGATGAGCTGGAGACGCGATCGATCGAACAATTGTGGGAGTATGTTCAAAAGGCGGTGCGCGAAGGTCGTTATTCCTTAGTTATTCTCGATGAATTGAGTTTAGCGGTTAATTTGGGCTTGATTCCCGAAGCCGAAGTGGTGGCATTGATTGACAGCAAGCCCCATCATTTGGATATGATTTTTACCGGGCCATCCATGCCCCAAAGAATTTTGGATGTTGCCGACCAAATTACTGAAATTCGCCGCAGTTAAGGACAATGATTCAAGTTGCGATCGCCTTTGTAGCGGTCGCATTTTTTATGTAAAAAAACAGTATCTAAAAAAAGAGGCGATCGCTGAGATCGAAGAGCGATTCCCTACCCTACCCTACGGGAACCCCTACGGGGAACGGGAACCCCTGCGGGGAAAGGGATAGCTGCGCTTCACGCACGCCGATCGATTTACCAGCGACGTTACGCTTGAACTACCGGATCGAACACAACACTCAATCGATCCGCCGGCACCATCCCCTTGATAATTTTCAAGTGACCCTCTGCATCAGACAAACTGCGAAACTCACCCACAACCACCTTTGCCAGATTTGGAAGCGAAGGGATTGTGATTGTATCTTATTTTTCGCTTTTTTTAGAGCTAATTTCTACATAACAGATGATTAAACTCAAAATTTGTTAACTCTTTAATTCCCCACTCAAAACTCTTTCATGACTAACACTTCGACTTCGCTTCGGGTGCAGCCTGAGTAATAAATTCTGCCTTCTAAGCTGTTCGACATCTAAACAGCATTAACCAAGTTACCTTTATTTTTTATTTTTCGGTTCCATTTCATAATTAGTCCTCCTTCGTTTAAAAGTTTATGTAACAGTGATTCTAGTTTTTCAATGGATTCAAATAATCTATTAGCAACATATTCCTTGGCAGAATGCCATACTAATTCAACTAGGTTATAGTCAGGGCTATATTTGGGCAAAAACTCTATGATTAGATTCGGCATTTCTGACGCTATTTTCTGCAAAGTCTCGGCTTTTTTATGAAAACTAGCGTTGTCCAAAATTATCACAAACTTACAGCCCTTATCTTTAAAGTCTTCGGCTAAATTTCCTTGCAATATCCACTCGGCTTTTAAATCTTCATAAAAATTTTTTAGCACTGCATAAAAATTAGCAGAATTCCCAGATGGAATAAAATCTACCCATCTTTTTTTATCTGAATATCTCACTCCACCCATGACATTAATACGACCTTTTCGTCGCTCTCCTCTTTTTTTACTTCGAGTCCCTTTTTTACACCAGTTCTTCCTTCTGATTACTCTTAAACTAAATCCACTCTCGTCCCAAAACCATACCTGTAAAAGGTTAGGAGATTCTTTTTCTATTTTTAGATATTCAGCTAATTTATCTTTAAATAAACCCCTCTCTACGGTATCTTGTTTATCCTCTAAGCTATATTTTGCCCAAAGGTAAACATACTTTTTTGACTTTAAAATCCTCCTTACTTGAGTGCTACTCAGTTCAATTCCTGTCTTTTTTCCTAAATATATGGCAAGTCTAGCTGTTGTCCATCTCCCGAATTCATAGCCATATTTCTCAGGTTCTACTTCAATTGTCTCTAGAAGTAAATCAATGTATTCTTCTGTGGCTTTTCGGTAGTTACCCTTCATCCTATCATCTTTAAAACTGTCTAAATTCTCAGGATCACCATGAATACTCCAATAAGCAACTTTTCTTAGAGAACATCCAATTAGTTCAGCAGTTTGAGCTTGTGTATTTCCGTTATTTAGTAACAAAAAATTAAGGCTCTTTGCCGAATATCTGGATGCTCATGCTCTTTTAATACTTGTTGAAGATTTTCCTTTGTTTCGGAACTTAGAAAGTTTTTAGCAGGCATTCACTTTTTCTGAATATCATTATGTTATATTATACCAATATGCGTTTTAAATGCACAACAGCTTACCTGATACCTTCCTTCTACAAATCCCGTCGCGACAGCAGAAACCAGATCCCACCCAAACCCAAAACACCGCACAAAACCCCGCCTTCCCACCCAAAAACAGTCCCCCCCGGCAAATGTCCAGGCTTTGCTTTAGAAGTAAAATTCAGCTCCGAATAGTATACCCACTCGCTGTTAACCCGCCAGCCCACTCGATCGCCAAACTTCTCCCAAACTGTAGCATCATAAACACCAGGCTTTCCCCCCAACTTGAGCCACAAACCCTTTTGCACAGAAAAACCGAATCTGCGGTGACTGTGCCGCACCCAAAGTCGATCGATAGTCTGCAAATCCTTAGCTGGAAACTTCCTAATATCTTCCTCGCTCAAATAACCCCGTGAATTTTGCTGCATCACCTCCAGCATTTTCACAGAAGTTTCCTCATCAGCACCACGCCAATTTTTAGCAGCCAGCAGCCTTGCCAAGTGAGAATAATCAATACCTTTTTCGGACTCAAAATTCACAGAAACTAGCAGAGTCTCAGTCACAGGTTGAGTCGGAACCGCAGGACTAATGACCGTTGCCTGCTGGGACTTTTCCAGGACGGGGACAACAACAACAGGAGGTTTTAAAGCATCCAAAACTTCCACAGCCGATTTGTAGCGATTCTTAACATATTCCTGAATCAACTTATCCAAAACCTGACCTAAATCCTCGCTAATTTGTGTTCCTTTTGGCAAAGCCTCCCTCCAAAGCCACCGACCTTCAAGCGGATCGTAAAGGTCATCGTGAATGTCCCCGTAGATATCGAGATAAGGCATAACAGAAGTCAGCAAGCGAATGCAAGTCACCCCCAAACTATAAAGGTCGCTAGCAGGAACAGCCCTACCGTGACGCTGTTCTAGAGCCGCGTAGCCAGGAGTTCCCAACTTCGTTCCAGTTTTAGTCGGAGCAGCAGCTACTACCTGTTTGGAAACCCCAAAATCTATCAGCACTAACTTACTATCGCGAGATCTGCGGATCACATTCTCAGGCTTAATATCGCGGTGAATTACATTTCTGTCGTGAACAAACTTCAATAAAGGCAACAAATCTAACAGCAGTTCGCAAGTTTGAATTTCGCTATAAGCACCGTACTTATCTAACTCATCCTTTAAATTATTCCCATCAATAAACTCTTGGACTAAATACAAGCGCCCATCTTCCTCAAAATAAGAAATTAACTGAGGAATTTGCGGGTGCTTCAGTTCGTATAACCGCCTTGCCTCTTGTTCAAAAAGTCGAACATATTTTTTAAAATGACCCTGCTTTCGCTGAAAATCTTGAGGGGGCGACAACTGTTTTATCACGCACAATTCCTCAAATTTTCCATGATTAACAGCTCGGAAAGTCCTGCCAAATCCCCCGTCGCGCAGCGGTTCAGTTGCTGCATAAAGGTCTTTTAGCAGCAGCTTTGAACCACAATTAAGACAATACTTTGTGCCTGGTGGGTTCTGACGCTTGTCTCTTGGGCAATCGAGATTAAGGCAGTATGTCATATATTAAAAAAAAGCGAACAAAATTATACTCAGGGTTTTATATTATTCAAGAGTCCGATCGCGAGCTGGTTTTTGTAGAGGCGAAACCTCGAACCTTACGGAGGTGGCAGCCACCCTCGCGATCGGAGGGGGCGCTCTCGCCAGACTACCTTTGAGCAAGTATAACTCTCTTGAGGGTTTGACCTCAAACTCGAAGTCCATATCTAACCTTAGACTCCGATCCTTGCAATACATTTGATTTAGCGCTCAAATAGCCCGTAGATCAAACAGAAATAGTAATTTATTACCAGCCCCGTGAGCTCTGCCACGCCAAAAAAACTGAGGATTCCGCCTGAGATATAATTTTATTGCCAGAGAGAAGCACACTAACGGGAGCAACAGCTTCCGTCAACTTCGATCGACCTTAATATTTTACAAGTATAATTTTTTATAGAACCAAGCCTAATCAACAGTCCAAAAATCCCCAACAAACGCACGTTAAAATAAAGACTAGCTTCCGCGAGCGCAATCCGAGCGCGACCAGACACTTAGCCAGTTTTCCCTATTTCCTTTTTTCAGCTATTACCAGTTACATCTAATCCGATCGGTCTACTTAATTAGGAATCGCCAGTGACACCAAAACTACAGCCATCTCCCTATCCAAACTCCCGCATAAAATCACCAAAAGTCCCCTGGTTCGAGCGGTTCATGGCACTGGTTGCCCTAGGAAATTTAAGCCTAGTATTATTTGACCTAACTTACGTACCCTGGCGAGATTTCTACTTCCGGCAACTGCCAGTTATAACTCAAGTATACGACCCATTTAAAGGAATTAAACCCCACCGAGACACCCAGCAATATCTGGAAACCTTAGAAGAATTAAAAAGTCAAGTAGTGCAAACAGGGTTGCCCTCTCCCCAAGTAGCAGCCAAATTGCAGGAAATAAACAATCTGAGCGCGAAAATGATCGACGAAGATCCCTTTCGAGTAGCATCAAAAAGCGGCACCCTAGAAAAAATAAAAGACCGGATGCGCGATCGCGTCCCAAATCCGCAAGACTCCGCTAAACAATCATTCCAAACATTCTGGAACTCTGACTATTTAAACAAACAAGGCTGGCAAAAAGAAATGAAGTGGTTTGACTCCAAAATCAAGCCATTAATCGCCACCAACTATTACCGCGAGATCGGAGAAAACGGCGAATTCACCGATAACTTCTGGCTAATAGACCTGCCATTCATCGCCATATTCGCGATCGAATTTCTAGCCCGTACCTACTCGATCGGCCGCCGCCACCGCAGCGTCACTTGGCGAGCAGCCATGCTCTGGCGATGGTACGACATCTTCCTGCTGCTCCCATTCTGGCGCCTGTTGCGAGTATTACCCGTCACAATTCGCATCCACCAAGCCAAAATGCCGGATCTCCAACCCATACGCACCCAAATCAGCCGAGGTTTCGTCGCCAACTTCGCCCAAGAATTGACCGAAGTTGTAGTAATTCAACTCATCAACCAGATGCAGCAATCAATTACCACAGGCGAACTCGCTCGTCAACTCTTTCAATCCCCAAAACAGCGCTATCTAGACATCAACAATATCAATGAAATAGAAGCGATCGCCACCCATCTCGTCCAAATAACCGTCTACAAAGTCCTTCCCCAACTCCAGCCAGACCTAGAAGCCCTTCTCCGGTACAATATTGAAACCTTCCTCAAACAATCCCCCCTCTATCAAGGATGGAAGCAAGTACCCGGGCTGGGAAACCTGCCCGAACAGCTAGCACAGCAATTAGTTGCAGAACTCTCAAAATTAGCCACCCTCGGCCCCCAAGATGCCTACGAAGCCTTCAAAATCGCCAGCGAAGACCCCATAAGCATCAAACTCTCCAGCCAGCTAGTCCAACATTTCGGGCAAGCTTTAGGAACCGAACTGCAACAGCAGCAAACCTGGCAAGAAATACAACTGCTGCTGTGCGACTTCCTAGAAGAGTTCAAAATCAACTACATTCAGCGGTTGAGCGAAGAAGACTTCGAGAAAATTTTAGAACAAGCCAAAGAACTGCAACGGATAGCCCCGCGTTAGGGCGTGTCATCACTCGGAAGTCCCCAAACCGTTCGGGCAAGTCTCCCCACGCGATGCCCCTCGGTAGCGGTACAACACCGCTTCCACGAACCACCGATTGTAGGCAGACTGTCCCACCCACATCACCTTCACGTCCCCGCAACAAATCTTCGATCCTTTCCCACTGTTAATCCCGTAGGGCATAACGGCGGCTTGTCATGGCGATCGAATCCTTCTAGTCGGCTGTATCTCCTGCAAATGAAACTGGCCGGAATTGTAAAGTTTCATGTGCGATCGGCATTCTCTACGAAAGTCATCGGCAGGGTGGTGCATCACATCTTCAGCGCGGTAGTGAGTTAGACCGCCGTTAGGATTCTCAGCGGGCTGGGGTGTCATGTTTTTAGCGAGAAAGGTCAATCGATTTTAGATTTTAGATTTTAGATTTAAGCATTGACTTGCGCGAGATAAATACGTTCGGCAAGTTTCATCGGATACAGGTTTTTTATTTCTGGACGGATGAATCGGGGGGCTTGTATCCTGGATGCTTGATTGTCAATCGATTTGAGATTTTAGATTTTAGATTTTAGATTTAAGCATTGACTTGCGCGAGATAAATACGTTCGGCAAGTTTCATCGGATACAGGTTTTTTATTTCTGGGTCCTGAGTCTGCTTTCGGAATGAATCGGGGGGCTTGTATCCTGGATGCTTGATTGTCAATTTTTTTAGACGTACATTATATCAATTTTTATGTAATTTTTATGTAATCTTGATGAGATTCTACTTTTTAGAGTCAATCTGTAAAGTAAAGTTAAAAACTACTACAAATAGCTCTAAACCAAGTAATCTATTAGATATGATTGCTAACTGGTTTCCTGAAAGCTAAAAAAAATGACTAATGCTAGGAAAAAATCAGGCGCGTCAGTATCTTTAGTCAGCTATTCTTGCCATTTCAGAGAAAAGACGTAAGTAGCCATGCTTGTTTAAGCAAGTTACTGTCTCAAACTTTTCACTAACTATTATAGATTGCTTGTCAATATATATTTCCTCAGCCTCATTGCACTCAATTCACTGAGATTTTTCCGCCAACTCGTTACCCCAGGAGTAACACCAATCAATGTCACAGACCTCTGCAACCACTTTCCTGTCAAACCGTTCTAAAAAAAAGGTGTCCCTGCGCCTAATATTAGTATTCCCATTCGTTCTACAAATATTTGCCGCTGTCGGGCTGACAGGCTGGCTATCCTTACGCAACGGGCAAAAAGCAGTCAACGAAGTTGCTAGCCAGTTGCGAAGTGAAATTACGGCCCGCATCCAGCAGCAGCTCAACACATACCTAGATACAGCCCCTCGCGTCAATCAACTGAATGCCAATGCCTTTCGACTAGGGTACTTAAATCCCGACGAATTGGAGAGTACGGAGCGCTATTTGTGGGAGCAAATTCAAGCCTTTCCTTCTCTGCCCAACATGGGTTTTGCTAGTAAAACAGGAGAATTCATTGCCATTGAACGCCAAGAGAATGGCAAAGTAGTTTTTAAAATAGCAGACAAAGAGCATCGAAATGAACTTCATATTTATGAATCTGATAGCAAAGGCAATCAAACGAAGCTCTTAACAGTCTCCCGCAACTACAATATACTCAGCCGTTCATGGTATAAAGACAGTGTACGCTTAGGCAAGCCCACATGGAGCGAAATTTTTTCGCTTGTAGGTCAGAAAACGCTCTCGCTTCCTGCCGGTCATCCAGTTTATGACGAAAGTGGCGAGCTGCGCGGGGTATTCGTTGCTAATTTTCTGCTCTCTTTCCTCAGTGACTTCCTGCACAGCTTAAACATCGGTCGATCGGGACAGACATTCATTATGGAACGTTCTGGACTCCTAGTAGCGAGTTCAACTCTCAAAGAAGCATTTATCACCAACAATGACAAGCTCGATCGCCTGAATGCTTTAGATAGCAGAGATGATTTAATTCGGCTGACAACAGCGCATTTAAAAGAACGCTTTGGCAACCTCACTAAAATTAATAGCTCTCAGCAATTAGATTTTACGATCGCCGGTCAGCGGCAATTCCTCCAAGTTATGCCCTTTCAGGATAGCCGAGGATTGGACTGGCTGATCGTCGTCGTAGTTCCTGAAAGCGATTTCATGGATCAAATTAACGCCAATACCCAGACTACCATTTTGTTGTGTTTGGGAGCCTTGGCGCTAGCTACCGTTTTGGGAATCTTAACCGCACGCTGGATTACCAGCCCCATTCTCCGTTTGAGCGCAGCTTCTAGGGCGATCGCCAGTGGCGACTTAGAGAAAAATGTGCAGGTAAAAGGCGTAGAAGAACTAGAAGTTCTGGGCCAGGCTTTCAACCTTATGGCCCAGCAGTTGCGCGAATCCTTTGAGGCGCTAGCCAAGACCAATTCCGAGCTAGAAATTAGAGTAGAAGAACGCACCGCCGAACTCACCGAAGCCAAACAAATCGCCGATACTGCCAACCAAGCTAAAAGTGAATTTTTAGCGAATATGAGTCACGAATTGAGAACGCCACTCAATGGAATTTTAGGATACGCTCAAATCCTAGAACGCTCAAAAACGATGGCTCCGAAGGAACTCCAAGGCATCAGTATTATTCACCAGTGTGGCTCCCACCTGCTAACCCTGATCGATGACATCTTAGACCTCGCTAAAATTGAAGCTCAGAAATTGGAACTCTACGCGAAAGATTTCCATTTTCCTTCCTTTTTGCAGGGAGTCGCGGAAATCTGCCGCATCCGAGCCGAACAAAAAGGAATTGCTTTTGTTTATCAACCCAGTTCGGAAATTCCTGCTGGCATCTACGCTGACGAGAAACGCTTGCGACAGGTACTAATTAACTTACTGAGCAATGCAATTAAGTTTACCGACTCGGGACGAGTGACTTTTAAGATAGAACATCTGGAAAAGCAGACAGGTGAAAAGGTACAAAGCAATGACCAAAAGCCAGCCTCACCAATTCACAAAATTCGGTTTCAAATAGAAGATACTGGCGTTGGTATGACACCAGAACAATTAGAAAAAATATTTTTGCCTTTTGAACAGGTAGGAGACAGCAATCGTCAGGCGGAAGGCACCGGACTCGGTTTAACAATTAGCCAGAAAATTGTCGAAATGATGGGTAGTACAATTCAAGTAAAAAGTCAGTCACGAGTCGGCAGTGTTTTTTGGCTGGATTTGGAATTACCGGAAGCGGCAGACTGGGCAAATACAGCCACGATTGCCAAGCAAAGAAAGCTGGTTGGCTACCAAGGTAGAAAGCAGAAAGTTTTGGTTGTGGATGACAAATGGGAAAACCTCTCGGTCATTGTCAATCTGCTGGAACCCATCGGCTTTGAAGTAACCGAAGCTAAAAACGGTCAAGAAGGTTTAGAAAAAGTAGAAGAGTTTAAGTTCGATTTGATTATCACTGACTTAGTGATGCCAGTGTTAGATGGCTTTGAGATGATGCGCCGTATCCGAAATTTGTCACACTATAAAGACGTGGCAATCATTGCTTCATCGGCCAGTGTATTTGCTACCGACCAACATAAAAGCTTGGAGGGGGGAGCAAACGATTTTCTCGGTAAGCCAGTGCAGGCAGAAGAGCTATTTGAGATGTTGCAAAAGTATTTAAAACTTGAATGGATATATGAGGAACGAAAAAATGAACAAATCAACACTATTCCCTTTTCCTCCGATCCTCAATCACTTTCTGAATCTACCTCTGTAGTGGCTCCCCCGCCCGGAGAAATTGAACTCCTACTTGAACTGGCGATGAGAGGCAACGTGAAAGGAATTGTGAAGCGCAGTGAACACCTAGAGAAATTGGATCAAAAATTTGTGCCCTTTGCTGTTGAGCTGCGCCAGTTAGCCCAAGGCTATCAGGTCAAAAAAATCAAAGAGTTTATTACATCCCACAGAATAGAAAAAGAATGAAGGCAGCAAATATGGAAACAAGTACCATCTTAATCGTCGATGACAATCCTAGCAATCTGGACGTGCTTTCTGAAGCTTTAGCGGGTTTTGGATGGGAGATTTTGGTAGCAACTGATGGCGAAACTGCCATCGAACAGGCTGAATATACTCAGCCTGATTTGATTCTTTTAGATGTGATGATGCCAGGAATTGACGGGTTTGAAACCTGCCACCGCCTGAAGGCAAGTCCGTTGACAAACGAAATTTCGGTAATTTTTATGACGGCTCTTTCTGACATAGGAGATAAGGTCAAAGGCTTTAATCTAGGGGCTGTAGATTACATTACTAAACCCTTTGAACAAAAGGAGGTGTTAGCTCGAGTCAACCTCCATTTAAAGCTGCGTGCTTTGACTAAAACTCTCGCCGACCAAAATCTGCTTCTCAAACGGGAAATTGAAGACAGACTCGCAGCAGAAGCAGCGTTACATCAGCTCGCGCAGGAGTTAGAAAAACGGGTGGAAGAACGAACGGCTGAACTTTCTCAAGCTTTGGATAATCTTAAAAAAGCTCAAGTGCAAATCGTTCAAAGTGAAAAGATGGCTTGCCTTGGTCAACTTGTAGCTGGGGTGGCTCACGAAATTAACAATCCAGTTAGTTTTATCTCCAATAATATCCCTATTGCCAAGGAATATATTGCCGATTTGATCGAGATGACTCGGCTTTGCCAGGACAACATTACTTCGACATCAGAATTTGAGGATAAGTCCCAGGAGATTGAGTTAGATTTTATTGTTGAAGATTTGCCAAAAATTATTGATTCAATGGCGGTCGGAACAGAGCGACTGTACAATCTTTCTATGTCACTGCGTAATTTCTCTCGGTTGGATACATCGGCACTAACGCCAGTGAATATTCACGATGGGCTAGATAGTACCTTATTAATTTTAGGGCATCGACTGAAATCTAAAGGAAGTTTCCCAGGAATTGCAGTGATTAAAGAGTATGGGGAATTGCCGCTAGTAGAGTGTTATCCGGGGCAACTCAATCAGGTGTTTATGAATATATTGGCGAATGGAATTGATGCTTTAGAAGAGTCTACGATTAGTTGTCCGCTGTGCGGGGAAAAGAAACAGAGCAATGACACTCCACAGATTCGGATCTGCACTGAAATGCTTCAGGATGACAGAGTGGTGATTCGGATTGCTGATAATGGGGTTGGCATAACTCAGGAAGTAATGCAGCATTTATTCACGCCAATGTTTACTACCAAATCAGTAGGTAAAGGGACAGGTTTAGGTTTGTCTATTAGCCGTGAGATCGTAGAACAAAAACATGGTGGTAAGCTGACCTGCATTTCCTCGCCAGAATGGGGGGTAGAGTTTGTAATTGAGCTTCCTATTCAGCATTAGTAAGGGGGATTTTTTATGGTGAATCTTAGTTTTGCTGTTTTGTCAATATACCGTCGATCGTGCGATCGCCCATGTCTAATCTACCAATCACCATTACTGTCAAACTCTTGGCCGCCTATCAAGAAGCAGAGGGCTTGTCCGAACTGAAATTAGAATTTCCCAAAGAAACTCCCCTATCGCAAGTCCTAGAACGCCTGAGTGCCGATCGCCAACAGTTCTAGGGGCGCCCCACCAGCTTCGGTATCAACCAGGAATTTGCCCTCACCCCACTCCAAAACGGTGATGAAGTCGTCCTCCTTCCCTCTGTCAGCTCCCCTTGTGCCCTCGGACAGTCCGCCGAGGGCGATCGGTTTGTCACCGGACGGGCGATCGAGCTAAACTGAGAACAGAGGCCTCGCTTCGATCGGAAGAAGTCCTCAAACTTCTTGGAAGAAATTGTTTTACCTAGGAGTGGGTCAACCCCACTTTTTTTGTTGCATTAGTCGCAGGAAAAGAGCTCAGGGCGTCTGACTTGCAAGTTGAGGACTGATTTAGTAGGGGTACCCCCCCCGCTTGAGATCCCTGCTGGGATGTTGGGTAAGTCCCAAAGTTGAAGACGAAAGTCGCAGCCACCTAATCAAACCACCTCAAAGCCAAGCAATCTCAACACCAAATTTTTCCTTGCCCGTGTCCGAGTTTAGGAGTTTTAACTTAAGTATTCGATATGACTCATCCTCTAATCCCACAAATCATTGACTTAGCTACCCCCGTTGCGGAAACACTGGGATTGGAAGTAGTGGGAGCAGTGTTTCACACCAACCAAAATCCTCCCGTCTTGCGGGTAGACATCCGCAACCTCCAACAAGACACTGGTTTAGCCGACTGCGAGCGCATGAGTACAGCCCTCGATGCCGAGTTAGATGCAGCCGACATCATACCCGATGCCTACGTGCTAGAGATTTCCAGTCCGGGAATATCCCGATTGCTCAGCAGCGATCGAGAATTCATTACCTTTAAAGGTTTCCCCGTGACAGCCAAAACCACCGAACCGGACTCGCGAATCAAAGAGTGGAAAGGACTACTCCTGGGCCGGGATGAAACAGCGGTTTATCTCAATCAAAAAGGGCGACAGGTAAAAATTCCCCGCCCTCAGATTGTCAAAGTTGAACTAGACGAAGGAAAGGAGATGTAAAGGGAAATTTTGAGTTTTGAGTTTTGAGTTTTGAGTTTTGAGATTGCCTCGCAGCAAGCTGAAAACGCTTGGCTGCGAGTTAATTTTTAACAAGCACATCTGTAGCAGCGGGTTGAATAGGAACAACAAATAAATTGTTACAGCACCTAGCTTCCCTAATCCTACCCAGTAACTCATCACTCCTCTGCGATCACTTTTCCTGGAAAATTTCCAAGTACCAATTACCGATTACCAGTTACTTATTACCAACGCACAAAAGGAGAGTTTTATATGTCAATGGTTCCCCTGCCCGGACTAAAAGAAATGGTCGAAGGTATTAGCAAAGAACGCAATTTACCCAAGCACGCCGTCCAAGCAGCCTTGCGAGAAGCCCTGCTCAAAGGATACGAACGCTACCGCCGCACCCAAAAACTCGATCACTTCAGCGAAGAATACTTCGACAATTTTGATGTAGAACTCGACGCAGAACAAGAAGGTTTCCGCGTTTTAGCCAACAAAACTATTGTCGAAGAAGTCGCAAATCCCGATCACGAAATCTCACTTTCGGAAGTGCAAGAAGTAGCCACGGAAGCTCAACCGGGCAGCATCGTACTCGTAGACGTAACACCAAATCAAAAAGAATTTGGTCGCATGGCGGCCATCCAGACCAAACAAGTTCTCGCTCAAAAACTGCGCGACCAACAGCGCAAAATGATTCAAGAAGAGTTTAAAGATTTAGAAGAAACCGTTCTTCAAGCAAGAGTTCTCAGGTTTGAGAGGCAGTCGGTAATTTTAGCAGTTACCAGCAGCTTCGGTCAGCCAGAAGTAGATGCCGAACTCCCTAAGCGCGAACAGTTGCCCAACGACAATTACCGGGCAAACGCTACATTCAAGGTTTATCTCAAAAAAGTAGGCGAAGGATCTACTAGAGGGCCGCAGTTACTCGTGTCTAGAGCGGACGCAGGTTTGGTGGTTTACCTGTTTGCTAACGAAGTACCAGAAATAGAAGACGGGGTGGTGAGGATTGTCGCCGTAGCCAGGGAGGCAAATCCGCCCTCCCGGCACGTCGGCCCCCGGACTAAAATAGCAGTTGATACTCTCGATCGCGACGTAGACCCTGTAGGAGCCTGCATCGGAGCGCGGGGATCGCGGATTCAGGTAGTAGTCAACGAATTGCGGGGCGAAAAAATCGACGTGATCCGCTGGTCTCCAGACCCAGCAACTTATATTGCTAACGCTCTGAGTCCCGCTAGAGTAGATGAAGTGCGTTTAGTTGCTCCAGAAGGCAGGAGAGCTCACATTTTGGTCGCTGAAGACCAACTGAGTCTTGCCATTGGCAAAGAAGGTCAGAACGTCCGCCTCGCAGCCCGCCTGACAGGTTGGAAAATCGATATCAAAGATATTGCTAAGTACGATCGCGCCGCCGAAGACAGCAAATTGGCAGCAGAAGCAACTAGGCTCGAAGAACTAGCAGACGACTACGACGCAGACGAAGCAGGCGACTACGACGGCGACGAGGAAAGCGCAGAATTTGAGCAAGAGGAGGCAGCCGCCACGGAGGAAACCGAAGCCGCAGTCTAAAAACTGTGACATTTACCGAAGAATTCAGAATTCAGGAGCCAGAATCCAGAATGGGTACTGTGCGACAGGATGGAGAATCGAGGTTGAAAGCCTCCGATTTTAATCGCGGATCGCAAAAAATTCTTTCTGTTACCGTTACCCCTGACTTGGGGCATGGCGTATTGTGAATTCTGAATTCTATCTTCTGACTATTGACTCCTTTTCATAAAATTTTCTATCTTCGGGAGACAAGGAGGACTTGTCCTCTACTCCCTCCTCTCCCTCTACTCCCCCTCTGACAAGAAATGAAACCGAACTACCGGTGCTGTGCAAGTTGTCGAAAAATAGCTCCAAAGGAAGCTTTTTGGCGAGTAGTCAGGCTCTATCCTTCTCATCAGGTACAATTAGATCGTGGCATGGGCCGTTCTGCTTACCTTTGTCGGGAAGCCGAATGCCTCAAAGCAGCTCAGAAAAAAAATCGACTTGGGCGATCGCTCAAAGCGCCTGTGTCTGACGAACTGTACCAAAAACTTTGGCAGCGTTTAGCCACATCTGACTGTACATCTTACTCTGGCCGGGCAGGACGAGAAACCGACAATAGTTCGGCATCGACTGTATAAAGCCTCTTGGCAGCCCTACCAGTAATTACCGGTAGCGCCAGCTATAAAACCCCAATCCGATCTGCCCACCAGTCTGGAAAGATTTGTGTCAGATTAGATAAGGGTAGGGTACTAGCAGAGGTATCCTCAAGGTGGAAAGGCAAACTTTGAAGCTTGAGAGAGTGGGTTTTGCCAAAACTCAGACTTCGGAGTTCCAAGTTCCCAAACAGACTTGAGAATTCTTCAACCGCAGACTTCAGCGAGTTGCATCTTTTAGATAAAATTGCTGAGCGAGTACCAAAACCCCGATTCCTGACACTGAATCAATCACAGCGAATGATGTCGTCATTAGAACAAAAAATCACAATGTAAAAACTGGTTGGCACAAAAGAGGGCAGAGTGGATGAACAACGGCAAAGTAAGAATTTACGAATTATCACGGGAACTAAATTTGGATAATAAAGACATCTTGGCAGTTTGCGAGCGGCTCAATATTTCAGTCAAGAGCCACAGCAGCACAATTACAGAATCCGAAGCAGAGCGCATTCGCAAAACGGCGGAAAAATACGTAGCCAGTAGCCACTCTTCCCCCGGCAAGCCAGCTCCACCCGAAAGAGCTGCAGCGCCATCTAGAGAATCTGGCCCTCACCCTAACGACCAACAAAAAAAGCAGCAAATTTTAGAAATACGCAGTCCAAAAGTACGGCCGGCTGGTGCTTCCTCCCAGCCTGCAGGCAACGAGGAGAAAAAAAACCAGCCTGCGGCAACCGTGGCAACTCCTCCCAAGTCGCCTGCTGCTCAACAACTCCAGCCTCCAGCTAAACCGAATATCAATCGACCTGTACTGTCGAAGCCAAATGTCGCTGTGTCGGCGGCTCCGTCAGAAGTGTCGGAAACTGTAGGTGCGATCGCCCCGGAAACAACCGCCCAGGCGCAGGCACCTGCGCCACCTCAACCGCCGTCGGAAAAGGCTCCAGAACGCACCCAGCAACCGCCGACCGCCCCTCCCGCGCCCTCGGCAAAACTCACGTCGCCGCCAGTCAGAGCGGCATCCGAGTCGCCTAGCCGTACCCCACAAAATCTGGGAAACAAGCCGGTACTCAAACTGGCAAAAACCGAGCAAGAGCAATCAGGACAGTCAGAAACTCTGGAAGCGCCGGCTAAACCGAGCCGCCCCAGCCGACCTGCACCGGGCTCTGCTACCGAATCTCGCGACGCTCAAAGACCGCGCCGGGAAGGCGCTGGTGGCCCAGTAAAAACTCAACTGGCCGATCGACCCCAGCCCGGCGGCCCGCGCCGGAGCCTTGCCCCCGCAACGTCAGCTACCGGGCTGCGCAGCCGGGGCGGTGACACCGGAGCCGTAGGGGATGACACTGATGACCATGAAGAAGATAATACGCCGTTGCTGGAGATTCCTCTCCTCAGCAGGCCAACTCTCCCTCGTCCTGCCAAAAAGACATCGGTCATTTGGGAAGAAGATGATGACGAAAACTCAGATGCAGCTAAAGCTGCTAAGGCTGTTAAGGCAAAACGTTCTCGCCTCAAACCCATAGACGAGGATGACGATGAGTTAGAAAACGGCTTGGATCTGCCAGCACCAGTCACGGTCAGCCTGTCCCTAGCCCGCCCAGCTAAAGCGAAGGGACAAGCAGCACCCAAGTCAACACCAACTCCGGGCGCACCCGGAAGCAGCGGCAAAAATAAGCGACCAAGCCCTTCTCACGATAAAAGTTCTTCAGGTTCGAGCGGGGGACGCGGCAACCGGGGCAAAACAGCCGAAGCTAAGGTAGAACGTCCAGAAAAGCTGCTGCTGAGCAGGCCGATGACCGTTCAAGAACTAGCATTTAGTCTGGCTGTTCCCGAAACCGAAATTATTAAGCGGCTTTTCTCTAAAGGCATTGCGGTAAATATTACCGAAACCCTGGACATTCCAGCGGTGAGGATGGTAGCCGAAGAAATGGGCGTAGAGGTGGAAACCCCAGAAAAAGTAGCCCCAGCTATCAAAGTGATCGAGATGCTGGACGCAGCGGATTTGGAATACCTCGAACGCCGTCCCCCAGTAGTAACGATTATGGGTCACGTGGATCACGGTAAAACTACCTTGCTCGACTCGATCCGCAAAACCAAGGTGGCTCAGGGAGAAGCTGGGGGCATTACCCAGCACATCGGTGCTTACCACGTAGATGTGGAACACGAAGGCAAGAGCCAGCAGGTGGTATTTTTGGATACGCCCGGCCACGAAGCCTTTACAGCGATGCGGGCTCGGGGAACACGGGTTACGGACATCGCCATCTTGGTGGTGGCGGCGGACGACGGGGTGCGACCTCAGACAATTGAAGCTATCAGCCACGCGAAAGCGGCGAAAGTACCAATTGTCGTGGCTATCAATAAAGTAGACAAGGAGGGCGCTCAGCCGGAACGGGTGAAGCAAGAGCTGACTGAGTACGGCTTGGTGGCAGATGACTGGGGCGGGGATATCACGATGGTTCCAGTCAGCGCGATCCGAGGCGAAAACCTGGATACTCTGTTGGAAATGATTCTGACAGTGGCGGAAATGGAAGACCTCAACGCCAACCCGCACCGACCGGCTAAGGGTACTGTGATTGAAGCTCACCTCGACAAGGCAAGGGGGCCGGTGGCAACTCTGCTGGTGCAGAACGGCACTCTGCGAGTGGGCGATATTGTGGTCGCAGGCTCGGCTTTGGGCAAGGTGCGCGCCATGATCGATGACCGGGGCGATCGCGTAGACCAAGCAACTCCATCCTTCGCGGTGGAAGTGCTGGGGCTGCGGGAAGTTCCTCGCGCCGGAGACGAGTTTGATGTCTTCGCAAACGAAAAAGAAGCTGCGGCGATCGCCTCTGGAAGAGCTACCTCCCGACGAGATTCCCGCCTGCTGCAAGGCGGACGGATCAGCCTCAGCGGCTTCTCTCAACAAGCGAAGGAAGGCGTTCTCAAGGAACTCAACTTGATCTTGAAGGCAGATGTCCAAGGCTCCCTCGAAGCAATTGTCGGCGCTCTGACTCAACTTCCTCAAAAAGAAGTTCAACTCCGACTGCTGCTATCTGCTCCTGGGGAAATTACAGAAACGGATATTGACCTCGCGGCAGCTAGTAATGCTGTAATTATCGGGTTCAATACTACTCTCGCCACCGACGCTCGCCTCGCGGCTGACCAAGCGGGGGTAGACGTGCGGGAATACAGCATCATCTACAACCTCTTGGATGACATTCAAGGGGCGATGGAAGGCCTGCTGGAACCCGAATTGGTGGAAGAACCTTTGGGTCAAGTCGAAGTGCGCGCTGTGTTCGCGATCGGTCGCGGGGCTGTGGCTGGATGTATGGTACTCTCTGGCAAAGTCATCCGTAACTGCAAGGTGCGGGTGCGCCGGGGCAACAATGTCGTTTACGAAGGTGTCCTCGACTCCCTAAAACGGATGAAGGAAGATGCCAAAGAAGTCAATGCTGGCTTTGAATGCGGCATTTCCTTGAGCGGGTTTAGCGACTGGGCGGAGGGCGATATGATTGAAGCCTACCGGATGGTTACTAAGCGCCGGACTCTCTCTCAATAGTTTTGAGTTGTGAGTGTTGAGTTGGAAGAGAATTTTTGAGTGAAGGCAACTAAATTGCCGATCGCTCGCAAATATTCTCTTCACTCAATACTCCCAAATTCATCTGACAGTTGACAGTTGACAGTTGACAGTTGACAGAAAGAAGAAGGAAGAGTTGACAGCTTGCCCCCCGATCGCAGTCGTTGGGTTGACCGAAGGAAAAGGGAAGTCGGAAGAAGGAAGAAGGAATTAAGAACTTCCTAATCGTCTTTATCCTTGCTTAAAATGGAAAATTGGCTCGCTCCAATAAGAATTACCGAAATAAACCAGATTTCTGCTTGTAAGTCCTCGGTTTGATAGCTAAATATTTACTCCTCCCATCGGATTTCAGAGTCAAGAGTGCATCCCAAAATCTCAAAATCCCAGATTCAAAACTCCTAATTCATAACTAATAATTAATTAAAGTGCGTTCTTTTTGGTCAGATCCTTTTTTGTGGATTCACCTTTCTGGGGCGGCTACACTGCCGATATTCCTGGGACTTTGCTTGCTGGGACTCGCAGTGGGTTCTCCCCTGCTCCCTATCTGGTTAGAAATATTTTTAGTGGCTGTAGCAGGTATTGTTCCTGTGCTGTGGATGCAGTGGTTCCGCCCTTTTTACATTTTTAGTATTTTAGTTGTGGCGGTAAAACCGCAGAATTTAACTTCTGTGCAGCACCGGCTTCTGACTCGGTTTAAAACTAAGTTAAATCAAGGAATCGCTCTTTTTGTCGCTGTTTTGCTGGCAGTAATTTTGTGGCAGCTTTACCGATTGGCCCCCCTGGCGGCTTCGGTGGCTCCCTTTCCTCCTTCCTGGCGGTGGGCTGGATTGTTGTTGGCAGTTGCTGCTTTTTTAGCTAGCAATTTGTTTTTGCAGGTGTCTGCTAGTGTGATGGCGGTTTTGCTGACGCCGGAATCAGAATTTTCAGCGACAAAGCCTCATGTTTTAGAAAAAATTCGGCAGGATTTTACGATCGCGCCTTGGCAAGTCGATCGACTTTTGCCGGCTTTGGCAGCCGAGACAAGTGTCACTGAGGCTGCACCCGTAGAGTCAATTGGGCCAGCATCCGGCATAGGGAATTCGTCAGCCGGCAGTATTGTCAACCCAAAACCTGCTGACACCAACGGCGTTACATCTCTACCCGAAGAGTCGAGCGAAAAAAAGTGAAAGAAAAAATTAAGACGGGGACAATTGTAGTTTAAGCTACTTTAATTTGTACAGATGTATGCTGTGAAAAAAATAGGCAAGGCCCCTCTTGGGATAGAGATTATTAATAGTCTTAATATTTAATTTTTAACCGCAGGTTGTGGATATTTTAGGTTGGCTCTTTGGAGAGAAGAATCTATAATAGAGAGTGTCAAGGTCAGCTTTCAATCCTTACAAGGGATTAAAACAGAGGTATAAAAATATGGCGAATTATCTACCGCTTGCAGAAGAACCTCAAGCCGCAGAGCCGATCGAGCTGTGCGAAGATTCTGAAATCTGGGGCAGTCTCAAATCTGCGATCGGCGCAAGTTCAGGATTTCAACGCTGGCAGCTAGAACTCAATTTTGAGCGTCAGCAGCAAAATGCCACCATCGATCAGCAGGTTCGTTCCTATCTGCGGGAAACTTTAGAAACTTTGGCTTATTGAGCAGCAGCAAAGCCAAATGCTGTAACCGATAGTAGCTTCACATCGCCCCATGTTTAAAACCAACTTGAAACACGGCGTTAATTTCACGATTTTTCAGAACAAAGGGCGTTTTAGAATTAGGATAGATATCCTAGCTCCTTCTATTCAGGAGCTAGGACGTTATCGATACCTACTTAAAACTTAAAAAATCCCTGGATTGAATCTTCCAAAAATTAGCTGAGCTGCTCCAAGGATTCAAGTAATATCTGAGCACTACGCCGATGGTGGAATTTAGCAGCAATCTTCTGTCGAGATTTCTGAATCATGCTCAATGTTAATTCTTTGTCCTTTAGCAATTTTGCTATTGCCTCTGCCATTTTTTCGGGATTTTCCGGCGGGACTAGCATACCGTCAACACCGTTATCTATCAATTCCGCCATTCCACCCACCTGCGTCACTACTACAGGAGTTTCCACAGCCATTGCTTCCATAACAGCTACAGAAATTCCCTCTTTCAAGCTGGGTAAAACAAAAATATGAGCCTCTTGATAACCTTGGCGATTTCGTTCTTCTGAGACAGAACCAAGCAGCTCAACATAATCAGACATTGATTGCTCTTGAATGAATTTCTTGAGTTCTTTACGGTAGCCATTGCCAGCTTCTGCATCCTCACCAGCAATCTGCAAGCAGACATCAAACCCTTGTTGTCGAAGCAACTTAATTGACTCAATCAGGTACTTTTGTCCTTTTGCTATATTCAGACGGCCGCAAGTGTAAATTCGGCATTGACTGCCTTCCTGCCAAGGAGTATAGGGAGTTTCACGCTTAACTTCATCTAGATTTACACCGACTGGTGACACCCTCACATCCTTGGGCAAAAAGCCTGCCAGCTCATCTTTGACAGAATTGAGGAGTTGTTCAGACATTACAGAAGCAAAAGCAGAATATTTCCATTTTTGTTCTTGATTGGGCCCAAAATCTTCTAACTGACCTAGAAGAGCCAGACTATAAGTGATGTCAGAAAGTATGGAGGCAAATAGGGCTATATTAGCAGCATTGCTACAGGAATGAACGTGGACGTGAGACCAGCCCTGGGTTCTGGCAAGCCAAGCTAGCTTGGCCCCCATAACAACCCATATCAAATAGTAAAGCCTTTGAGAAAAGGATATATTTTTAGTATTAGCAATTACACTGAGGCAGCGCCACCAAGCAATCGGGCCAGCTTCGATCAGTTCTATGGGAACGTTAACAAAATCTTTGATTTTTAAGGGAAGTAAATAATCAGTCATATTTTGCGCTTTCTCAGCCCAATTATGTACAACTTTAGTGGGCGGACGGCGGGTTGATATCATGTGAGGTTTCATACCAAGCTCTAGGAGTGCTTGATATTCTCGCCATATCCAAGTATGAGTTTGTCCGGGAAATTCAGGGATAAAGTAGCCAATGTGTTTATTCATTATTGATTTTTTTTCTTAACTAATCGACAAATTGAAATCTGCTCAACAATCAATTATTTGTTTATGACTAAAAAAATGAGCCTGCAGAACCCACTCCATGCCAATTTTTGGGAACAGGTTTTCGGTGATTTCAATAAATGCTCGCTTTACAAAATGTAGGTTCACAGGATTTTGACTCACATTCGGCACCCCAGACATTTAACATCTCAGAATTTTTAATAGCTACAAATATAGTTTGGGGATACCAAAAAAACTCTAGATGTATCAACCAAAAACTCCAATCCCACTAGGTTTAGAGGGTGTAAAATTTTAGGGTACTGAATGTGAGCGGTCATTCAATAGATGCTGACTAGCCGGAGAACTCTCACATTGTTTTGTGACTAATAGTCTAGGCGGTTTGGCCTGCTGTCTCTGATAATCGAGTGCGAGGTTGGCCCATCGCCAAACATTTTTTAACAGCAGCAATTACATCTTCCACATCTGCATCTGTTAATTTTGCCGAAATCGGCAAGCTAACTGTATTCCGCCCGATGTACCCAGCATTCGGATAGTCTTCCGGCTGCCATCCAAACATTTCTTGATAAATAGGATGTTCGGGCATACTCATGTAATGCACGCCGACACCGATATTTTCAGCATTGATAGCGTTGAGAAACTTGTCGCGGCTGATTCCTGTTTTGGCTTCATCTACCAGAATGGTGTACAGGTGATAAGCATGAATTGTATCCGGTTCTGGGTTGGCGGGCAAAGTAATCGGCAGATCCGCAAATGCTTCGTTGTAGCGCTGCCAAATCTGCTCCCGCCGCTGCCAATAAGGAGTAATTCGTTTCATTTGATGAATGCCGATCGCAGCTTGCAGATCCATCATATTGTATTTAAAACCGACTCCCACCACTTCGTAGTGCTGGTAACCCGAGTCTCCGAATCGCTTCCAAGCATCTTTGCTCATACCGTGCAGCGCTAAAATATTGAGCCTGTCGGTATCTTCTTGACTGGCAACCAGAATCATTCCTCCTTCACCCGTCGTGATATTTTTGGTAACATAAAAGCTGAAGCATCCGAAGTCCCCAAATGTGCCTGCTTTCCGCCCCTTGTACTCTGTTTCCATCGCGTGAGCACAGTCTTCAATTAACTTCAAGTTGTGACGGCGAGCAATCTCGCAAAGCGCATCCATATCGCAGGGACGACCTGCGAAGTGAACAGGCAAAATTGCTTTAGTTTTTGAAGTTATTTTAGCTTCGACTTGAGCCGGGTCAATATTCATTGTCACCGGATCTACATCCGCCAGTACCGGTGTTGCCCCGGCGTGGACGATCGCATTAACTGTAGCGCAAAAAGTCATTGGAGTAGTAATGACTTCATCCCCCGGTTGTAACGAAGCAGCAAGGATGCTCAAGTGCAGTGCCGCCGTACAAGAATTGACTGCAATCGCGTACTGGGAACCCTTGTAAGCATTAAATTCGTCTTGAAAACTCATCACTTTCGGGCCAGTACCCAGCCAACCTGTTTTCATGGTTGACACCACTTCTTGAATTTCAGCATCTTGGATCGCCGGAGCGCCGAAAACCAAAAAACGGTCTTTTGAACGAATAGGATTGTTTTTCATGTTGCTAGTCTTACCCAGTAAGTAAAGTTGATCGAGTGCAAGTATTAATGAATGCAGTATCAGAGTTTTGTATCCATATTTTTTTCTAATACTTTGTGTAATGGCATCTTCTCTATAACAATTTTACTAATGATAAGCTGTTTTTCCGGAAGCGCCTGACTCTGACAGAATTTCTCTATCTTAAGATAGATAATCTGGAGTCTCCACCCGATCCCCTTTCAGTTTATCGGTGATACACAAGCTCTTTCCCGCATTTTTTGCTTTACATAGGTTCATAAGAAAAAATTTTACTCCTCTACAAACTTTTTGTAAGCTGTCGAACATCTATCCCGAGATAGATTTTACAGTGAAGTTATATGATTTTAGAATTAGGAATTAGGAATTAGGAATTAGGAATTAGGAATAACTGATTCCCGTCTGGTTTGGAGCTTGCCTGGAGTTAGATTTTTTTTACTCGTGTCAAAATTAGGCAAATTTTGCACAAAAAAAATGTAACTCCCCTGTAGATTCAGGTTCAGCAACATTCTGCGATCGGTCGAAGCAATCAACCGTCTTTGACCACATCCACTACAATCGAGGCAGACGAATCTTGTTCAAAATGTCTTGCAGCCGTTCTGAAACGCCGCCCAATTGTTCTGACAAAGCGACAAGTTTGCCGTAAGCTTCAACTAAGCGATCGCCCTCAACATAAACTTCTGGAGAAGGATAATTCTTCATCGCTTCTAGCAGAGTAATCTCGTTATCATTAGTTGCAGACAGCACCAAGGCCTCGCGCAAAGCTTCTCGATTTGCATTCCCAGAAGGAGTGCGAATTACCTGACCCACTTCATCGAGAATTATTTCCCCAACCTTGCTGTTAAGCGTCCGATCCAAAAAGCCTTGACTGACTTTTACCGGTCTCGTCAGACTGGTGCGAACCGCTTCCGGCTCTTTTTTTGCCTTTCCCAGCAGCATTTCTAACGCGGGCGACATTTTCCCCGTTTCTGCAAAAATTTCTAATTCGCTGACGGGTAAAGTCATTCGGATCGCACTGTATTTGAGCACTACCTTTTCGGCAGCCGCCGCAGCATTGCTGTACAATACAATTCCCGCCCCCGCTGCTAAAAATAACGTCCACCGACCGGGGAAAAACGATCGACCCATAGTAAAATCTCCCAACATCTTTTTCTAATTCGACTTTGACACATCTCATTAATTACTGCACAGGCTAAGGTCTTCGGGAAAGGTCAAATTATTCGATCGCCCCAGCACTTATACCATTTTAGATTTTAGATTTTAGATTTTAGAATTGCGAATGACTGATGACGATCGTGGTTTCCAGCATCTGCCTAGAGTTGCATGATTTTTGGGAACAGGTATTACCTATACCGGATGCTAGGCAAAAAACTCGGTTCACGGCGCTGGTACGGGCTTCTGAGTGCTTGCTAAGCGCACCCTACTGATTATATCTCCGAATCTCCCGATCCTAACCAAATGCCAAACGCCAGCTCTTCTATCAGTGAAGGCTGGCGCTGGGCTTAAATTGATTTTATATATTTAGGGTCTTTATGAAAGCTGACCCCAATTGAATGAATTACAAGCGGTTTATGATTAGGGCCTTTAAATTTGCTGAGCCCAATTGAATCCACATCATTATCATTACAGGGATCGCTGGCAAACCAGGATTTCATAATAATTTCTTTATATTTATAACTTTTCCTTGCCTCATATAGATTTTTGTCTCGATTTGTAAACTTTTGTTACTTAGACTTCGGGGATCGGCCCTCGGCGCGCTGCTCCCAGCGAAACAGGAACACCATCAGGGCCACCACTCCGACTTGGAGGGCAAAATTAGGCAAAGCAGAACCAATTTCCCGGCCAGAGGCAATTTTAGCGAGGAAAACCAAGCCGCCGATAAAGCCCGAAGCGCCACAAGCTACGTAAACAAACTGTCGCAGAGGCCGATAGGGAGTTGACATTTCTGCGGTTAAACGCTCGTATTGTTGGCGGCTGAGGTTGCGCGGGTTTTTTGGGATGTATGTGCGATCGTCTGAATTGGGGGCTGGCATAGATTTAGGAAATAGGTAAATTAGGATTGGGCCACAAAAACCCGATTTATAGCTGGTAAAAGTATAGTCATTTATTGCATGACATGGGAGGCGCACAGTCCCTCCCCCTTCGCTTTTACTTTGAGCGGATTAACCCGCATTGGCCCAACTACGCAGCTCCCTATCCCATGGCTGAACGCATTTGGGATTGCTTTTCTGAGGATATTGTACGAAGCATTCACGTCAGAATTAATTAATTGACCCGTCGATGTTTTGTACAAACCACGCTTAATCCGCCCCCCTGTAAACACAGGCTCTTTTTCTGTTTTACCGTAAACAGGAATTGGGTCTAAACCTAAAAAACTGGAGCGGGATGTGTAGGATTCTTCCTGCACAATTACTGTGATTCCCGCCAACCGAGCTTTGTACTCCAACATTTCAATTAATCGAGAGTGAGGAATGCTGACAAAGTTTTGATTGTTTTTCTTCCCTAACTCGATTTCTGTTTTCCACTGCGCGTTCTTGCCAATTACTAGCGTCCCAATCTGCTTGGCTGTCAAAATATTAACTATCCCACGACTGGTATGATGTAAGTAATTATCGACTTTCTGATTGCGACAGCGTGTTAAGCGCTGAATCCGTGGTGAAGTTTTGCGATTTCCTCTCAATTGGGATTGTAATTTGGCTTGGCGTTTGTTGTAGAACTGGTTGATCGATTTTAATGGTCGCCCGTTAATCAACAAAGGGATAAATCCCGGTTGATTTGAAGTTAGCGCTACTAAATTATCCAGCCCCAAATCAATACTAGCTACAGAATTTGCGTTGCCAAGGGTGGACTCCGGTTCATCATAAATCACCTCAATTACATAAGAATCACATTTCGGAACCAGTCTAACTTGACAAATCTGGTGGGGATTGACTTGGGTTTTAATTGAAAGCTCAGTACCCGAAAGCTTAATGATTCCCTTTTTCAACTGTTTGCTACTAATCGCTTGAATTGTGTAGATGAGAAGGTTTCGCCCTTTAACTTTATCTTTGTACTTTGGCAATTTTGGGCGACCCGTGAATTTTGAAGAGTCAGCTTTGTAAGCTTTAATGGCTTCAAAAAACGATTTCCAATTCTTGTCTAGCACCATCAAGATTTGCTGACTTACTTTAGCAGGCAAAGCCTTATATGCTTCGTGAGACTTCATCAATCTGTTCATTTCGTTATAACTGACATAGCCCCACCCATAAATAAAGCTCTGACGAATGACGTAATTGGCGGCATTGTAGAGGTTTTTGGACTTGAAAGCTAGTTCGTCAATTTGGGCGAAACGGTGTGAAGTTGATTTAATGATGTGCCTTTCTGTTAGTTGCATTTGAGACTTGCGTTTTTTGGGCTATGCGTATTCCTTGTTCAACACGTCGCACTCACAACAATATAATACCATTATTGTTTATAATTGCTTATAAACTCAATAAAGTTTTACAATACCAAAAATTCTCTGGCTGAGGTGGCCAATACGGTCGAAAAACCAGGTTTTTGGTACTGGGGGCGCAAGTCGAGTGAATATTAGACTAGAACAAATATCTCACAACTGCCGAAATAAATCACCGCTGAATCCAAAGCACAACAGTCTGCAAACAGCCGACAAAAACTCCCAAAAGACCTCCTAAATTTACAATTCCCTGCAACTCGCTTTGGACAATTCCCTGAATTGCTAACTCCAACTCTTCAGGAGAAGTACCTTTCACTCGATCGACAATCACCTGGTCGATATTCAAAATCGGGATAGCCTGAGCTACAATATTTTCTAAATCCCGCTCTAGATAGCGCTCTAAAACCAAAGCCAGTTCTTTGCTGACAATTTCCAGGGAAGCGCTCATCACTGCGGAAGTTTGCAATCGATTGAGAATCAACCGCGAAATATTTTCCCAGTCAATAGATTTGCTCAACCCCTCAAGTACCTCTGTACCCCGCTGTTGAACGTAGCTGCGAACACTGTCGCGCATAGTTTTTCGCAACTGTCTCACAGTCGAAACCGGTAAATTTTGCATCGACAAATTTTGCAGCCATTCCTGAATTCGCCCGCGAATTCCCAAAGCAACAGTTAACTCTGCTAACCGCTGATTTGTCGCTTCTCTGTCATCCAGACAAAAAGTCCGCAGCCGAGTTAAAGTGTTCCGCAAACCAAACAAATTTGCTACTACCCAATAAGTGCCGCTGGTTTTTTCTCGAAACCCTTCATCGATGATCGAAATATTGCGATCCGTCAAAAAGTCAATTAAAGCCTGACGCAGCACTTCCGGGGGTATTACTACTTGCAACAACCAATCAGCAAGCTGAGCTGCCTGAGATTCCGTTAGCTGAATCTCCAGCAAAACTTGGTCAAAAACTTGATTAAGCTGAACTTCTAAAAAATCTTCCCGGCGCGCCAAAACTTTGAGAATTCGCGGCACAGATTCCCCCAGCAAATCTCGCAGAATGTTAGCGAGAATTTTAGCGGTTTTTTGCTCTGCGTCTGCTTTTACCTGATCCAGCGCCAACTGCAACAGCCAGAGAATTATCGACTGCATCCGCTCGGTTTGCAGGAGGCGGCGCGCCAAGTTTTGCAGTTCCTCCGGCGTCAGCAGCGAACCCATAATTGTGTCGGAAATTCGCTTTGCCAAGCGCTCTTGGTTGCGGGGGATCAAGCCGGGAGTGAAAGGCAACTGTCGCCCTTTGATGTAAATAGGTCGATAGGGGCGGAACAGCATTTTGATAGCTATATCGTTAGTGAAATAGCCAATAATTCCTCCCACTACAGGTGGGGCCAACAACAGCCAAATGTCAGAGGGATTCATAAGATTTGAGATTTGAGATTTTAGATTTTAGATTTACTCCACAGATGAATCTGGGGGGTGAACCTTGGTCTAAAATTTTGATCGGGGGTATTCGATCGACTGAAACTGCAACCACTTTTAATTTTCAATTGCTTTGACTAATACCAATACTCCCATCATAGCTCCGGCAATGGGGTAGTGGGTGGCCTTGGCAAATCCGGCTTTGTTGGCGATCGCGACTTGCTGCTGGCCGATCGGGAATTTTTCTAAACTAGGATTAATGTAAGCATATTCTTGAGTCATGCCAAATTGCTGAGCAACGGGCACTACGAGAGTGTCTAGATAAAACTGCTGAAAGCTCCGCATTAGGGAATTGCTGGGGCGGTGGAGGTCGAGAATAGCTGCTTTGGCACCGGGTTTGAGCACGCGGTGCAATTCCTGAAGACTGCGGGGGATGTCAGTCACGTTACGCAGCCCGTAACCCATTGTGGCGCAGTCGAAGTAATTGTCAGCAAAAGGCAAGTCTAGGGCGTCAGCTTCTACCCAGGAAATGGGACTGGCAGGGGTAAGAAAAGGTCGATCGCGCTTGGCGGCAACGGCCAATTGTTCTGCCGAAAAATCTACTCCAAATACGCAACCGGTCGGCCCTGCTTGTTTGGCCAGCAACAAAGCTAGATCCCCGCTACCGCAGCACAAATCTAAACAAGTATTTCCGGGGCCCGCACTGCTCCATTGCACCGCCATTTGCTTCCAAATCCGGTGTTGCCCAAAGCTCAACCAGTCGTTCAATTGGTTGTAAACTGGTGCAATTCGATTAAATATAGTTTTAATTTGTTCGGCATTATTAGTCATTAGTCATTGGTGGTTGGTAATTTGTAATTGGGGAAAAGGTAATTGGTAACTGGTAATTGCTAGTTTCTCATCACGTAAAAATAATTAATCCGTCCATTCATGTCATGCTGTCGCCAGTCATCAATGCTTTTTATTGTTAGCTATCCGCGAGATTTGGTCTTGAATCCTTCGTTTGCTATTATTTTAAACTCTAGACAGAGAGCCAACTAATAACTAATGACTGATATCATTTCCGGTTACACTTATACATGATGTTGACGGTTGACTGTTGACTGTTCGCGGCGTCAACCGTCAACCGTCAACGCCGTGAACTCGAATTTACTATTCCGATGCTAACGGATTTGATATGACAACTAATGACTGATGACCACGCCCAAAAACAGGTACAAGCTCCCGACAATCGTCGTGGAGATTCCCAAATTTTAGACTTTTGTTCAAGCTCCAAGATTCACTGCGCTGCAAGTAAATCTAAAATCTAAAATCTAAAATCTAAAATCGACTGACTGATGACTAATGACCCTGAAAACTCATCAATACCAAAGCAACTTCTTGAGCGGCGAGGTGAACTGTTGTGAGTTCGTCGGGGCGCAGGGAACAAGGTTGCTTCCACTGCATGGAAATCAGGGCGATCGATCGACCTTTGTGAATCACCGGGATGCTCAGGTGAGCTTGAATGCCGGATTTCTGATAGTGCGGCAGACTCGCTAAGGCTGTGTCGAGCCCAATATTCACAGCACCCTGAATAGTTTGAGATGTAATTGCTTCTCGAACCAGAGGATCGTCTGCCAGCCAATTTTCCACAGTTGAACCAGTAGTGTGACTGCCTTGGACTGGTATTAAAACATTTCCTTCCACCATTTGCAAAATGCAAGAGTCCGCCAAAAAATTATCACTTATAGCAGTAGCAATTGGATCTAAACTTGCTTCCAAACTCGGATAATCCACAGCCGTTTGCATGATTGTTGCTAACAGTTGTATTTGATTTTGGGCGCGATCCAATTCCTCAGTCCGCTGCTTGAGAATTTCATAAGTCTCGGCCGCCTTTTGCACCACCATTTTCAGTTCGTTCGGGTCCCAAGGCTTGGTGATATACTTGTAAACCTGTCCTGAGTTAATCGCATCCACCAAGTCTTCAATGTCCGTAAAACCAGTCAAGATAATTCTGACCGTGTTCGGAAACTGGGGCACGGTTTTGCTCAAAAACTCCGTTCCTTTCATTTCGGGCATCCGCTGGTCGGAAATGATCACGGCGACCTCGCCTTCGATGCCGAGGACTTCCAAGGCGCGAATTCCGCTCTCAGCTTTGAGCACGTTAAAATCTCGTCGGAAAGTGCGGTAGAGTAAATCCAGATTGTCTGGTTCGTCGTCTACTACCAGCATTTTGGGCTTTTTCGGTCTGTGTAGGGTCATGAGCTGGCGTTTAATTTGATCTAGCTCTGAAATGGCATTATCCATAACAATACGATAAACTCCCCTTTGTAAATTTAGGCGAGCAACTATTCTGTAACAATAGTCTCATAACTCACTTACTATTAATCTATCGCTCTGCCGCGACACGAGCCTTGCCGGTATCCAATCACACATAACTTAGCGCTAGTTTTTGATTCAATTATGACTGATACACCGCAAGATTCATCCCCTCCTGCATCTGCATCCTCCACAAATGCTGTGGATGCCGAAAAGTTAATTCGATCGCTCCGCCGCAAAGAAGGCACTTGGGTAGAGTGGGGACAAGCCTGCACCGCACTGCTAAAAGCTGGCTACAACTCTCAAAGGATTTTTGAAGAAACTGGTTTTGAGCCAATTCAGCAAAATCAAGTAAGCGTCGCAGCCCAAGTTTACACCAGCATGGTAAATGCTGGGGCTTCAGAGGAAGTTCGATCGCACTTTTTGGGCAAAGGTAGCGATATCTTATACGAGTTTCGGATTCTCTCTCAAGTAGAGCGGGCCGGGGCGGCGGCTTTGATGCTAACCCACAATTTGGATGTTGACGATGCTCGCCAAGTTGCTAAAGCGATCAAGGAGTTTTCGCACTTGGGGAGTCTCCCCCAAGGGTTCACAGACACTCCCGGCGATGCTATGGCTTACCAATGCTGGCAATTGGCGAGACAGAAAAGCGATTTGCAAGAGCGATCGCGCCTAATTGCTCGCGGTTTAAAATTAGCTAGCAGCCCAACCGCTAGGGCGCAAATCGAGCAGTTGCTCGTCGATTTTACCGTAGTTCCGAGACGGGAAGCGCCCCGCTTGCCCGTCTACCGGCTCGATACCGAGGAACAATTGCCGCGCATTGTCCCGGTTGTGGGCAAATTGCCGCTTTCTACGACTGATTTGCTGGCAGTGCCTTTGCCGGAGGAAATCGAGCCGTTCCGAATGGTAAAATTTTCCGGAGCCGGAGCTTGGGTGGCGATTCCCGGATGGCAGGTAATTTTGAACGCTGAAGATCCGGTGGCCGTTTTGGAAATGAGCGATAGATTGCCGGTACCGCTGCAAGGCAAAGTTGAAGAAGTTTTGATTATTGCCGATCGAGCCCAAAGACAGTGGGATGCTGACAGTTATTTCCTCGCCGATAACGCTGGCAATTTAGAATTGTACTGGTTTGAACAATCCCCAAATATTCCTATTTTGGGGCGAGTTGTTCTGGTAATGCGTCCGAAAAAGATTGTGGATGAAGACTATACCAAAGATGGATGGCAAATTGATGATTAGTTAGTTGACGGTTGACGGTTGTCAGTTATCAGTTGACGGTTGTCAGTTGGTTTTAAGAACGGGTTCTCCGGTCGTTCCACAATACATAAATTTTACGTGGGTGGAATGACAACTGACTACTATAGCAATCCTTGCAGGAGTCGTCAATTTTTGACCCCACCCCAACCCTCCCCTTATCAAGGGGAGGGAGTAAGAAATGCACAAATGATTTAGGATGGCTATAACTAATGACTAATGACTACTGACTACTGACTACTGACTACTGAGGCGGTTTCGGTTCTTGAATTTGTGGAACAGAATGCTGTTTCTTAAATCGATTAAAGCCGTAAACCGCAGCCGCAATTAACAGCAAATAAGGACTGTAAGCCAACAGCCAAATACCCAAACCAAACAAACCGAGCGTCAATTCACCCACAGAATGAGTCGCTTTCCCCCAAGTTTCCTGCACCCGCAAACCTAGAGAAGGTTCGGGAGTTTGTTGAGCCGATACTGCTGCTTCTAGAGTTAAGCTAATAGTCGAATAGGCTACTTGATTTCGCAAACTTTTTAACTGAGCGTCAATGCGTTCGATCGACTCCCGAATATTGCTCAACTCTTGAGCAGCTTTGAGCACGTCGCCGACAGAGCCCGATCGCTCCATAATTTTTAACACCATTTCCTCCGATTTGCGGAGGTTCCGCAGCCTAGCCTCGCTGTCAACTAATTGATCGGTAACATCCTCAGCCGTCAGAGAACGGTTCTCTACAGTTCCGAGTTTTGCCAAAGCGTCTAAAGTAGTTTCTAACCGTTCTTGAGGCACGCGAATCTCCACAGACGCCGTTTGGCGGACACTGGAATCCGGCGGCTTTTGATTTTGGAAACCCAAGATATCGCCTTGCTGTTTTTCAACAATATTAGTAACAGATTTAGTGCTGGCGTCAATAGATTTGACAACTACGGTGAGTTCGGCTTTTTTAATCAGTTGGGGACGGGTGGCTGGAGTTTCTGCTGTTTTTTTTGATGAAGCAGGAGCTTTTGGCCTTTGGGCTGCTGGTGCGGGTGGGGGTGGTGGAGCCGATGCGGCCACTTGGTTTTCGCGGCTGCTGGATGAACCTGCGCCGCCTGTAGCGTTGGGCAGTGGAGATCCGCAGCTAGGCAAAGCAATGGCTGAAGATAAAGTTAAGAATACCGCCACAGCAAAACGAGTTGTGCTGTTGTTGGCTGGGTTTGGGTTTGGCTTGGGCGGGGGGGAATTGATTTTGAGGTGAGTTTTCATTTGGGTGACTCCTCTAAAAAAGGCTTGGGTATTGAATTTTATGCTGGTTTCAATTTAAGCTTCAATAGATAGCATTAGTTTAGCCGATACCGAAATGGAAACGGTAGAGGTTGAATACTTTGGGATTTTTAACCGCAGATGAACGCAGATGAACGCAGATGAAAGCCAATAAATATCGGTGTGATGAGCGAAAACAATTTGGTCGCAAGTTCCCGGATTCATCCGTGGAGGGAGAAAAAAGCTCCTCGCTCCCCATCGCCAGCCCCCGGATTTATGAGCGAGGTTGCTTTATTCAATCTAAAATCTAAAACCTAAAATCTAAAATCGATTGACGGTTTGGGTTCTGGATATAGACGATCGCAACTAAAGCAACTAGGTTTCTGATACCGTTTGAAAAGGCTGAACGCGACCAATATTTTTCTAATCTAAAATCTCAAATCTAAAATCTAAAATCGAATGACTGATGAATTTGATACTGATTTTATGCGATCGACAACCAATACCGATCGCCCGGATGTAGCCTCAGCGCTTTCAGAATCAGGGTTTGCGGCCGTTTTGCGAGAACAAGCTTGCCTTAAAATTCGCGAAAGCTTGCGTGCGGGGCAACAGGACATGGCGGACTGGGAAGGCGGCCCCCTTGCTGTTTCTGCGGTTCCGGGGGCCGGGAAGTCTACGGGAATGGCTGCTGCGTCGGCAATTGCGATCGCCCGCAACGGGCTTCACAGCCGCCGCCAGTTAATTGTCGTGACATTTACGCGATCGGCTGCTGCTAATATTAAAACTAAAATTCGGGAAAGATTGACAGAATTGTCTTTATCTCAAGGCGGTTTTGCGGTGCACACTTTGCACGGTTTAGCTTTGAATATTGCGATGCGCCATCCCGATTTGTCGGGTTTAAATTTAGAAAATTCAACCTTAGTTACTCCAACTCAAAGTCACCGATTAATTCGCACCTGTGTAGAACTTTGGATTGCGGAAAATCCCCGCCGATATCAAGTTTTGTTAGAAGGACAGCAATTCGACGGAGAGGAAACGGAGAGATTGCGGCGACAATCGGTTTTGCGGACGGAAATTTTGCCGCAGGTAGCTAAAACAGTGATTCACGAGGCAAAATCTTCTGGTTTGTTTCCCGAACAGTTGTTAGAAATGAGCGCTCTTGATACTGGGGACGGTTATGAGATTTTAGCGGTAGCGGGCGGTTTATATCAAAAATATCAGGCTTTGTTGAGGAGTCGGGAATTCATCGATTACGACGAGATGATTTTAGCAGCTTTGCGGGTGTTGGACAATCCGAAGGCGAGGGCGATCGAGCAAAAGCAAGTATTTGCCGTTTTTGAGGACGAAGCGCAGGATTCGACACCTTTGCAAACTCGGCTTTTGGAAACATTGGCGATCGATCCAGAGCGTCCGAACTCACCTCCCAATTTTATTAGAGTTGGCGACCCAAATCAAGCAATTAATTCTACTTTTACACCCGCCGACCCGATTTATTTTAACCAATTTTGTGATGAGTGCGAAGTAGAGAATAAGTTAGCGACAATGGACGGTGCAGGCCGCAGCACCCAGGTGATTATCGATGCAGCTAACTTTATGTTGAAATGGGTAAATAGCTCAAAACTAGCGGGAACGGAACAGCCTTTTCGCGACCAAACTATTAAGCCTGTACCCAGCTATGACCCGCAGCAAAATGCCAATCCGGCTCCCATTGGTCGAGGCTTAGAATTGCATACTCCCCGCGATATTTACCATACAGTTGAGTTGATTGGCAAGCGGGTAATTGAGTTAGTTGAGGAATTTTTACCTGCCGATTTTGAATTTGCAAGGAATGAAAAAGCTATCCATTCAGGCACGGAAGCTAGCGAGGGGGAAAATAGCGCAAAATTGCCTTTAGAAAATCTGAAGTCGATGGCTATTTTGGTGCGGGAAAACAAACAAGGTAAGTTTATCAAAGAAGTGCTAGAAAATCCTCACAAACACGGATTAAGCTTTGATTTGCACAAATATGGGATTAAAATTGAAGATGTGGGAGAACGGGACAGACATTCTCAAGTACCTTGGGAAATCTTAACACTGCTGCAATTTCTCGATCGCCCCCACTCTCCAGACTACCTGAAAGCAGCCTTAAAGATTTTGAGCGATCGGCAACTCATCCCCAAACAAGACTACAATGCTTTTGCGACTAGCCCCGAGCAATTCCTTTACCCAGGCCCCCTAGACCCGCAGCAGTCAGACCCCGTTCGCAAATGCCGCTATTTTTGCTGCGGTTTGCTGCAAGCTAGCTTAGAACTGCCGCCCTACCAAATCATCTCATTTTTAGCCTTAGCGCTGCAATACGACCAAACAGAATTAGCCACCGCCGACAAATTAGCAGAACGGGTAGCAATTCAAACAGCCGGCAACAATTCAATGCGGAATATTTTGGACGTACTTAGCGAAATTGTCAGTTCCGAAAGATTTGAACCTGTGGATGCAGACGACAAAATAGAAGAACGCTATACCAGCAAAGGTCAACTAACAATTATTACCATGCACAAAGCTAAAGGATTAGATTGGGATTGCGTATTTTTGCCGTTTCTGCACGAACAAACCATCCCCGGAAATTTGCGAGTTTTGCCGCAAGCCCGATTTTTAGGAGATTTCACTTTAGCAGAGGTAGCGAGAGCACAGATTCGAGCAAGTTTGCACGGAAAATATCCTTTACCAAATCTAGGCGAAGCCTGGGAACAAGCTGGTTATTTGAAAACAGCAGAAGAGTTTCGACTGCTGTATGTGGCGATGACGCGAGCAAAAAGCTTGCTGTGGATGGCGGCGGAGAAAAAAGGCCCTTTTACTTGGAACAAACCGGAGAATTTACAGGAGCAAAAACCTTGTCCGGTAATGCCTGTTTTGAAGCAGAGATTTCCGAGTAATGCGATATAAAAGAAGTAAGAATTATATCATGTCCGATCGATTACCCTTCATCAGGTAGGGGCGGGTTCACCAACAATATCTGCCAACAATCTCCAATCTCAAAAACCCGCCCGGCCGGGATATTATGGTCAATCTATCGGACATGATATTAAGCTGATGTGCATCAGCTTATCACAAGTTATCTGGCGTTAGAAAATCCCTATCTTTGTCGCATAATTAACTTAATTTGATTGTTAATTGTTGTGCATTTAAATTGTATGTTGATGGCGGGCTTTCTGGCCCACCCCACCACAAGAGTGAAAATTTATTTTACCATGCAATTTAAATGCGGATTAGCTTATTTGCAGGGGAAGTTCAGGTTAAAACTATACCCCAGCGCAGCGTTACGAAGAACAAAGCAATTTCAAAACTCAAAAATTTTTGTCAATTTCCCCTGAAGCTGTTCTGTATTTAAAGAGTATTTCAAAAAAAATTAAAGTCATGTGGGGTGGGCCTATGAGCCCGCCCTGAATATACAATTTAAATGCGCGACAGCTTACCACTTTCCTGACATCGCGTCTTTGAGTCTCAATTCTTCTCGACTGACTAAAGCTTCGTAGTAATCGGGTTTGATTTCGAGGGCGACTCCGTAAGAGCTAATGGCATCTTGAGTTCGCTGCAATTTTTGCAAAACGTCGCCCCGCTGCGCCCAAGCTTCCCAGTTGTCTGGCTTGAGTTGAATCACTCGATCGAAAGCGACGAGTGCTTGGGAATAGTTCTGCATTTCCCCTAGGATCAGACCTCGCTGTACCCAGCCTTGATAGTTGTCGGGCCAGATAGTAATTGCTCGATCGTATGATGCTAGAGCTTGTTCGTACTGCTGCAATTTTGACAAAGCATTGCCGCGTTTCAACCAAGCTTCAAAATTGTCTGGCACGATTTTAATTACGCGGTTGTAAGCTGCGACGGCTTGTTCGTACTGCTGCAATTTTTCCAGCGCTGCGCCTTGCTGCAACCCTACTTTTGATGTAATTTCTGCTTCTGAAGTCAGAGAGATTACTTTATCAAAACAGGCGATCGCTTCTTCGTACTGCTGCAATTTTTCCAGGGCTTCGCCTCGCAAGTTCCAAGCTTCTAGAAAATTACCTTCAATTTGTAGGGCATTGCTGTAAGCGATAATTGCCTCTTTGTAGCGTTCCAATCCTGCCAGGGCGATGCCTCTACCCAGCCAAGCTTCGGGAAAATTCGGATTAATTTGAATGGCTTGGTCAAATGCAGCGATCGCCCCTTCAAAATCTCTCGATTCTGACAGTGTTTGACCGCGCCCGATCCATGCTTCGGGATAAAAAGAATTAATTTGAATTGCCCGATCGAAACAAGCAATTGCCGCGTCTGCCCACTGGTGTTTGAGGGCCATTCCTTTATAAAACCAGGCTTCGCAGTCGTTCGGTTGCATTTGCAGTACGCGATCGTAAGCTGTCACCGCTTCTGCATATTTGTGCAATTTTGCTGAAGCAATGCCCCGATTGAACCAAGCCAGACTATTTTGCGGTTGCAGTTGAATGGCGCGATCGTAAGAAGTTACCGCTTCAGCGTAGCGTTCGGCTTTCATCAAAGCCAAACCTCGGTTCAGCCAAGCTTCCCAATTTGTCGGGACGAGTTTCAGCGCGCGCTCGAAAGCCGCCACCGCTTCAGGATAGCGCTCAGCTTGCAGCAACACGTTGCCTTGCCGGTACCACATGGCGGGCAAATTCGGATGAAGTTGGGTTGCTCTTTTGTAACAAGTTGCTGCTGCATCCCACTGCTGCAATTCCTCTAAAACTCTGCCCCGCTGATACCAAGCTTCGTGCTTTTCTGAATTGATTTGAATTGCGGTGTCGAAAGCCGCGATCGCTTCTGAGTGATTTTGCAAACTTAACAGCCCTGTCCCGCGCAGCATCCAAGCCCAGTATTCTTCGGGATTAATTGCTGTAGCTCGATCGGCGCAGGCTACGGTTTCTGCGTAGGAATGCAGTTGCTTGTAAGCTTTGCCCAGATTCAGCCACGCCCGGGCCCAGTCCGGCTTAATTTGAACCGCTTTTCCGTAGCAAAGGACTGCCGCTTCGTACCTTCCCGATGCGTACAATCTATTGCCCCGATCGTAATCTGGAAATGCTGCAAAAATTCTTAAAATCGGCGGCAGCAGAGCTGGTTGGGGGTTTGAGGAGTTTTCAGGAGCCGAAGTCGAGAGGTCTGGCATACGCCTTGCACATAAAAAATTTAGTGGGATAACAAGCTTGCGGTCTTATATATTAACTTATGCTTTTCTTAATCTCGCTGCTGTTTTGAAACAAATTTAGCATATCAGGCTTGGTGCGACAAATCATTCTTTACGTAATTATAGTAGGTATAAAATTATGCCCCGTTGCCGCTTTATGTACACCGCTGTAACATACGGTCAGTCGATTTTCGATTTTTGATTTTCGATTTTCGATTGACAATCAAGCATCCAGGATGCAAGCACATAGGCCCTAATTCAGGTTTAAAACCAAATTTTAAGATGCTAGAGTTGCACGCGCTTTTAGATTTCACGGACTGTCATTGGGAGTCGATCGACTCGCACCCAAATTATTGGTACGAAGGCCGTTGTCCTCAAAGCGGCGAGCTGCTGAGACTGCCGCGAACTCGAATGTCCGAGGAGCTCGCGCGGGGTTTGATGCAGTACCTGGCGGCTGACGGTGCCTACGATCGCGAAGGGAAGATGTACGGCATATTACTGGTGGAGATGCCTTCGGGGGAACAGGGGATACTCAAAGCATTTTCCGGGCTGCTGAACGGTTGCAGCCTTGTTGAAGGCTGGGTGCCGCCGATTCCGGGGCGAGATCGAGTTGCTTTCGAGGAAGCCCGCACGTTAACTCAATTGGAGGCGATGAAACAGGAACTTATTGCACTCCATCAACTCCCGCAGCGACAAGAGTATGAAGCCTTATTTCGGGAGTTTGAAGTGCAAATGCAAGTTTTGAGCGATCGGCACCGCAATTGCAAGCAGCAGCGAGACGAAAAACGCCAGTTACTGTGTCAAACTCTCGCCGCAGAAACACTAGAAATTGCCCTGGAACAACTGAATCAAGAAAGCCGTTTGGAGAAAATTGAACGCAGACAATTGAAACGGCAGCGGGATGAAACATTGCAGCCGCTAAAACAATTAATTGAAGCTGCGGATCGGCGGATGCGGGCGCTGAAACAGCAGCGAAAAGAACTTTCCCGCGAACTTCAGACGCAAATGCACGCGGCTTACACTCTGGTCAATTTTTTGGGGAAATCGCGATCGATCTCCTCATTGATGCCAAGCAATTCTATTCCCACTGGCACCGGCGACTGTTGCGCGCCAAAATTGCTCCACTACGCGGCAGCAAACAATTTGAAACCGCTGGCAATGGCTGAGTTTTGGTGGGGGCCGCCATCGGGCGATAAGATACAGGGAGAATTTTACGGTGCTTGTGGCGATCGGTGTCAGCCGTTGATGGGTTTTTTGCTGTCAGGATTGGCTCAAAATCCGACTGTTTCTAATATAAATCAGGGTTTGACGGGCGGGCTAGAAGCCCACCCCACAAATCATCATATTGCTCGCTTCACGGGCATCTTGCCCGTTACAAAGGGCGGGCTAGAAGCCCACCCCACAAATCATCATATTGCTCGCTTCACGGGCATCTTGCCCGTTACAAAGGGCGGGCTAGAAGCCCACCCCACAAATCATCATATTGCTCGCTTCACGGGCATCTTGCCCGTTACGCCCGTTACCCAAATGCTACCGATCGTTTATGAAGACAAATGGTTGATTGCGGTCAATAAACCCTCTGGGTTGCTGTCAGTTCCAGGTCGTTATCGGGAAAATCAAGATAGTGTTTTCAGTCGTTTGCGTAACTTGTTACCTGATAGTTGGGATTTGACGGTGGTGCATCGTTTAGATTTGGAAACATCGGGAATTTTGCTATTGGCGCGGGACAAAGAAACTAGCAGTCAACTCAGGCAGCAATTTGCAAAAAAGGAGGTTCACAAAGTTTATGAAGCGGTGCTTTCGGGTACTGTAAAAATTGATGCGGGGACGATCGAACTCCCACTTTGGGGCGATCCAGAAAATCGCCCTTACCAGCAAGTCAATTGGGAGTGCGGAAAGCCCAGCGTTACTCGCTTTCAGGTAATGGCGAGGGAGGGAAATTGCGATCGCGTCGAGTTTTTGCCGCTGACGGGACGCACCCATCAATTGAGGGTTCATGCAGCGGATGTTCGAGGGTTGGGGATACCGATTTTGGGCGATCGACTTTACGGATGTCGGGCTGCTGCGAATCGGCTACACTTGCACGCGCGGGAACTTTCCTTTAAGCATCCGCAGTTGGGAGAAACGCTATACCTACAGGCAGAAACACCATTTTGAGTTAAGGGCGATCGGGCAACGATCGGTATCTGTAGAATAACAAGTAATCTCTTTTCCGGTTACACCGGAATGATGTAGACGGTTGACGGTTGACAGTCAACCGCCAACCGTCAACGCCGTGAACTCGAATTTACTATTCCGATGCTAACGGATTTGATATAATTGCTTCAGCATCAAGAGTTTTAGTAGAAACCGGTGCTGACAGTAACTCATAGTTTTAGTGATTTAATCCTAAACGACGCTGAAATAATACAGCTTTATTGCTACCGACAGCGTTATTTAAATTAAGAGCCTACTCTGTTAAGTTTCGAGGCTCGATAACCAGGTGGCTGACAATTTCTTTCAGCTTCATGTTTGGGTACCTAACAGTAATTTTAGTCCCTAACATATTAGATATCTGCTTTGGGAACCCGATCGACTTTCAATTTTAGCTCTAACGTACAATAACTAATAACTAATAACCCACAACTACCACTGCGGATCGGAAGCCATCAAAGCAGTCGCAGCCTCGCTCGGTAACGGCTTAGCAAAAAAATAACCCTGACCGTATTCGCAGCCGATCGACCTCAACCTAGCTAATTGTGCCGCCGTCTCCACACCCTCAGCAATCACATCCATACCCAAAGCGTGAGCCAGCGCCACAATCGTCCGCACGATCGCCACATTCTCCCCCTCGCTTTCGATCTCCATCCGCCCCACAAACGACTTATCAACCTTCAAAGTATCCGTAGGAAACCGGCTCAAATAACTCAGCGACGAATAACCCGTGCCAAAATCATCAATTCCCAACTTGACATTTAACGCTTTCATCTGCTTCAAAACCCCGATCGCCGACTCCACATCCTCCATCACCACACTCTCAGTAATCTCCAACTTCAAACTCTCGGCACTCAAACCCGTTGTTTCCAAAATCACCTGAATGCGATCGACCAAATCCGGCTGAGCAAACTGCTTCCCAGATAAATTTACACTCATAGTTAAAGCTCGATCGAAACCAAACATTTCCTCCCACAGCCGCAACTGCCGGCAAGCCTCCTCCAGCACCCACTCACCCAGCGGCACAATTGCCCCCGTTTCTTCAGCCACCGGAATAAACTTCATCGGCGGAATCAAACCCCGCAGCGGGTGCTGCCAGCGTACCAAAGCCTCAAACCCAATAATCCTCCCGCTTGCCAAAGATACAAACGGCTGGTAGTGCAGCAAAAACTCCTGACGCTTGAGGGCTATCCGCAAATCAGTTTCCAACTGCAACCTCTCCACCGCCAAAGCGTGCATCGAAGCATTAAACACCTGATACCTTCCCGTTCCCAAAGCCTTCGCCCGGTACATCGCCGTGTGGGCGTTCCGCAGCAAGTGTTCCGGCTGTTCCCTGACATTCGCAGCGGGTTCGCCCCCCAGGGCAATCCCGATGCTTGCCGTCACAAACACCTCCTGCCCGTTCAACTCAAAAGGCACAATTAGAGCTTGGTGAATTCGATCGGCCAAATCCACGGCACTGTCAACATCAACATTCCTCACCAAAATCGCAAAATCGTCGCCTCCCACCCGCGCCACAATATCCCCGGAGCCAATAATCGCCCTCAACCGCACCACCACCGCCATCAGCAGTTCATCCCCCACCAAATGACCCAAAGAATCATTAATTACCTTAAACCTGTCTAAATCTAGAAACAGCACCGCAAACAAATAGCTGCGCCGGCCCCTAGTATTGGCGATCGCCCGCCCCAGACAATCCACGAACAAATCCCGGTTGGGCAAACCCGTTAGAGAATCGTGAAAAGCATCGTAAAGCTTCCTGTAAGCACTGACACCCACACCAGTCACCACCAAACCCAAAGTCGGCGACACTAACGGTACCCACCCACCCCCAGTAAAAATCCCGTAACTAATCCCCAACAGTCCCATCAATCCCGCACCCCCAGCCAATCCCGCCCTCCCAGGATGCTGAATCCGCCAAGCCAAAACCCCGCCAACCATCGCCCAAGCACCGTTCCACAAAATTTCCGCCCATTCCGGCCACACCCAAAACAGCGATCGTCCATCCAAAACCGCACTCAATATTTGGCTGAGCATTTGCGCGTGCAGCAACACCCCCGGCATTTTCGGACTTTGCTTTTTAACCGGGCTGTAAGGCGTCAAAAACAAATCTCTAGTGCTCGGTGCCGTCGTCCCGATCAACACAATCTTGTCCTTAACCCAGCTTGGTTCAATTTCTCCCTTCAATACCTGCGCGATACTGACTTGTCGCGGCACGTCCTTACCAGAACGGTATTTGAGCAGAATTTGGTAGCCTTTGGCGTCGAGATTTGCATAGCCGCCGCTGTCAGAAGTTAAAGGCACAAATTCTGCCTTTCCCCAGTTGATTTGGTGGGGATGAACAGGGCTATTTTTCTGCTGTACTCTGTCTTTGAGATACAGCAAAGCCACTTGCAAAGAAAACGATAAAGCAATCTTTTTGTCTGGTTGCGAGACTGAGAGCAAATTGCGGCGTACAACGCCATCAGGATCGAGCACGAAGTCGTTAAAACCAAGTCGATCGGGCGGTATCCCCGGAGGCGCAGGCACTCCCTGACTTTCTGAATCGCTCAATTTATAGATCGCCACCACATTCGGTGCTTTCAACTCGGCCAGCAATTCTTGGTGTCCCGGCGCTTGAGGCAAATCCCGGTACAAATCCAAACCGATGACTTTTGGCCGATACTTTTGCAGTTTTGCCAACGTTTGAGCGATCGCACCGTCGGAAATCGGAAATCTCCCCAAAGCTTGAATATCGGCTTCAGAAATTGCCACTACCAGCAGTCGCGGATCGGGGCCGGAATCTGGCTGCAAGCGCACTAACGAGTCAAAACTCCCCAATTCCCAGCTTTGCAGGCCTCCCAACTGCCGCACTCCAATATTCAGCAGCGTTACAGTCGCGCCCACAAGCATTGCAGGCAAAATCCTGACCCGTCGGTTTTGAGAACTCAGGTTCAGGCCAGTTGCCACAGACATGACATATCGAAGATTTCGAGAGAATTTGGCAGTCACAGAAAAAATATGTCGGTGCAAATTAGCTTTGCACAAGTCTGTTCTTACAGAATTGAGCTTAATATGAGATTGAATGTAATTTTTTCAGAACTTGTGCCGCAACCGAGTTTCTTTAAGCTAATTACTCGATTTGGTAAAGTATTTCTGGAATGGGAACCGGGTTTTTGAAGATTTGCCGACAAATCCTGTCTTTCATTCCTTGTTTCCCCAAATTCGCACAAGCGTTAAAATTTAGTCGATCGAACTTTCAGGATATTTTTGAGATTATGGCGAATCAACTTCCGATTCCGGTGATTGTTAACGGTGCTGCGGGCAAAATGGGCCGCGAAGTAATTAAGGCGATCGCCCGTGCTAGTGACATGACCTTATTTGGGGCTGTAGACCGCTCCCCTGAGTGCCTCAACGCCGATGCCGGGGAATTAGCCGGATGCGGCCCGTTAGAAGTTCCCATCACGGACGACTTGCAAGGAATGCTGGTATTAGCAGCCCAAGAAAAGCAGTTAGGGGTGATGGTAGATTTTACGCACCCTTCGTCTGTTTATGAAAACGTGCGATCGGCTATAGCTTACGGCATTCGCCCGGTAGTCGGCACTACTGGCTTGAGTAGCGAGCAAATTCAAGAATTAGCTGAATTTGCTGATAAAGCGAGCATCGGGTGTTTGATCGTACCCAATTTCTCGATCGGCATGGTTTTGCTCCAACAAGCCGCCGTCACGGCATCTCAGTATTTTGAACACGTAGAAATTATCGAGCTGCACCACAATCAAAAAGCCGATGCCCCCAGCGGTACGGCAATTCAAACTGCCCAGATGTTAGCAGAAATGGGAAAAACTTTCAATCCGCCAGAAGTTGAGGAAACCGAAAAATTAGCCGGAGCTCGGGGTTCAGTGGCGGATGAAGGGATTCGCATTCACAGCATCCGTTTACCCGGTTTAATTGCCCACCAAGAGGTAATTTTTGGCGGCGCCGGTCAAGTGTATACTTTACGACACGATACGAGCGATCGAGCTTGTTATATGCCCGGAGTCTTGCTGTCTATACGCAAAGTCCTTGAACTGCGATCGCTCGTTTACGGATTGGAAAAAATCTTGTAGTCATTAGTCATCAGTCATCAGTCATCAGTCATCAGTCATTAGTCATTGGTAATGTGGAATTAATCTGACTTCTAACTTCTGATTTTTGACTTAAACATCAATTCGTTAAATCTGTTAAACCCCTCAATATAATCCGCTTCCGAACAGACATCCGTTGCCGAAATTCCTATGCTACTTCCCTTAACCCGTGAAACCTTTCAAGAACTAATTCCTGCCGTCGCCACGGGAGCGCAATACAAATATATCTGGGGAAAACCGCCCGATTTTTTGAGGCGAATGTTAATCTCAGCAGTCAGCGTAGTTTTCCTCCTGGTAGTTTACAACCTCGCCGGTTCCGATGTCGGGCCGCTAGTTTTAATCACCGGATTGATATCTGGTTTGTACTGGCTGTGGGGGCCAATTTTGTGGGCGAGTTTGCGGAATGCAGAATGCCGCAAATATCAATACTGCGGTTTTTGGCAAGGGCGAGTTTTGGATGTTTACATCACAGATGAAGTCACAAGTCAAGAAGAAACTGTCAATCAAAAAGGACAACTCGTAATAGTTGACAACCTAGAACCGCGCATCAACTTAGAAGTTGGCGACAAAACCGGATTTACTACTACACTTCGAGCTCCATTACGGAAAGATCACCAAGGAATTGTCCCCGGCCAAGCTGCTTTAATGTTAATTATGTCAAATCAAGAAGATTTAGGCAGAATTGCCAAAGTTTCAGATATTTATATTCCCAGCCGTGACGTGTGGGTGAGCGACTATCCTTATTTACGCAGAGATTTGTTTGTCGAGATGAGCCAACAGATTAAAAAAGGTAGACAGAAAAAAAGAGAAAATAGCAGCAATCAAAGCAGAGACAGAAAAAGGAACTTATCCCCCGATTACGATTAATATCAAATGCGTTCGCATCGGAAGTTGGGTTAGGGCGGGTTTTTGGGATGGTCGGTTTCCGGCGATGATTGTTGGTAAAACCCGCCCCTAGTAATTCAAATTTTGTAGGGGCGGGTTCACCAACTATATCTAACAATTATCAACCATCTAAATAAACCCGCCCCCACCCCACAAATAACCCACATCAACCTAAAATTTGGCTCGAATGTTAAGATGTTGGTGATGATTATTGGTTGGGTTAGGGCGGGTTTTTGGGATGGTCGGTTTCCGGCGATGATTGTTGGTGAACCCGCCCCTACGAACCAATTTTAATTGCGGGTAGAAGGTCGAGTTTTCGGACGCCAGAAAAATTCAGACAGCTTCATTTTTGGTTGACCTAGCCGTTTTCGCCACGCTTCCATATAAGTGTAAAATACCGGAGTAAGATACAGCGTTAAAACTTGCGAAAACAGCAATCCACCGACGATCGCAATTCCCAACGGACGGCGCGATTCGGAACCGCTACCAACTCCCAGGGCGATCGGCAAAGTTCCAATTAAAGCCGCCATCGTTGTCATCATAATCGGACGGAAACGCACGATGCAGGCTTCGTAGATGGCCTCAAACGCGCTTCTGCCTTCTTGGCGCTGTTTCTCGATCGCAAAATCTACCAGCATGATACCGTTTTTCTTGACAATTCCCACCAGCAAAATAATCCCGATAAACGAATAGAGATTGAGTTCAACCTGAAAGATTACCAGCGTTAACAGTGCACCAAATCCGGCTGACGGCAAACCTGACAAAATTGTCAGCGGGTGAATGAAATCCTCGTACAAAATGCCGAGAATTAAATAAATCACCAGAATAGAAACCAGCAACAACCAACCTAGATCGTTAAAAGATTGGTTGAATACCTGTGCTGCACCTTGGAAACTTGTTGTCACTGACGGCGGCAAAACATCCTTTGCAACTTTCTCGATAGCTGCGGTTGCTTGACTCAGCGATGTACCTGGGAGAGTGTCAAAGGAGATTGTAGCAGAGGGCAATCCGCTTAGGTGATTGACGGTTAGCGGCCCGACTGTTTGGGTGACATTTGCGATCGCGCTTAGCGATATCATTTGTCCGGTGTTCGATCGCACGTAAAGCATCGACAAAGCACTCGGATCGCGCTGAAACTCAGGCTTGAGCTCTAACACAACCGTAAATTGATTGTTCGGGGTATAAATCGTGGAAACCTGTCCTGAACCGTAAGCTGCGCTGAGGGTTTTTTGCACTTGTTGAGCACTAACTCCGACTGTTGCGGCTTTGTCGCGATCGACTTTAACTTGAAGCTGAGGCGTGCTCAGTTGCAAATCGCTATCCACACCGCGCAATCCCCGTAGCGTTTTGATTTTAGCTAACAATTCCGGCACCGCTTGACGCAGCGCTTGCAAGTCTAAACTTTGCACCGTAAACTGATATTGTGAATTCGTTTGTTGACCGCCGATCGGAATCGCAGCAGGAGAGCGTATAAAAGCTTGAATGCCGGGAATTCCGCGCAATTTAGGAGTGAGTTGTTGGATGATTTCGTCGGCACTGAGGCGGCGCTGCGATCGCGGTTTGAGCCTAATTGTAATGCGTCCGTTGTTCGCGGATGCGTTCGGGCCGCTCGCACCTACGGTTGAGTTCAACGCTGCGATGTTTGGATTTTTCCGAATAATATCAACGACTTTTTGTTGGTGAAGCAGCATATCTTCAAACGAAATATCTTGCGCTCCTTTTGTGTTAACCATCAGTTGTCCGGTGTCTTCAGTCGGAATAAAGCCTTTCGGAACCAGAACGAACAGATAAGCCGTCAATACCAGCAGAATTACAGAAACAATCAGTGTCACGAAACGGTATTTCAAAACAGGTTTTAGCGTCCATTCATATCCTTGGAGTAGCAGCTCGAATCCCCGCTCTGAGAGGTGGTAGAAGCGGTTTTTTGGGTGTTGGTGGGACGATTTGAGAAATCGACTGCACAACATCGGCGTGAGGCTCAGAGACACAAATCCAGACACCAAAATTGCGACAGAAATTGTCACAGCAAATTCGTGGAATAACCGACCGATCAACCCGCCCATAAACATGATGGGAATAAATACGGCGACCAATGAAAGCGTCATTGAAATAATGGTAAAACCAATTTCTCTCGACCCTTTTAATGCTGCTTCTAGCGGTGCTTCTCCCATTTCTTGATGGCGGACAATATTTTCGAGAACCACGATCGCATCATCCACCACAAACCCCACTGAAAGCGTCAGCGCCATCAGAGACAGGTTATCTAACGAGTATCCCAACTGATACATCACCGCAAACGTACCGATAATCGCTACAGGCAAAGCTAAACTCGGAATTAACGTCGCTGTGAGGTTCCGCAAAAATAGAAAAATTACTAAGACAACCAGACACACCGACAAAACTAAGGAGAACTTCACATCATCTACAGAAGCCCGAATTGATTGAGAGCGATCGTACATAATTCCCATTTCAATCGATTGGGGAATTTGTTGTTTGAGTGCAGGTAACATTTGCACGATCGCATCGACAATTTCGACAGTATTGGCATCCGGTTGAGGCTGGACGGCTAGCAAAATTGCCGGTTGATTTGTAACATTTTTATCGCTGTATAAATTCAAAACTTTGTTGTTCTGCACGTCGTCAATCACGTTTCCTAAATCTTGCAGCCGCACTGCTGCGCCATTTTTGTAAGCAACGATCAGCGATCGATATTCTGCAGCACGGTTCAATTGACCGTTTACCTGAATTAAATAGCTTTTGTTATCACCAGAAAGGCTTCCGGTTGGCAAGTTGACATTTCCTTGCGTAACTGCGGTTCTAACTTGATCTAATCCGATTCCCCTGGAGGTCAATTCTCGCGGATCGAGTTGAATTCTCACTGCATATTGTTTCTGCCCGTAAACCTGCACTTGCGCCACGCCGTCGATCGCTGAGATGGGTTGTGCGATCGTCACTTCTGCGGCTTCATCCACTTCTGCAATTGGCAGGGTTTTGGAGTACAAATAAAGGTATAGAACCGGCGCAACTGAAGGGTTAACTTTCCGGTAGGTAGGCGGTTTGGGCATTCCCGATGGCAATGAACCTGCGGCGGCGGCGATCGCAGCTTGTACGTCTTTAGCAGCAGAATTCACACTGCGGCTGAAGTCGAATTGTAGGGAAATGTTGGCGCTACCGGTGGAACTGGTGGAGTTAAACGAATTGAGGCCAGCTATTTCAGTGAACTGTCTTTCTAGCGGCGCGGCGACTGAGGATGACATTGTTTCGGGGGTGGCACCGGGTAAGCTAGCAGAGACACTCACAAAGGGATATTCAACGTGAGGTAAGGCGCTAATTGGTAGCAGAAAATAACTCATCAAACCGAAAATTAGAATGCCGGTGGTAACTAGGGTAGTCATCACGGGGCGGCGGATAAAGATTTCTGATAGGTTCATAAAACTTGGTTGGTAGTGAGATGTCGAACCATGAGGACACGGCAGTGCTCAAGGCGTGTCAACTTAAGGGGTTAGTCCGCTAGTCCGCTAGTCCGCCAGGGGTTGAAACCCCTGTCTAATAGCTAAAGTCCTCTGAAGAGGACTAATGAGTTTAAAATTTTTCTTCTCAGTCCTCATAGCGAGGACTTTAGCTTTGAGGCAGGGGTTTCAACCCCTGCCGGACTGCGGGTCTGACAAGTTGACAGCTATGGGCATGGTGCGGTGTCCTCCTCGTGAGGATAATCGATTATTTTGGGGTAAGAAAACGGCATTTCCCTGTCCAGAGTTACGATTGTTTTGGGGTAGGGAAACGGCATTGCCGTGTCCTTTTCGTGAGGATAATCGATTATTTTGGGGTAAGAAAACGGCATTGCCGTGTCCTATTAAAACGACTGTTTTACCGTCCTCATTTAAATGAAAAAACTTGCCGAAACTTCACCTCATTGAGCTTTTTCCGCCACGATTCCATGTAGATGTAAAATACGGGCGTGAGATACAGTGTCAAAACTTGTGAAAACAAAAGTCCGCCGACAACGGCAATTCCTAACGGGCGGCGAGATTCCGAACCCGCACCAACTCCTAGGGCGATCGGCAAAGTTCCCATTAAAGCTGCCATTGTGGTCATCATAATCGGCCGAAAGCGCACTAAGCAGGCTTGATAGATTGCTTCCGCTGGTTTTTTGCCGTCGTCGCGCTGGGCTTCGATCGCAAAATCCACCATCATAATGCCGTTTTTCTTAACAATCCCTACCAGCAAGATGATACCGATGAATGAATAAACGTTGAGTTCAACGCCAAACAACATCAGCGTTAATAACGCGCCAAAGCCCGCCGAAGGCAATCCCGACAGAATTGTAATCGGATGGATGAAATCTTCGTACAAAATACCCAGAATTAAATAGATTACCAAAATTGCCACGGCCAACAGAAACCCTAAACTCGGCAGCGAACTTTGAAATACTTGGCTCGCGCCCTTATAATTGGTAGAAATGCTGTCAGGAATTACCGATTTCACGATTTTGTCGATCGCACTATTTGCCGTTCCCAGCGCCACCCCAGGCGCGAGGTTGTAGGAAATGGTCGCAGCATTCATCCGCCCGACATGGTTGACAATTAACGGTGCAGTTCCCGGAGTGATTTTAGCAAAGGTTGCTAGCGGTACTTGTGTTTGACCGCCAGAAGCATCACTCGAATTACTGCCTGTTGTCGCGATGTAAAGCTGCATCAAAGCATTGGGATCTTTTTGATACTTTGGTTCTAGTTCCAAAATAACTTGATACTCGTTGCTTGCACCGTAAATCGTGGAAACTTGGTAAGCGCCGTAGGCATTTCTCAGGGTGTTTTCAATTTGTTGAGCTGTAATTCCTAATACTGAGGCTTTGTCGCGATCGATATCAACTTTGATTTGAGAAGTCATCTGCAAATCGCTGTTCACATCCTGAATTTCTGGCATTGCTTTCATTTTGTCAACCAGTTGCGGGACGTACTGCCGCAGCGGAATTACGTCAGAACTTTGCAGCGCGAGTTGATACAATCCTGTGCTTTGTTGGGTTCCCAAAGGAATTGCCGGAGGATTTTGCAAGAAGACTTGAATGCCGGGAATCTCTGCTAGTTGCGATCGCAAATTCTGCACAATTTCGTCGGCTCCCATCTGCCGCTGCGATCGGGGTTTCAGCCGAATAAACAAGCTTCCCGAATTTCCGGCAACTGCCGCCCCGCCGCCATTTGCACTCGCTCCTGCCCCGATATTCGAGTTAACTGCTTCCACATTCGGATCTTGGCGAATCGCGCTGACAACGGCTTGCTGGTGGCGAACTAATTCATCGAAAGAGGCATCTTGTGCAGCTTGAGTAATGCCCGTGATTTGTCCGGTATCTTGGCTGGGAATAAAGCCTTTGGGAACCGCGATAAATAATCCAACTGTGACAAACACCATTGCGAAGGACAAAATCATTGTGGTGCGGTGATATTTTAAAGCTTTCTTGAGGCTCCAATCGTACCAACTCAAAAAGACCTCGAATACATACTCTGAAGCTCGATAAAGCCGGCTTTGATTGGCGTGATTGACCGGACGCAAAAAACGGCTGCACAACATCGGTGTCAAGCTCAAAGATACAAAGCCTGAAACCAAAATTGAAACTGCAATCGTCACTGCAAATTCATGAAACAAGCGCCCCAACAACTCGCTCATAAATAACATCGGAATAAACACCGCCACCAAGGAAAGCGTCATCGATAAAATCGTAAAGCCGATTTCCCTAGACCCGTTTAGCGCCGCTTCTCGCGGGGTTTCTCCTTCTTCTATGTGGCGGACGATGTTTTCGAGCATGACGATCGCATCATCGACTACAAAGCCTACGGATAGCGTCAGTGCCATCATCGACAAGTTATCTAGCGAGTAGTCCAATAAGTGCATGACGCCAAAGGTTGCGATCAGCGAAACCGGCAGCGCTAAGCTGGGAATGACTGTGGCAGACAGATTGCGTAAAAATAAGAAAATTACTAAGATAACTAGGGCGATCGTCAAAACGAGGGTAAACCGAACGTCGTCAACCGACTCGCGAATCGATTGAGACGCATCGTACATCACCCCAAGATCGATCGAACTCGGAATCTGAGTTTTTAAGTTGGGTAGCAATTTTTGAATCGTATCTACAACTTCTACAGTATTCGTACCCGGCTGTCTTTGAATCGTGAGGATAATTGCGCGATCGTTGTTATACCAACTCGCAAGTTGAGTATTTTCTACGCTGTCAATGACTCGTCCTAATTGTTCGAGATAAACAGGCTGTCCATTTTTATACGTCACGATTAAACGGCGGAATGCAGCAGCATCCTGAAGCTGTCCGTTGGTTTGCACAGTAAAGTTTTTATGGCTGCCGGAAAGGCTTCCTGTGGGTAAGTTGACGTTTCCTTGTTCGATCGCACTTTGCACTCGATCGATGCCAATTTGCCGCGTTGCTAACTGTTGCGGATCGAGTTGAATTCTAGCAGCATATTTTTGAGAACCGTAAATCTGTACTTGCGCCACACCGGCGATTGTCGAAAGCTTTTGCGCTAGATAGGTTTGTGCGTATTTATCAACCTCAGAAAGCGGAAGCGTTGGTGAAGTGAGATAAAGGTAAAGAATCGGCCCGTCGGCGGGGTTGACTTTGCTGTAAGTCGGCGGATTTGGCAAATCGTTGGGCATTTGGCCGGATGCCGAAGAAATTGCCGATTCCACATCTTGCGCCGCATCGTCAATATTGTGGCTGAGATTGAACTGAAGCGTAATTTGAGTTTTGCCGCTGGTACTCGTTGAGGTTAGCGTATCGAGTCCAGCAATGCTGGAAAATTGCTTTTCTAGCGGGCGCGCCACCGATGCCGCCATCGTTTCCGGGCTGGCGCCGGGGCGGGAAGCGCTGACTTGAATCGTGGGATAATCGACGTTTGGCAAATCGCTAATCGGCAGTAAACGATAACTCATCCAACCAAAAATCAGAATTGCCGCCATCACCAAGGTGGTCATAATTGGACGGCGAATAAACGGTTCTGAGAGATTCATTATATAAAGTCCGGTTAATTACTTATCAAACTTATACGGGCATAGGGCATAGGGCATAGGGCATGGGGCATGGGGCATTGGGCATGGGGCATTGGGCATGGGGCATTGGGCAAAAGTATGATAATTATTCAACCGGAAATGATCTTGTCTCCCGATTGACAAGAACGATCGCCCTAGGGATTCTGGCGTGATTTCCATGACTTATTTCCCGATGAATTCAAGTCTCTACCAGATTTTACACCCGATTCTTTAGCTCCAGATATGTCTGAATTATTCCCTTGACTTCTATCAGAACTCTTGCCTAAACCCTCAGAGTTATCTTTAGCATCCGATGTTGTTTTAATGCGAATCTTGCTACCATCAACCAGATTTGCTTGTCCGTCGGTGACAACTTCATCACCCGCATCCAGACCTTTTTGGATGACAGTTAAGCCGTTGATTGTATTGCTGACAACTACAGGCACATTTTCCACTGTATCGTCTTCTTGGGCAACAAATACGAATTGTCCGTTCGGCCCTGTCTGTACAGCTTGTGAGGGAACAACAATCGCATTTGGTTGTTGACTTAATGTTAGAGTTGTGTTAACAAATTGACCTGGAAAAAGTTTGCCATCTGCGTTATTAAAGTCACCAATCAGTTGAATTGAGCCAGTGGCATTGTCAACCGTATTGTTCACAAATGACAAGGTTCCCGATATCGGACGATTGTTTCCGGCAAAGGTGACATCAACTTTAAGTTTGCCGTTGTCCGCGTATTTTTGGATTTGTGGGAGGTTGGATTCAGGAACCGAAAAGGCAACTTGAATTGGATTAATTGTGGAGATTGTCACCAAGGGTTTGTCGGTGCTTGCTTGCACCACATTGCCGATCGTCACCAGAATATTTCCGGCACGCCCGTCGATCGGCGCATAGACCTTGGTATAGGATGATTGCACCTGAGCATTTTTCAAGGCACCGCCGTCTGCACTCAACCCAGCTTGAGAACCCTCGATCGCGGCCCGATCGCCTTCCACGACAGCCCGAGCATTCTCAATCCCTACTAAATCGCTTTTCACCGCCGTCTCAGCATTCTCAATCCCCACTAGATCGCTTTTCACCGCCGTCTCAGCATTGGCGATCGCCACGAGATCGCCTTTGACGACAGATTCAGCATTGGCGATGCCGATGCGATCGCTCTTCACCGCCGTCTCAGCATTGGCGATCGCTTGCTGGTCAAGATCGACCGTTGCCGCAGCGGCTCGGCTGCTGGTAGCGTATTGTTGGGCTTGATCTTGACTGATTACTCCTTGTTCGTAGAGGGCTGCGTACCGTTGACTTTGTGCTTCGGCATATTGTGCTTGCGCTCGATCCTTGGTCAAGGTGGCGATCGCTTGCTTAACTGCACCTTGGTCTTTTTCGAGCGTCATTTTGGCTTGTTCGACAAGTCCTCGGTCTTTTTTAAGAGTCGTTTTGGCTTGTTCGACAAGTCCTCGGTCTTTTTGAAGAGTCGCTTTGGCTTGCTCGACAATTCCTCGGTCTTTGTCCAGGGTTGCTCTAGCTTGTTCGACAACTCCTCGATCTTTAGAAAGGTTGGCTGCGGCTTGTTGCACCTGTGCTTGGCTTTTTGCTACGATTCCTTGAGCTTGCTGGATCGAGGCAGTTTGAGAGCGATCGTCGATCGAAAACAGCAGTTGTCCTTTCTTAACTTCTTGCCCTTTCTTGAAATAAACTCCTGTAATCCGCCCGCTAGCTTGTGGTGTCACCGAGACAGTAGAACTCGATTGCACGTTGCCGATGGCTTGCAACTGTATCGGCACCGTTTTTTTCGTTACTGTTGCCACTGTCACCGGAGTCACTTGCAGTCTGCCGCTGCGGCTCGGTTTTTCCGCTTTAGGAGCAGTCGATCGCTGCCAAACCAAAAATCCTAGCCCACCCACCAGCAGCAACCCCAGTAGAAACAGCGCAATCCGCCCTTTCGCCAGTACCTTTTCCGTCGGTTGTTTGGCTGCAACACTGTCCGCCGGTTCGCTCTCCGGCAATGTTGGAGCTTCCTGAAAAACTTCACGGAGAGCGTCTTTTGGAGTTTCACTAACAATTTCTACCTTATGCGTCGGTTGCTCGTTCAGCTTCAGAGTTTCGTCAGAAACTTTAGGGCGAGTGCCATTCCGACTGTCACTAATAATTTCCTCGATCATCACAAACCTCTTTGGTAACTAACATCTTGCACTATTCTCAAAAACAGGCTTTCCGGCTTGTTCTACAGGAGAGTAATTTTCTTGGGGAGTAGGATTGACAATGGTGCAAAAGGTGAGCAACATCTCAGTTGTAATTAACATCTTGTATCATTTATCATTGTCAAGAACAGGCAAGATGCCTGTTCCACAACACATCAATTTTCTTGTGGAGTAGGCCGGAGAACCCGCGCAAGTTTTGTATCTGTTTCGCACTGCAAGTTGCCCAATCAGAGCGTTATTGCGAACTTGTTTGAGACTGCTTTTGTCCCCGAGGATAAGCAGTCTTGAGAATGCCTTTAATTTTTGTCTTTTGTTCGGCGGTGAGATTTAGCTCGGACAAAGCTTTCCGCATTTTTTCACCTCCCTTGACTTTCGTTTCTAACTGTTGTACCTGCTCGGGCGTCAACACCGCTTCGACTTGTTTGCGAATTTCCTCGCGTTTCTGTGCGCGTTCTGCATCCGTTGCTTTCGGTTGCGCTGAACTTGGAGTTGAAGTCGCCGCGACAGGTTGAGCAGTTTGAGTGGAAGCAGAATCCGCCTTCGCTTGGTCGGAACTTACTGGATTGGCCGCCGTCGTGTCAGGTTGGGTAGCTTCGGAGGCATTGGATTGCGTACAAGCAGACAAACCGCCTACCAAAAGTGCACCGACGAGGAGAAATGCTGGTGCGATCGTTGTTTTTTTCATGATTTACTGCCTCTAATTAACCTTCACCACCAAATCTTATAGGCTAAAATCAGCCAGCGCATGACCCAAGATTCCTAACTTGACCAGTCAAAAAGCACTTTGCGGTTGTGACTTTTTTCCTAGTCCCAAATGCCAAAATCAGCCGAAAAGGCTCTAGCGCGATCGCTGGCAGATTCGCTAAGCTGCTACACATAACTTGTCTGTTATGGCAAAAGGGGAGCGCGGGAGAGGGGGAGAGTGGGAGAGTGGGAGAATTGCTCAATGACCGATGACCGATGACCAATTCCCTCAACATTCATCCGTTAAATCCCCATTCACTGCTTCGTTGCCGAACTTCCTTCTAAACATAAGGGGGTAACGTGTTTTTTGACTCCAAGATACCTTCTACAATTAGGTCAGCGACCTTGCTTGCATCGCTCCAGCTTTTGATGGGGAAAAGTTCTATGATTCGCTTGACCTATCCGTCCTTTCGTTTGTTGCTTTATTTGGAGTGGCTGCTGCTGGCGACGGCAGCCTTGATGGAAGTGCTGCACCCGTTTCAGTCGCTCTGGTCGCTGCTGTTACGGGTTGGCGCGATCGCACTTTTCGGCGCGATCGGGTTGCGTTTGCCAACCGTTCGGTTAGGTAGAAAAGTTTTATTTACAGCCCTAGAATTTGGCTTGATTTTGCTGCCAATTGTCCAGGAAGGGTTATCGAGCCGATCGAGCTTTTTGCTTTTTCTCGTGCTGCTGATGCGTAGTTGTCTGATCTTCCGCCAGCCGGGGCAGGTGACAGTCTTGGGTGTAGCCCTGCTTTCCTATAGCTCGCTACTGTTATTAAAACCTATTTTACCTGAAAAAGTCATTGCAACTGTTTGGGAATGGCGATTTAGCAATGTGTTATTATTTGGCTTGACATTAGTGTTCGCTTTATTGTTAATTAATGCGTTGATTGCGGAACGCCAAAGCCGAGAGCAATTAGAAATCGCTCACGATAAATTAGCCCTAACTCACGAACAACTCCGCCATTATGCACTGCGAATTGAAGACCAGGCAACTTTGCAGGAACGCAATCGGATTGCCCGCGAAATCCACGACGGACTCGGACACACCCTCGCGGCTCAAACGATTCAGCTCAATAATGCCCTCTTGTTCTGGAAATCGGAGGATGAGAAAGCCCTGGAGTTTCTGAAACAGGCGAAACAACTCGGATCGGAAGCTTTGTTAGAAATTCGCAAATCTGTTTCGGTGTTGCGATCGAATCCTTTGCAAGGATTGTCGCTCGAAAGTGCGATCGACAAACTTCTTCAAAACTTTCAACGTATGACTGCGATCGAAGTTTCCAACTCGATTCGCTTACCAGTTCTGCTATCTCAGGAAATGAATACAACACTTTACAGAATTGTGCAAGAATCGCTCACAAATATTCACAAACACGCTGATGCAACGATGGTGACTGTTGGGTTGCAGCAACACGCAGGACAGGTTTATTTGTCGATTGCTGACAACGGCAAAGGCTTCGACCCTGCACAAAATACCACTGGATTCGGACTCCAGGGAATGCGCGAACGAGTGGCGGCAGCAGGCGGTCAATTTGCGATTTACAGCAAGTCGGGAAACGGTTGCCGGATTTCGGTTTCTTTGCCATCTCAAAACATATAGAACTCGGCAGAAAACCCGGCGGTTTAAACCGAGATGTTGTAATGAACAGGCAAGATGCCTGTTCCACAAAGAATCAATTTCTTGTGGGGTGGGCATCTTTCCCGCCCTAAAAAACCTTATTAAAAATAGATTGTTTTCCCCACGGTAATTAATATGAGGATGGTTGTATGATTCGGATTTTGCTAGTGGACGACCGGCATATTATTCGCCGGGGAATCAAGAGTATCCTGGAATGCTATTCTGATATGCAGGTAATTGGTGAAGCTGAAAACGGACAGGAGGCGATCGCACAAATTCCCATCCTACAGCCCGACATTGTGCTGATGGATATTCGGATGCCCGTGATGGATGGCGTAGCAGCAACCGGGGCGATCGCCCAATCTTATCCCGATACAAAAGTGCTGGTTTTAACCACATTTGATGACGATGAATATGTCAGCCAAGCAATGCGGCTGGGCGCAAAAGGCTACCTGCTCAAAGATACCGAACCCGACGAACTTGCCTTAGCGATTCGCGCTGTTTATAAAGGACACACGCAACTCGGCCCGGGATTATTTGAGAAAGCCCTGATGACTCCTGCTGTAACCAATCCGACGGTTGTTTCTCCGCCAGAATTAGAGCAACTCACGCCCAGAGAATTAGAAGTGTTGCGTTTAATAGCTTCGGGCGCGAACAACCGAGAAATTGCTCAAACCTTATTTTTGTCGGAAAACACGGTAAAGAACTATGTAACGAATATTTTGAGTAGGTTAAATTTGCGCGATCGAACTCAAGCCGCGCTGTTGGCTCATTCACTCTTCAATTAGGGACTTACCGATGCCTGAAAGTGGCAATCAAAGCCTTGCTCAGAGACAGATTCAGCCACTTTCTTACCACCCGATTTTTTACACCCACCCATCAGCGCCAGCAGCACACAAAATCATCAACTGTTTCCCTCTTGGCCGTAAGCCTGCCAAGCCAAATCCACCAGCCCGTTAACAATAGCCACAGCTACCACCGCAGAGCCCTTGCGGCCCTCAATCCGAATGTGAGGAATCATCGAATCATGCAGCCGCGACTTAGCCACGTCCACCCCCACAAACCCAGAAGGCGTCCCAATCACCAAAGCCGGCCGAATTTCCTCAGATTCAATCAAATCTACGATCGCCGACAAAGCAGTTTGAGCCTGACCCACCACAAAAATCCCTTCAGGATAGCGTCTTGCCAAAGTTTCAATCCCCCAAGCCGCCCGCGTCCTTTCCTTTTGGGGGCGCGTCAAAGCCTCCATCGAACAGTAAACCGGATTCGCAAAGGTACTTTGGATCAAGGGCGTAATGCCCACCTGCACCATCGGCACATCTACCACGATTGTAGTCCGAGCAGCCAAAGCCGCCGCCCCAGCCTGCAAAGCCTGATCGGAAAAACTAATTAAAGACTTGTACTCAAAATCAGCAGTCGCATAAATCACGCGGCGGACTATTTCGTACTCCGCCGCTGAAAAACCGTGGTCGCCAATTTCGTTATCGATTAATCCCAGACTCTGGGCATCGCTTACGTGCCATTCCATTTGTTGGATAGCTGTCGCCTGTGAGTTGTCAGGTATCAGCTTACCAGCTTTTAGTCATTCGTTGACTGTTGACTGTTGACTGTTGACTGATGACTGTTGAGTGCCAACTGCAAAGTGACAACTAAGTTTCCGACGACGAAGAAGACTTGCCCAGCACCGGAGTCAGGAATGCCACCAAAACTCCGATCGCAAAACCGGACACATTCCGAACCACAGGCAACCAGTCAGAAGTCCGAGTCACCACCGGCCCGAGTCCGAAAGCGAAAAACAGAATGCCCCACAGCGGCGAAAAAATCAGCGCCCACTGCCAAGCCACAACCTGTCCCGGCTTCCGAGGCTGAGCCGCAAACCCGCAGATGACGCCGCCAACCACCGACGTAATTAAGGTCAGAACCCACTGTTCCCTCGGCAAACCGGGAACCACGCGGCATCCGCCCTGACGCAAACAGCCTTCGATCGACTCCAAAGATTCAATAATCGCTCGATCTTCCCCATTGTCCCGCACAAAAAATTGATTGCCGTAGCGGGTTTGCAGTTCTACCCAAAAAGTGCGCGGCAGCAGCGGATACAGCGAGTCGCCCACATTAAAATTGAGCAAATTGCCCCCTCGGGGGTCAGCAACTAATAACACACTCTTGTCATCTAGCCCCCAATAGCTTTTGACAGCCAAACCGGGGGTGCGATCGTACTGAGTCAGCACTCGCAGTTTCCAGCCGGTTTCGGCTTCAAATGCCTTTAAATTTTTTGCCAAAGTTTGTTCTTCAATATCCGTAAGGGCTTTAGCTAAGTCAATGATCGGCGTCTGAGTTGAAGGCAACAAATCGGGATTATTGAAAGCGTGGGCTGCAGGTGCGATCGTCCACACGGACAAAGCCAGAAAAAATGCGGCAACAGAGGCTAGAAATTTTCGCGGGAAAAGCTGTGACATAGGAACTTATAATCCGGGTCTTAATGGTGAATGCTAGCTGGCGGTCTTAACCAGAGGATAAGAGAAAACTCATTTTTCTTTACAATTATTTACTTTACAGGAAGCCGAGAGCAAGGGGAAGGGTTCGGGGAAGGAAAGTTTTGAACAGGGAAGGGACTGACAATTAACTGTAGAGGGCGCGCGCGATCCAAGGCCAACCACCGTTAAACAAAAGCTCGATTTCCTGACGGGGTGAGTATCGAGCCCAGATATTGCACCCGCAATCAAAAACCTGTAGGGGCGGGTTCACCAAAAGCTTTAAGGGGTGCAGACAGGTTAAATAAACCCGCCCCCACCCACAAAAAAGCCCCTTAAGTAGTTGCACATAATTAATTACACAGATTCTCGGCTCAAACCCTTACAAGCGTAAAGAGTCTTTATGTAATTAATTTTGTTTGGTTACTTATTGATATTGGTGCAACATCTGGGATTGATAATCATTGAAGCCGGTGCTAACAGAGAGAGACCGTATGTGCGATCGATGATTTAAGTATTTTCATGCCTCAAAAAACTTACTTTCATAAAGATTTAGCATAAGTTGAAAAACTCTCAGTAAATATACAGGAAATCAAACAGACTAGCAACACCCAAAAAAACTCTGAATTTCTGTATTTTCCCGAATTTATTTATAATCGAGTCTAGCCGATGATCGAGATGAGTAATCGCTGAATAATGATTTAAAAGAAATTAACCATTTCTCAAGGAGTGCGAGCGAGTGCCTTTAACCGACCCGATTGGAGAACCTTTAACAGAAGTGGAATCCTTAATTCCCTAACTTGCCCCAACTTTCGCCCCACAACTGCCGGGAATTCAGACTAACAAAACCTTATTATATCAAACTCCGGGCTCTTCTGAAAACTCCGAACAACCTAACTTAATAGAACCCGCAAGCGGGCCCGCATCCGAATTCAGTCGAACAGAAGCTGATGCTTTTATTATTAATAAAGCCTCCGATATTAACAGCATACCTTCTGCCAACACCAGCCCTCTGATAACTAACAGCACTCTCAGGGATACAACAAATTCTGAAGTTGACCCTCTAATTGGTAAACTCGACTCGGACTTAGCAGACCCCCTAATCAACCCGAATCGAATTGCATCAAATAACGTTTCTTCTGATGCTAATAAATCTGCGACTGACGTACCTCCAGTCAACTCGTCAATCAGCAACTCAGAACTAAATAAAACCACAGCAGCTACAACCGCTGTTCCCGATGAATTGCTGGAAAATCAAACACAATTCTCGCCAACCGCCTCCACAAAATCAGAACAAGATTCGGACAAAACATTACCCGTTGTAACTGCATCTACCACGAGCGAAAAAGCTTCGGACAAAACACCATTACCCGCTACCGCTGAAACGACTTCAAAACCCGAAGAACACCAAACGCCCTTATCATCAGAGACTACACTCTTCTTCGAGTCATCACCAAACAAAATATCACCGGCAACTGCATCAACGACTGACAATTCAAGAGCAAATACAACATCACCCGCAACTGCGTCAGTCGCTGAAAACCCTGAACTAGATCGAACATCACCTGCAACTACATCAACGATTGATAAATCAGAACCAGATCAAACATCACCCGCAACTGCGTCAGTCGCTGAAAACCCTGAACTAGATCGAACATCACCTGCAACTACATCAACGATTGATAAATCAGAACCAGATCAAACATTACCTGCAACTGCGTCAGTCGCTGAAAACCCTGAACTAGATCGAACATCACCTGCAACTACATCAACGATTGATAAATCAGAACCAGATCGAACATTACCTGCAACTACATCAACGACTGACAAATCAGAACCAGATCAAACATCACCTGCGACTGCATCAACGACTGACAAATCAGAATCCAACAAAGCTTCACCTACCGAAATCTCCACCACCAACAACTTAGATACAGCCACTAATCTAGAACCCAATAAAACCTCAACCCCAGAACCCGATCGAACCTCAACTCCTTCAACCAACATCAACTTTGACTCAAACGCATTCAGTGTCGATGAAAAAGGAATAATCGGCATACAATTCACATCCGACGGCGGGTGGTATAGCGGACAACTAGCCATCGTCAGCCTACTCGGAATGGAAAAATTCGTTCCCGGTTCCGAGGCATTTATCAAAGAAGCAGCAAGTCGAGCTTTAAGCAACTCGACAAAGGGCTACATCGCAATTTCTGACGATTTAGAAGGAGCATATTACACCGATCCTAACAGCTCAGAAAACCTCAATTCCGGGCAATACCTCGGCACAAAAACATTTGCCATGACGCCTGGGGACAAATTCTTCTTCATGCTAGTACCCAACGGCACCGTACAGCAAGTATACGACAACCCCGCAATCGGCGGCGACAAAAAACCCCTATTTTCAATAGCTACAGACAATCCCAGCGACGGCTTCAGTATCGGTCAAATTGCCGATATTACAGGAGAAGGCAAACTCTTTGTCATGGAAGACATGGGGCTGATTCAAGGGAGCGATCGGGATTACGATGATATCACATTCCGTGTCACGGGCGCTACATCCAAAATAGTTCCCCTCAGCGAATTAGTTGACTCCTTCTCTGCATCAATTCACTCCCCGTTAATTCAAAAACTGAAGGGTGAATCGGATAAATCAGAGCCGAAATTTACCCGAGAATCAACTGTTACCAATTCCGGTGATAAATCCCAGGGAGAAACACCATCGATAACTGCTGATAACGACCAACAAAAACCTCAGCCAACAGAAACATCAACAGTTGCTAACTCAGACAGCCAAGAATCGCCAGCCACAGAAACATCAACAGTTGCTAACTCAGACAGCCAAGAATCGCCACCAACAGAAACATCAACAGTTGGTAAATCCGACAGCCAAGAATCACCACCAACAGAAACATCAACAGTTGCTAACTCAGACAGCCAAGAATCGCCACCAACAGAAACATCAACAGTTGCTAACTCAGACAGCCAAGAATCGCCACCAACAGAAACATCAACAGTTGGTAAATCCGATACTGAAGAATCGCAAGAAATAGAACAAACAGCCTCTCCCCCAGAGACACCCAGTGTTAGCCCTACTGAATTAAATTCGGAAATTGAACTGCCAGTATTAGCAGAATCTCTTGTCAGCGAGTCAGCAGATACTGAATCAATTAAAACCGACACAACTGCAACTAATCGCATTCCTCAATTGCCGGCTGAAGCCGACTATGGTGTAAACAATGCTGCTTCTCCACCAACCGCTGAAACTCTGCTGATTCCCACTCCCATCGCGTCACAGCCTCCTGCAAAAACATCTGAGATTGCCGATAATTTGGGCAAAGAATTGCCAAGAGAAACCGATGACAATATTCCTAATGCTGCGTCACAATTGCCGATCCAAATTACTGAGGTTATTCCCGCATCCAAAGCTGTTGATACCCAAGAAAATGACCGGGATGTTACCGAAACCGCAGCCGAATTTGAAACCGAACAATTTCCCACAACAACCGCTGAGATTATTGCTACAGAAACAGAAAACGTTGCCGATTTAATTGAAGATGACACCACCTTCCCTGAAATAACAGCCGAATTTAAAACCGAACAATTGGTGACAAAAACCGAGTCAATTGTTGCCGCACCCGAAGCGGATGATACGGTTGAACGCGAACTCCCTGTTGCTGAAATAACAGCCGAATTTGAAAGCCAACAATTGCCACCAAAAACAGACGATTTCGCTCTTGCAGAATTCACTGCTGATACAATTGATACGGACATCGCTGTCACCTTCACAGCAGCAGAATTAGAGACAGAAAACTCCCCGGCAATTGTCGTTAATTCTCTCGAAACCGACCCGCTAATTTCCCACTCAAACTCTAGCGTACAAACCGATTCTCCCATACCGGCACTTTTCTCAACTCCATTAGAAACAGCAGCAGGTACAGCACAGATAGCCTCAGTCGAAACCAGCGTTTCACCATCAACTCTTAAATCCCCACCCTCACCAACTTCAAACACTTATAATAGCAATTCAACTCCAACAGAAACTACCGTCGCTCAACCCGCGTATTCCGATACCAAAATAGCGCCAAAACCCGCAGATATATCGAGCGGTTGGCTGCCGCCGTTAGAAGTAGAAGAATCGGCTCAATTTTCGGACGGTATTGCAGACAGTAAATCTTATTCAACACAGGGTGCAGGCAACTTCCAAAGCAATATCAATCCCCCAACAAATCTCTCAACAACAACAACAGCCAATTTACCAATCCCCGGTACTTTCCTTGTAGATAACCAAGGAAAAGTCAGATTCGACTATGTATTTGACGGCGGCTACTTTGAAGGCGAACTTGGAGTTTTTAGCCTGGCAGGAATGGAAGCATTTACACCAGGAACTCCAGAATTCATTGCCGAAGCATCCCGTAGAGTTTTAAGCAATTCCACCGACGGACACATTGTAATTAGCGACTCGAAAGAAGGAGCCAAATTCACCGGTGCGATGCCGTTCGACGGGGATTGGGGCAGCGGCGAATATCAGGGTATCAAAACTTTCTCCATGAGCCCAGGCGACACCTTTGCCGTCATGTTAGTCCCCAACGGTACAGTACAGTCATCGCTCCAATCCTCGTATGAGGGAAATTTGTACCCCTCACACCGTCCCTTATTCAGTATCGCCACAGCCAATCCCAACGATACCGCTCATCTGCTACAAATAGCCGACGTTACGGGCACCGGCAACACCTTTACCCTCGAAGATATGTCGGCCGCTAACTCGGACAGAGATTACAATGACCTAATCTTTAAAATTAGTGGCGCAACCGGAAACGCACCGCTGCTTTCTACAGTCATCAACCCTGACAGAGAATGGCGCAATACAGCTTTAGGACAGCAATTGCTCGCCGAAGCCAATCCCCCGAATTCTGACAACAATCCGCCCGTTGTTTCACCGACAAACGTTCGGACTTATACAGAATTAGAGACAACTATTTCATTAGAAAATCTTGCCACAGATGCAGAGGGCGACCCTCTGACAATTAGCGTCCTCAATCCAGTTAACGGCACAGTAATTTTCAATCCATCAACCAACAAAGCATCGTTTAAACCAGCAACTGGTTTCTCTGGAATTGCCAGCTTTGATTTCCTTGCCAGCGACGCTTTTGGGAGTTCAACTCCCGCGCGGGTGACAGTCAACGTCAGCGATGTTCCGCTGTTGAATCTAGATTTTGTGAAGCGAAATCCGCTCCTCAATGCAGGAGAAAATACGGAATTGATTGTGCTGGGAGATTTTGCCGACCAAAAAGGTGTAGTGCTGCCAGATTCTTATCTAACTTACACTTCATTCAATCCAGAAGTAGCATCGATCGACTCTTCTGGAAATGTAACAGGTAAGGGAGACGGCACTTCGATTTTGAGCGCATCTCGAAATAACTTGCAAGCAGTAACAGCGCTGCGAGTTGGAGAACTGCCAGCCCCAACAAATGATGCAGAATTTAATGCAGCGCTAGCAGAGATTAACGGTTTGAATGTCTACCCCAAAGCAGTCACGATGACAGCAGGAATGGCACGAGCGCTGTTAGTAGGAATTGACAACATAGAACAATCCCCCAACTTAAAATTTGGTGCGACAGGAACTCGCTATTTCCCCGGCAACTCCAACTTATTGCAAGTGAATTCAGACGGCGTTATTACCGCCACAGAAGAAGGAGTTACCAACGTTACAGTCATTCACGGTGCCGTCGAACAAGTCGTGCCGGTACGAGTCTCCGTTCCTGCCGCCGCCGGAACAATTTTAGGAGTAAATGGCGGTGCAGTTACTGGCAGCGACGGTTCAATTGTGATGCTGCCTGAGGGAGCTCTTGCCGGAGATACAGCGGTTAGTTTTACAGCTTTAAATAGCAGCAATCTATCGCTACCGCTTCCAGAAGGTTTGCAGTTTGCAGGAGGGTTCAATTTGGATGTGGGCGATAAACAGTTGAAATTGCCCGCCCAACTAGCAATTCCAGCCCCCGCCGGCTTGTCTCCAGGTACTGAAGTTTTATTTTTGCGCAAAGGTTCGCTACCGTCTGCGTTCAATGTTGAAAGCCCAACTTGGCTGATTCAAGAATCCGGTGTAGTCGATGCCAACGGTACTATCCGCACTAATTCTCCACCCTTGAGCGGCCTTTTGGATAGCGGGGAATACTCGATACTTGCATGGCCGACCCTGGGGTTAGTAGGCGCGCCGACACTGCAAGGATTGCTCAATAACGCTACTTTCGATGCTACCCTTGCAGCTACTAAAGCACTCAATCTTTCCACAAATGTCGGTCTCCAAAACAGCTTTTTAGCAGCGAACGCCGGCTTAATCGGCATCGCTGCGGTCACTGGAGCTCAATTCGCCGCTACAATTTTGGTACTGGCTTACTTGGCTAAATACCTGCAATCTGGATTGCAAGTTATTGCCATTCCACCAGTTGGTTTGCCCGTAGTTACTCCAGCGGGTGTCGAACTCAACCCCGATGGAATTCCCAGCGTCACTGCGACCCTAAATATACCGACATTATTCCCCGCCGACCCCCAGGCACCTCCAGTCCTTCAAGGAGCTGAATTTAAGTTAGAAAATGGCACCCCAACAGTCGTCCTGACGGGCAGCAATTTCCTGAATAACTCCGGGGATTTGGGTGCGGAATTTGAGGATTTAACTGTTAGCTTCCGCGTCGGTGACAAGAGTTATCCCGGTGTTTTGATACCGGAAGAAAACACCGATTTAGGAGAAAATCGCTACAAAATTGCTGTCGAAATTCCGCTCGCCGTATCTGTCGGCGATGCCAGCATTGTAGTGTCGAGGAAGCAGAAAAAACGCTTAGGGCACGGAGCAGCAGATTATGAGATTGTCGAACTCTCAAGTGAAGAAAATATCCGCCTCGCCCCTACCTGCCTTGAATGGGGATTGGTAGCAGAACGTTCGAGCGACAGAATTAACGTTATTAACCTCAGAAATGCTGCATCGACTGTGGAAACTCAGACCAGTGAAAACTTGGCGGTTGCTGTTAACATTCCTGTAGGCAATCCCAATATTCCATCAGACCGACCGGAGTCAATCGCGGCTACTAATAATGCTACCCGCGCCTATGTAACTCTGGGGAATACCGGCCGCGTGTCGGTGGTGGATTTGATGGCGCTGCGAGAGATAGATACTACCCCAGAAACGGCTACTGTGGATGCGATTACCTTGCCTTCTGGGGCCAGGCCGCAAGGTATTGTTATTGACCCCAAAGACAATTACGCTTACATTGCTGACCAGAGTCGTCCCAACATCTACGTCCTCGACATCAATCCGAATTCGGCAACTTATCATACCGTAGTTGAGACAATTGCGATTGATTCGCCGTCGGGATTGCAACAGTTAACAATTAACAGCGACGAACGCAAACTTTTTGTAACTGGTTCCGACAGAAATATTCACGTTGTTAACATCGACCCGAGCGACAAACCTACCAATTCTAGTTCTAATCCCCGCAAGTGGCACGAACAAATTGGCAAAATATTAACTCCAAATGGGGCAATGGGGATAACTGCAACTTCTGACCCGTCGAAGATAATTTTTACCAGCGGCAATACCGCTACAGACGGCAGCGGTTTGGGTGTCTTGGAAATTACCGACAGCGACCCCCTGAGTTTGGCGGCGGCGGCACGCTACGCGAACTTGTCACTGGGTAGCGATTCCGATTACTTTGATGTCAATGAGGGAGTGGCTGTAACGATAACGAAAGACGGGCAATATGCGTTTGTTGCAGGCCGCAACAATAGGGGAAACGTCAACCCTAGCGACGCGCGCTCCGGCGGCAATATTGGCATTATCTTTGACCCCCTCGGACCAAATCCTCGATTGGTGGCTGCAACTCGACCGATTCCGGGCAGCTTAACTAACAACGTAGCGCTTTCGAGCGATGGCAAGTATTTGATTGCTTCTTATCCCACCCTAGAAGGGGGAGGAAGTGCCTACGTTTTCGATGTGGAGGAAATGATTAAAGCTGTAGAGAATCCGGGGAATTACAAGCTTGACGCCCGCAACAGGGGTGTGGGTACTTGGGGTTTCGAGGCAAGCAATCAGCGAGATGCGACAACTGCCGACCTCGCCCGCGTGCCGATTGACGATATCAATCCTCTTGTGAGTATTGCGGCTGACTACGAAATTACGGGGGGAAATGGGATTAATAATTTCACCTTCAGCGTACCGGAGGGTACGAACCGAGCTCCGATCGGTATTGGTGGCAATCCGAGGGGTTTGGCGATAGCCAGTGCGAGAAATTGGCTGGAATTAAAAGGACCGATCGGGGATAGCAAAAACGATAGCACTCCTTTAATTCCTACTTTCAAATGGGACTTGAAAGGTGAGGATGAATTTTGCGGGCTTCCCGGTTTTAATCCCGATACTGATGTCAGCGAGGTCAATCTTTATGTCAGCGTGTTCCCGCAAGGAAACGGATTGTTGCCGGGCGATCGGTGGTCGGGGTTAAATTCGGCTGGCGACAAAGATTACAATCCCAATCGGGTTCTGACTGCTCAATGGAAAAACGGTACGTGGACTTGGAATGGTGTCAGCAAAGCGGGTTCTCCTGAGGAGTTTACTCTTTCTAGCGATCGAATGTTGACTGCCGGTCAGAAATATCACTGGGCTGTGGAAGCCGAGACGGATAAAGGGGAAAAGACAACTGCTTTTGGCAACTTTGAAACCTTACTGCCTGCGCCGATAGCTGGCGCGAATACTTTCAGCAGCGTTACTGTTTTAACGCGAGGCTTAGAAGCTCAACCTAATTTGATAGACCGCCAATTCGAGCAGATGGCTTCTCACCTGACTGAAGAAAATGCTTTGGTCATGCGTTACGATCGGGCTACTAACAAATGGGGGTGGCTGAATTTTGATGGCTCCAAAACCTTCTCCCCTCCAAGTCATAAATTTGGCGCACCACTGATACTAATCCCTGGATGGGAACAGCCACCAGAAGCAACCGCATTTAACTCTGGCTTTACTGAAGCAGCCGCAGATGCCTTTTTTGCTTCAATGGTAGCTTTAAATCAAAGTTTGGAAAACACCCTTTTCAATTCACCTATGCACTTTATTGGGTTTGGTCAGGGTGCAGCGATCAACAATGAAATTGTCCAGCGTTTGGGGACTTATTTTCCCCTCGCTGGCGGTACTAGCTCTGAAAACCGCGACCTCCAGATGACAACGCTCGATCCTCATGATTTCGACCAAGATTACTTGGTAGGCTCCTTAAAAAGCTTCCGCGATCCATCCGTGCTAATCTGGGAAAATGTTACCTATGCCGATAACTATTATCAAAACGTCCCCGCTCTGGATACACAGGAAACCAATACCCGTGCTGGTCGGCGAATTGCCGAGGCGGATTGGAACGTACATCTTGGTGGTTCTGATGGAACAGGCTCTGTTGATGGCTCGAGCCGGATGGGATTTACTGAACACAGCACGGATGGAAGGCCTCACATGCACGCTCTCACTTGGTATGGAGGAACAACTAACCTTAGCGGAAGTCAACTCCCCTTAAGGAATGGAGAGACGATTTACCGTCGGCTCGGAGATCTGGAACTAGATAGTTCAGGCAATCCAACCACACCCACGTGGTACACGCCCGCTCATGCGAACGCTAATTTTACTCACGGCGAACAACAAGCTCCTTGGGAAGGTATCGGTACAGGCTGGTTTTACTCGGTACTCGGCGGTGGCTCTCAATTACGCCCCTATGGTGTTAACGTAAGTAACCGCGTTCCCCTAACCGAGGACAACACCTACACAGACGAAACTATAGGTAACAGGATGCGGGGTGACTATGCAGTTCCCACCCTTTTCAATGGTAATTTTGACGCCAGCAAACGTTTTACATATCAGAGCGTTCCAGGCTGGTCTTTTTACAACTCTTTAACTGTATCCGACAATCCTAATGTGTCGCAAAGGCATTTGCACGAACGGGATGAGATTGATACCTTTTTAACTGAAGAGCAAAGAATATTAAACTACGGTTTTGCTTCACAAAACTATACCTTTAAGATGGGAGGTACTGATGGACCTCAAGAGATAATTCACAATCTCTTTGTTGTACCCGATCAAAACAGCTTACACGATAGTTTGAAGTTAGACCTGCACGTACCTGAAGACCAACTCGCTGCGGGAAGAAACATTACGGTTTCTATGCGAGCAGACGTAGCTGGTTACGAACAGTTCAGGTCAATAGGAACTATCAATTTAGAGCGAGGCTCTGGAATCAATAGCTCTCCTGCAGAGATCGACAGCAACATTCGCAAGATCGGTTACGGGACTGAAGGCTTTGAAAGTTTCTACCTAAATGTCCCGCAAGAACTACGCGGTAAGGCAGCTTTACTCAAGTTTGAAATCAATGACGGCACTGTTTACGTTGACGATATTTCTTTTGGCAAGAAGTGGGAACCTTCTATGACTCTCGCTGAGGCTGAAGAATATACAAAAAATAGCTACTACAGCGGACGCGTGCTCTATCATGGAACTAACCCAGATGGTGCTGCTAATATTGCGGATATTGGTTTAGATCCTGCTAGGTTCATCAGAGGTTTCCTCGGAGAAGGTTTTTATTTGACAAATCAGGAGGAGAGGGCTAGGGATTTTAGCCGCGATAAGGATGGCAATCTAAGGCAGGGTCCGATATTAAAAACCGTGCTGAACGTAAAAAACCCCAAAATCTATCCGGGTTTACAGGAATTTGCGGATGAGGTAGCCAATTACGGTCAGGAAACTGGTCTACAAGAACCAGAGCGGACAGTTAGATATGCAGAGTATCTCAAATCTCAAGGGTATGATGCGATCGTGACTACCCCAACAATGATGCAACATTATTTAGTTTTCGACCCCAAACAAGTTGTTGTTATTGAGGAGTAATCAAATGGCTGAATATGGAGGATGCCGTGCCTGCCGTCACTGGTTTCATGACGTGTATATAAACGAGATGCCAACTTGTCGCGCCTTCCCTGAAGGAATACCACTAATTATTTTCGTCGGAGAAGAACACACAAAACCTTTACCCGATCAGGACAATACAATTGTTTATGAACCAGCCGAAAAACCTTTTTGGCTGACGGAATGACAACTTTGTGCGGGAAGTAAATACTGTAGGTTGGGTAGAGCGCCAGCGAACCCTACCTACAGAATCTACTGTTCGATATGCAGAGTATCTCAGATATCAGGGGTATGATGCGATCGCGACTAGAAGCCCAGAAATGATGCAATATTATTTAGTTTTCGACCCCAAACAAGTAGTTGTTGTTAAGGAGTAATCAAATGCCTGAATATGGAGGATGCCGTGCCTGTCGTCACTTTTCTGACGTGTATATAAACCAGCTCCCAACTTGTCGCGCCTTTCCTGAAGGAATTTCACCAATTATTATCACGGGAACTATAGAACATACAAAACCCTTACCCGACCAAAACAATACAATTGTTTATGAACCAGTCGAAGTAGCTAAGTAGACAGTACCCGAAGACCAACTCGGTGCGGGAAGAAACATTACGGTTTCTCTGCGAGCAGACGTAGCTGGTTACGAACAGTTTAGTTCAATAGGAACTATCAATTTAGAGCGAGGCTCTGGAATCAATAGCTCTCCTGCAGAGATCGACAGCAACATTCGCAAGATCGGTTACGGGACTGAAGGCTTTGAAAGTTTCTACCTAAATGTCCCGCAAGAACTACGCGGTAAGGCAGCTTTACTCAAGTTTGAAATCAATGACGGCACTGTTTACGTTGACGATATTTCTTTTGGCAAGAAGTGGGAATCTTCTATGACTCTCGCTGAGGCTGAAGAATATACAAAAAATAGCTACTACAGCGGACGCGTGCTCTATCATGGAACTAGCCCAGATGGTGCTGCTAGTATTGCGAATATTGGTGTAAATCCTGCTTACTTTAACAGAGGATACTCAGTGTATGGACCGGGACTTTATATATCAACTGATAGAAGGGTAGCCGAAATCTACAGCACCTCTGATGCCGTATTGGATCTAAGGTTAAATGTAAAAAATCCCAAAATATATTCACAGGATTCTGCATACAGGTCCAGCTTAGAAAACTACCGTTTAACTAATGGTTTACAGTTGTCAGACCAAGAGTTGATTAATCAATATGCAGAATATTTAAAATCTCAAGGTTACGATGCTCTTCAAATAGGAAATCCTCAAGTTCCTTCGAGAAAAAGCATCCTAGTTTTTGACCCAAAACAGGTAGTAGTTGTTCGTCCTTAATACTCCAATGAATAAAAATCTAATGAGCGAATATAGAGGGTGTCGTGGTTGTCGGCATTATTTAGGTGAGCTAGATTGCAGTGCCTTTCCTGAAGGAATACCTCTGAGAATACTATCAGGGGATATTCAACATACTGAAATTCTGCCCAAGCAGAAAAATACAATTGTTTATGAGGCAATTAAAAAAAGTACAACAGACAAAATGGAAGAGTAAAAATAAAATTGGCTGGGCAGAGCCAGACGCTAAAAACGTAAAAAATGATACGATATGTAAAAGTTTAGATTAATTTATAGATCGTATTGTTGTTGAGGATTAATCAAATGGCTGAATATGGAGGATGCCTTGGCTGCCGTCACTTCTTAGATCGCGTGTATGTAAACGAGATTCCAACTTGTCGCGCCTTTCCTGAAGGAATTCCACCAATTATTATCGTCGGAAAAGAACATACAAAACCTTTACCCGATCAGGACAATACAATTGTTTATGAACCAGCCGAAAAACCTTTTTGGCTGACGGAGTGACAACAAGAGTCAAAAGCCCCACCGGTGGCGGATTTTGACTCTTGTTATTGGCGAGGAAAATATAGAGGAAAACACGAGGATGAAGGTTGGTATCTTTTGACCAATGTACGAATATTGGCGTAAATCCCGCTAGGTTCACAAGAGGTTTCCTCGGAGAAGGTTTTTATTTGACAAATCGGGAGGAGAGGGCTAGTGATTTTAGCAGCGATGAGAATGGCAATCCAAGGGTGGGTCCAGTATTAAAGATTATGCTGAACGTAAAAAACCCCAAAGTTTATCAGAATTTAGATGAATTTGATGAGCGGGCAGCTAATTACGGTCTGGAAAATGGTCTACAAGAACCAGAGGCGACTGTTAGATATGTAGAGTATCTCAAATCTCAGGGGTATGATGCGATCTCGACTAGAGCCCCAGAAATGATGCAACATCATTTAGTTTTCGACCCCAAACAAGTAGTTGTTGTTGAGGATTAATCAAATGGCTGAATATGGAGGATGCCGTGCCTGCCGTCACTTGTTTTATCGCGTGTATAGTAGTGTAGACGGGATGCCAACTTGTCGCGCCTTTCCTGAAGGAATACCATTAATTATTTTCGTAGGAAATATACAACATACAAAACCTTTACCCGATCAGGACAATACAATTGTTTATGAACCAGCCGAAAAACCTTTTTGGCTGAGAGATCCAATTTTAGATTTTTATCTCGGCCAGCAGCCAAATTCGCAAGGTCGGGCGATCGAGGAGATTTGGTCGTGGGATTACCAGAAGTTGGAAGCGATACACGACTACATTCAATGGCTGTTTCCGCTGACAGAAAAAAGTTACGTCAATACGAGCGCTCCTACTTTGAACGATCGGGCGATTCAAGCTTTTAGAACAAGCGATGAGTTGAGAAATCGTTTAATTCAATCTCTCAAAGTCATGCTGGCTTTTTACGGGTTGGAATGCCGCACAGAAGAAAACGCGGAAATTGTCATTGCCAAATCTGAGGAATATTTGTCCAGAAGCCGAAAGTGGATTGAAAGATTGAATCACAATTACCTGCGCCTGACTAGGATACTGACAAGCTTGACAATTTTGGGATTGGAAAATTATGCTTTAGCTCTTTTCAATTGTTTGGATGAACTCTATAATGAAAACAAGGAAGTTATTGGTTTAACGACTTATAATTATTGGAAAAACGCTGTAAATAGTTGATAGAAGTAAATTGCAGATCGTATGCAGTACCCGAAGACCAACTACTCCCTTCCCGGTATAAGATTAGGTACTTCGGCTCTGTGACGGAGCGTATGCGTGAATTGAAAGCAGTCGATCGCCATACAAATTCGGAGGGTGGGAAGGGAGTAGGTGCGGGAAGAAAAATTACGGTTTCTCTGCGAGCGTTACCTCCAGGTGATGCCGTTGCCGATCGACTCTCTTTACCAATAGATTCGATTTCATTAGAAATGATTTACCGGGGTCTTTACCATTTTTATGTAGCCCGCCAACAAGGTAAGACAACTGACCCGCGAGAGTATTTTGCCTTGAAGAGAAAATCGAGATTTAGGTATTGTTAAATCGAACGCGAAAGCCCAATGTTAAGTTAATTATTGCGCGCTTGGACGATTGACAGCGAGGTCAAAACCAATTTTTATTTGAGACATCTTCTCAAACCCTCTTGACAACTGGCATACAAGCTTAACTTGTTACGAACCGGGCTCCCATAGGTATCGGTGGCAATCCGAAGGGTTTGGCGATCGCTTCGGCGAGAAATTGGCTGGAATTAAAAGGACCGATCGGGGATAGCAAAAACGATAGCACTCCTTTAATTCCTACTTTTAAGTGGGATTTGAAGGGTGAGGATGAATTTTGCGGGCTTCCCGGTTTTAATCCCGATACTGATGTTAGCGAGGTCAATCTTTATGTCAGCGTGTTCCCGCAGGGTGAGGGTTTGTTGCCGGGCGATCGGTGGTCGGGGTTAGGGAGTGCAACAACCGAACAGGATTACAATCCCAATCGGGTTCTAACTGCTAAATGGGAAAACGGTACGTGGACTTGGAACGGTATCAGTCAAGCGGGTTCTCCTGAGGAGTTTACTCTTTCTAATGACCGGATGTTGACGGCGGGTCAGAAGTATTATTGGGCTGTGGAAGCCGAGACGGATAAAGGGGAAAAGACAACTGCTTTTGGCAACTTTGAAACCTTACTGCCTGCGCCGATGAATAGCAGTAATACTTTCAGCAGCGTTACTGTTTTAACGCGGGGTATCGAACCAGAAAATCCGGCTAATTCCGAACACAGCCAACTAATTGACAGCCAACTGAATGGAGTAGCAAAACACATTTACGATGCGGGCGGTGCCGTTAAGAAATACAACCCCGCCACAGGCAAGTGGCAATCAGTTAGTCCCCAAGGAAACAACTGGATATTTGATAGCAATTCTCGCTCTCCCTCTGCGGGCAAGCCATTAGTGCTGCTGGCTAATTGGATGGAGGGGATCGAACAGCAAAGACTTTATAATTCAGGATTTGCTGAAGCAGCCGCAGATAGTTTATTTGCCTCAATGGTACAACTCGATTTGGAGAAAGGCGGTTCGATCGGCAGCCCGAGTGGTCTCTATGACAGTACGGGTAAATTAATCCGCACGAGCGGCAGTGTTTTCAACTCGCCGTTACATTTTGTTGGTTTCGGGCAAGGGGCAGTTATTAACAGCGAAATCGTTCAGCGTTTGGGTACGTTTTTCCCTAATGCTGGCGGTACGAGTCCGGCCAATCGCGATTTGCAAATGACGACTGTTGACCCTTACAATTACAAATCCACTGATTTATCAGGACCTTACCGTAACATTCTCGACCCGGAAATTCGAGTGTGGAATAATGTCACCTATGCTGACAATTACTACCAAACCAATGGTATCGGCAAGACGCTGAACGGGCGGGAACTTTCTGGAACGAATTGGAAATCGGATTGGAATGTATCGCTTAACAATCTGGGTAACTGCTCACCGCAACTGCGTTGCGGTATTGCTAATGATGGCAATCGAGCTGGCCTCTGTTGCATCTGTTGCAAGTGTAGTAAGGGGTTGAGCCAAAGCCGACGAAAATAGAGTATAGTAGCTTTCATGCTTAAAACACCAGCACTGACCAGCGAACCACCAGAGATAGCCATCGCAGTAGAGCAGATGGCACAGACAATGCTGTCATTAGGAGAATGGCTGCTCAAGCAACAACAGCAACTCAAACAGCAACAGCGAAAACTGGCAGAAAAACAGCAGCTTATCGAAGAACAACAACAGGAAATCGAACAGTTAAAAGAAGCATTATCCAAGCTGAAAAACCGCTCCTCATCAAACAGTTCTATCCCTCCATCAGCCGACCAAATTAAAAAACCTAGCGACAAAAGCAAGCGAAAAAAAGGAAAAAAACGCGGTCCAAAATACGACCATCCGGGCAAGACACGAAATGGATTTGGCGAACCCGACCACATCATTGAGTTACAACCCGAGCGATGTCCAGTTTGTCAGGCAGGAGTTGAGGCGATCACAACAACACCAACCAAAGTGCAACAAGTAGCCGAATTGGTAGAGCAACCAGTAGAAATCAGAGAATACCGTCGCCCATTATGTCAGTGTGTTGATTGTGGCTGGTCGGGATACTCTCAACTACCACCCTCCGTCATCGAAGGGTTTAGCTATGGTAGCAGGTTATGTAGCGTGGTGGGTTGGCTGGGATATGGTGGTAACTTACCCTGGAGAAAACAAGAATATTTTGTGGAACACGTCTTAGGAGTACCCATCTCTCAAGGAAGTTTAGCCAAAATGCAGCGCTACTTTCAGCAAAGTTTGCAGCCAATTTATCAACAATGGCTCACCTACGTGCAACAGCCGGGAGTGCGCTGCGTAGATGAAACAACTTACTGTATTGATGGCATCAAGTATTGGTTGTGGGTAGCCACCAGCGATCGAGTTTGTGTACTATTATTAGCTCCGACTCGGAGTAGTGCCGAACTTCAGCAGTTATTGGGACAAAACTTTGAAGGCATTCTCAGCAGCGATTGTTTCAGTGCTTACAACCGACAATCAGCAGCGGCGAAACAGAAATGTTTAACACATCTGGAACGAGATTTAGAAGCACTCAAGCTCAGTCGATTTGAAGCTAATCGTTTGTTTGCCCAAGGCGTGGGTGAGATTTTAACCACTGCCAGAACTTTGCACAGGGACTATCATGCTGGGAAATTGAGTTGCCTTCAACTCGCTGGCAATCGTTCGGTAATTGAAGCTCAACTGCAAGCAGTTTTGCACAATCCACCAGTTACGGGATGGCCTGCCGATGCCCAACGATTAACCAACCGAATGCAACGTCATTGGACAGAGTGGTTCACCTTTTTAGATTATCCACAAGTGAAACCTGATAACAATGATGCCGAAAGAGCTTTACGTCCAGTAGTTGTACATCGGAAAGTAACTGGCGGGGCGCGCAGCGATTGGGGCGCTCAACTGGTGGCTCAAATGTTCAGCTTTCTCGAAACAGTTCGGTTGCAAGGACATGAAGCGATCGCGCAACTTTATCAGTTACTTTGTTTAGCAGGTCGTAGTCCTCCGGGTTTACAGTTCAGTTGAACTTAATTGTGGGCTTGTGACGGTAGCTATTTTCAGTGGCAGCCTGCATTTTGAGCTTGGGAAATTTCCCGTTTCTACAAAACGCGCAAATTTTTCCATCACCATTTGTGGCTCCATTTGCGATACTGCAACGCAGTTGCGGTGAGCAGTTACACAATCTGGCTGGATTTACGCCGGATGATGGGGCCGGTGCTTCCCATCGGGCCACAGGGGCTTGGTATGCGGGAACGGCGAATCTCAATGAAAGCCGGCTGCCATCAGAAAATGGCGATCCGATTTACCGTCGCTTGGGCGATTTGTCAGCAAATAATATCACCGATGCGACTAAGACTTGGTATACTCCCGACCATACCAATGCTAATTTTACTGGCGGTAATGGTGACACTAATGCACCTTGGGAAGGAATCGGTACGGGTTGGTTTCACTCTGTTTTAGGGGGAGGTTCTCAACTGCGTCCCTACGACTTTGGCGGCAAGAAAGGGAAAACTGAGTTGGGTAATTTTGAGGATTACCTGAACAATAATCGGGCTGCTGTTTACGAGGATAATACCTACACAGATATCACTAAGTCCTTTGGAACTCGGATGCGGGGTGATTATGCGGTTCCGACTTTGTTTAATGGGAATTTTGATGCGATCGCTGGCAGAATCAGCGCTCAAAATATCCCTGGTTGGTCTTTATTTAATGGCTCATCTGATGATACTTCACAATCCAACTTAGTTGATTGGTATACCATCGGAGAGCAAGAGCAAAACACTGCCGGAAACGGTCTGATAGGTAGCGGTTATTTAGATGCCATAAGCTACGATGTAGCTCGGCCTAATTTTGCTTTGAGAATGGGAGCAGGTGGGGCAAAGCAAATAACACACAATTATTTTGTGATGCCAGAATGGGGAGATTTGCGGTTTAACCTCCATGCACCGTATCAGAATCCTGGAAAGCTTAAGGTTGTGTTGGAAACTCAACCGGAGATCGGCTCGGATGGACGACCAATAATTGGCAGTGGTACTCATGTTCTCAAAGAGATAGATCTGGCTGCCGATCCAGGTAATTCACTAGAAACATACGCAAGCGACATTGACAAAGTTGGTTTTGGCAGAGGAGGTTTTGAAACATTTCATGTAGATAGCGTTAAGCTAGATAAGTTTCGAGGTCAAGCCGCTAAGTTGAGGTTTGAAGTTGAGGGAAACACCAGAGTTTATTTAGATGATGTTTTCTTTAAGAGCAATCATCTAAAATTTGGTAATCCCTCTGAAGCTAGATACAACTCAGCACCCCCGAACTTTACTAATCCAAATACCACCAACTTGCTAATTGAAAAACCTCAATACGTGGTATCTTACGATCGCAGTAACCTGAATCCTGCGTGGGTAAGTTGGCAAGTCAATAAATCTTGGCTAGGTAATTCAACTCGCCCTGAGACTATCTTTGCCGGAGATCCTCAACTACCAGAAGGATGGCCCAAGATTGACACTAGCTACTATAAAAATGCTCAGAATTTGAGCTGGGGTTTCGATCAAGGTCACGGAATTCCTTCAGGGGATAGAACAAATCACGAAAAAGATAACTTGGCTACCTTTTTAGGAACAAATTTGATTCCACAAAGCGTAGACAACAATCGATTTTTTGGAAACCCAAACGATCCCGCACAAGCATCTGCTTGGTATAACGTAGAACAACTGACGCGGAATCTCGCTAAACAAGGTAAAGAAATTTACGTCGTTGCGGGCAGTTATGGCACAGATGGGAATTCCCAGAAGCGAAGTAATGCTCATCCTGATGAAATCGATCGAGGATACACAAATTCAGAAGCTTTTCGCGAAAACGGGATTAACATCCCTGCATGGACTTGGAAAACGCTTCTCATTATGGATCGCCCTGGTCAAGGTATAGCAGATGTCAGTCAAAACACGAAAGTGTATACATTTTTGACACCTAATAAAGCCGAACCATTTGCTAATTGGACTCTTACGGGACAGCCAGTACCTCATCCCTTTAATCAAATTCAAGATCGGCTAGGATTAACTGCTCCTCTCCCGGATATCCAAAATGCAGTTGAATGGCGCAATCCTTCTACTTGGCAGATCACAATCAATCAGCTTGAAAACCTAATTGATGGCAAAGGAGGTAGAAAGATCGACTTTTTGTCTAATCTTCCTGAAAACATTCAGACTTATCTCAAAGAGCGGTTAGATCCAATTATCTAATCCCTCAATCATCCTTCAAATCAGACAAAAAACTTATGTTTGATTTGAAGGATATATGTTAGGACCAACGATGACTTCTCCGTTTGGTAAAGTTGTATTGCGAAACAAGCCAGTTTGAGAGAAAAAAATCTTAGCACCAACTAGATTAGCGCCTGTGAAATAGACACCATCCATATCCAATGTCAATAAATTAGCATCCCTTAAGTTAGTATAGCTTAAATCTGCCGCATCTAGACAAGCATTATTAAGGTCAGCAGTGCTCAAATTTGCCCCCCTAAAATTAACTCTTGTCAAGTAGGAATATTGAAAATTGGCACCGCTTAAGTTAGCATTAGCCAAGTGGGCATTCGGCATAATGATGTTATGTAAATCGACTCCTCTGAGGTCAGCCCGATACAAAACTATCCCCTCAAATCTTCTTTCTCCAGCAGCATAACGCTGCAGCAATTCCTGAGTTTCCATGACTCTACTTGGATCATTTTTAACCCTCCCATCTGGCATAATAGTATGGCAAAATAATGCACCTTCTGTGTTAATATTTTGCCAGCGAGCCGCACCAAAATTTGTACCAGTTAGATTCGTCTTAGCCAGGTTAGCATTATTTAAGTTAGCATTCTCTAAGTTAGCACCGCTCAGGTCAGCATTCCATAAATTAACATTAGCCAGATTCGCGTTGCTAAGATTTGCACCTACTAAACAAACGCTACTCAAGTTAGCATTTTCTAGATTCGCGTTACTCAAATTAGCCCAGCTCAGGTCGCAACCCTGCAAAATACTTGAGTGCAAATCGGAGCCACTTAAGTCGCTCTCAATCAAGTATTTACCTTGGATAACAATTCCTTCTAAATTCATCCCGGAAAAATCTCTCCATCCATCTTTGTACAAATTGACTACCTCCCAACCTTGCATTTCTGGCCAATGCTCGTTGAGACAAGGAAGCACGATCGCTTCGTCGTTTTCTTGTTCCAGGTCGAGAAATTCTTCGTCATTCATAATTTTGATGTGCGAGCTATTCACATTATAAATAATAGTATGTCATTAGCCAAATCAGATTACATTCTATAGCCAGAATTTCGGTTAGCCTTTGGTATTGATTCCTAACTTGACGATGACCCCTTACCAAACAGGGTTTAATTCCAGGGTAAGCTCATCTAATTTGGTATAAATTGTACTTGACAAAACAAACAAAATACACAGGGGAGCCCGCTCATCATTAACGGTTCTATAATGCCTCAAAAGCTAAGTCATCAAGGTAAGGAAAAGTTTATGGGTATGAGTAAAGGATTCGCTCCCTCTTGCGCGAGCGGAAAAATCCTCGCTCGCTCAACAAGTCAAAACCTATCTCTATGGAAAATTTACAAGCTGGCTTTTCAAATTATTTTGATGACGTACCAGATCCAAGAGTGGAGCGAACCAAACACCACTTACTCAAAGATATTCTCGTCATTGCCTTATTAGCTGTGATAGCCGGAGCCCATGGGTGGGAAGACATGGAAAATTATCGAATCAGTAAGCTTACCTGGTTACAAAAGTTTTTAAAGTTACCCAATGGCATCCCAAGTGACGATACATTCCGTCGGGTCTTTGAAAAGCTAGATCCAAAAATTTTATCTTCAAAAATTGCGAACATGGATGAACCAATTAATCGGGTCAGTTGCTCAAGAAGTGATCCCGATTGATGGAAAAAGTCTGAGAGGGTCTTATGACCGAACAAAAGGGGTAAAAAACTTACATTTAGTGACGGCATGGGCGAGTGAACATCGGTTAGTCTTGGGACAAGTCAAAGTTGAAGACCATTCAAATGAAATCACAGCCATCCCGGCATTGTTGGAATTAATTGACATCACCGGAGCCATTATTACGATTGATGCGATGGGGACTCAAGCCGAAATTGTTCGCTTAATTCGTGAGAAAAAAGGCGATTATTTAGTCACCTTAAAAAGTAATCACCCAACTCTTTATAATCAAGTTAAAACCTGTTTGAGATGGCTAAATATCAACAGTTTGAGGGAATTGAAGTGAGTCATGATTTCCGCACAGAAAAGGGACATCATCGCGTCGAAATTAGAAAAGTTTGGGCGGTGCCAGTGGCGGCATTAGGAGGAATTTATAAACAAGAACAATGGACAGATATTCAGACTATTGTTTGTGTAGAACGAGTCCGTCATCTTTGGAACAAAACGACTCAAGAGGTACAGTTTTACCTAAGTTTTTTACCAGTTGATGCTCAGCTTAATGGTCGTGTAATTCGTCAACATTGGGGGATTAAAAACCAAGTTCATTGGACTTTAGATGTCACTTTTAATGAAGACAAATGCCGCATTCGGTCGTTAAACAGCCCTCAAAACTTGGCTCTTCTAAGACGAATGGCACTTAATGCCATCAATCAAGAAACGACTCTCCGACGTAGTTTGCGACAAAAAAAGAAACGAGCGGCGATGAATGATGACTATATGATGCAGATTCAAAGAGTGCTTGTGTCAAGCCTGATTGAGATGCTCTTACCCTGCGGGGGGAAAGAGCAGCGGACGTTTAGTTCTGTTGGGCGCGTTCCGGTGAGTTTTGATAATACGCTATCTGCTGGTATGCGGGGGGATTATGCGGTTCCTACTCTGTTTAATGGGAATTTTGACCAGTTTATTCCTAATAAAAGCGATGCTGAAAATTTGGGTCGGAATACTATCTCTCAGGAAATTCCTGGGTGGTCTTTCCACAATAGTGCCACATCAAAGTTGGTGTCACCTATTAACAACCTCGTAGAGTGGAGTCAGATAGCTCAACAATATCCCAATTTTTCCAATTACTTGAGCTTATTAGGTATTAACTCTCAAGCTCAAAATTATCAACCCAATTATGCTCTAAAATTAGGTGCGGGCGAGAGCATTACGCACAATCGCTTTGTCGTACCGGATTGGGGAGTATTGCGTTTAGATATTCACGTTCCAGAGTCATCTTTGAACAAAGGTGGAAGACTCAAGGTGTATCTGGAAGAAGTAGGTTCGCCGGAAAATGTAAAAATAGGAGAAATTTCGCTAGAAGAATCTGAACCCACAATGGAGAAAGCCACAAGAACTAGCTTGAGAGAGCGAGAGCCAGATGGGAGTCGCCAAACATATGAGGTTAATATACCTGGCAATTACGGCTATGACAAGGATACCATTGGTTACGGCTCATCTGGCTTTGAAACTTTCCATATTGATGTACCTCCCAGCCTGAGAGGTAAAGCTGCCAAACTCACGTTGGAATTGCAAGGTGAGGAGCCTGTGTATATAGACAACGCATTCTTCAAGAGTGAAGTTCTCAAGTGGGGGAATCCTACTGAAGCCAGAAACGATCTTCAGTTTGAAAATAACTTTTTGATTAAAAAGCCTCAATACACCCTTTCTTATAACCGCAGCAAAAACACCATTAATTGGGTTGTTGGAAATTAGATAAAACGTGGTTGGGAGATATTAAAATACCGCTGTTCTTTGGCTTTGCCCAAGACACGGAATTAGTTAAAACTGGCTGGTATTCGGTAAAAGATAGTGACTATGATGCGCTTTATCTCAAAGATAAAGACTGGGGGGGTGACGACCCGCCCCAAACCCATAGTTAGTAAGGATTGAGCCAACTTGTGGTAAAAAAAGATAGGCAGCAGAGTTGTTACACGCTTGCCTATCCAAAAAAATAATGATACCAAGATTCTACCAGACTCCTAGACAAAAACACCTGACGCCATCTCAGTTTTTGGTGATGACAATTTTGCTATCCTTGATGCAATCAGAAAAACAAGTGAGATTAGAGCGGCTCTCCCGAGTATTTCCCTGTCTAATTACAGCCGAAAGTCGGCGACGTAAATTACAAAGATTTTTAGATTTACCTCACTTAACAATCGAATTAATTTGGTTCCCATTAATTACTTATTGGTTGACCACTTATTGCCGTGTTGGTACTCGCTTATCAAGATCAATCGATCGCAGTCAATGGGGCTGTATTAATTTGTTCATGGTTAGCTTAATCTGGGAGCGAAGAGCAATTCCATTATACTGGTCATTGTTACCAAAATTGGGTAGCAGCAACTTCGAGTCACAAACGACAAATCTACAGCAAGTTTTACCATTGTTTTCAGAATATAAAGTCATCGTTTTAGGAGATCGTGAATTTTGTTCGGTAGATTTAGGAAACTGGCTGAAGGAAAAGGGTGTGTCTTTTTGCTTAAGAATAAAGAGGAATCATTGTATTGAAATAGAACATTTAGTTTGGCAGCGGTTAGATGAATTAGGAATAGTGCCGGGAACCTCTTTATATTTTCAAGGTAAAAGAGTTAGGAAAACTCGGCCTGCCACTGGATTTGATGTTGCAAGTAGCGTGGAAAAGAAACTATGGAGCATGGAAGGTTGATGAAGCATGGTTTATTCTCACAGATTTAGGTTCATTATCGGCAGCTATCGATGCTTACAAGCAACGGATGGGCATTGAAGAAATGTTTAGAGATTGTAAAACAGTCGGCTACGATCTGGAAGGAACTAGCTTAAAAGAAAATCGACTAATTAGGGCTTGCTGAATAAGTGCTGAAAGGTTCACCACATGAGGGCTGCGATCGCCCGAGCGTGGGTGGTGAGTGCAACAAATACAGGTAAAATAGTACAGAACCCTTGCACCACCGTTAACAGTTGTGTACCGAAAAGTTGACCCAGACGGCACCCCACCAGAAAGCTTTGAATTTCCTCATGGAGGAAAATTAGCCTCAGACAACCGTTGGGTAATGATGGCCCAATTGATACCGTGGTCAGAATTTGAAGCAGAATATGCTGAAAATTTTGCCTCATCTATAGGGGCACCCGCTAAATCATTTAGGATAGCATTGGGGGCATTAATCATCAAAGAGAAATTGGGAACTAGCGATCGCGAAACTGTAGAACAAATTCGAGAAAACCCTTATCTACAATACTTTATCGGTCTCTCATTCTATAGCAATGAGATTCCATTTGATGCCTCCCTATTGGTTCATTTTCGACAAAGAATCAGCGTCAATCTCGTCAATAAAGTGAACCAAAAGATGGTGAAGAATCTCCGAGAATCCCCGACACCTCAACCTGAATCAAGCAAAAAAAACCAGCAGAACTAAATGAGAGTGAAAATCAGGGAAAATTATTATTAGATGCAAGTTGTGCTAGCGCAGATATCACCTATCCAACTGACATAGGAATTCTCAATCGAACAAGAATGCAAACCGAAAAAATCGTAGATATCCTCTACGAGTCAATCAAAGACCAATGCCTGAAAAAACCCAGAACCTACCGCAAAAAAGCTCGTAAAGATTACCTAGCGATTGCCAAGCAGCGCCGACCGACGCAGAGCAAAAAAAGAACAGCCATTAAAAAGCAACTGCAATATATCAAAAGAAACCTAGCTCATATTGAGAAATTAATCGAGTTAGGCTCTCTTTTGGAGAACTTGAGTAAGCGACAATATAAACTGCTGCTAGTCTGTCAGGAAGTTTACCGCCAACAATCCTGGATGTACCAACACAAAACAAATAGAATTGACGATAGAATAGTAAGTTTAACCCAACCCCATGTTCGTCCCATAGTTAGAGGAAAAGCAGGAAAAGCCACAGAGTTTGGAGCCAAAATCTCAGCGAGCAGTTGTGACGGGTATATATTTTTAGATCGAATTAGTTGGGATAACTTCAATGAATCAGGAGACTTAATAGCCCAAGTAGAAGCATTTAAAGAATTCACAGGACATTACCCAGAATCAGTTCACGTTGACCAAATTTATCGCACTCTATCGAATAGAGCATGGTGTAAAGAAAGAGGAATTAGGATGAGTGGTCCGCCCTTGGGAAGACGACCAGCCCATGTGAGTAAAGCAACAAAAAAGCAAGCTCAAGAAGATGAGAAAGCTCGTCAAGCTATAGAAGGAAAATTTGGTCAAGCAAAAAGAAGATTTAATCTCGATCGAGTGATGGCTAAACTCGATAATACATCCCAAACAACGATTGCAATTGCTTTTTTAGTTATGAACCTTGTGGCTGGGTTATTGCGGTTATTGTGGCTTTTTGTGTGTCAATTTTTATTAATAACAACTGGAAAGAAGGCAACGATTATCAAAAGTTATATCCTGGTATTACAACTAAAAGAAAAACTTAAGTTGAGCGTAGGCTAGCAATAGCGCGATGGAACTTTTTTGAGTTTTTTGGACTTATTCAGCAAGCCCTAATTAACATAATTCTGCTCATGACACTCGCCTACAGTTCCGCAATATTTGAAGGCACGTCTCTTCGGAAAAAGCAGGTAGAAAAATATGTATGTCGGCGTCAAGAACCTAAAAAAAGATATCGAAGACGGAGTACATTTGGTATTGGCTTAGATGGAGAAAAGTGGGTTAATTATCTCGAACAATATTCTGATGTGGTGGAACAGTTAATAAAGTTAACTCCAAATAAACGTCGCTTTTATCAACAAGGTATGCGGGCTGCAACCCTGATTCGGTCTATCTCCTAGGCCTCTTTGTCACCCCCCCAGAGATAAAGATGGTCAAGTAGTAGACAACCGAAAAGGCGATCGGTATGCCGATGGATACGTAGATTTTGAAATTGATGGCAACGGGAACTACATTCCTATCCTCGGAATAGATCGGGGGCACCTGGCTCCGGTTGCTGATAGAAACAGGACAGCTAAGGATCTGTATGCCACTTTCTTAACGACGAACTTAGTTCCTCAAGAGAGCAGTAACAATCAAGGAATTTGGGAGACTATTGAAGGCCAAATCAGAGGTGTAATTAATTCGCCTAACTCAAGCGGTCTAGAAACCTATATGTTTGCCGGGGGATATGGGTACTATGACAATCCCAGCCAGCGTCCTTATACGGGGAACTCGCAGAATTCAAACTTAGATCCCCTCATCCAATTCCCAGTCGGTCTGTGGAAAGTAGTTATGACCAAAGACAAAAACACCGAACTCCCTCAGTATGCTCACTATGGTATCTATTTGGGTAACGACGCAAGAAGTGGGTATCAAAAACAATCGAGCCACAACTTGGGAAACTTGCTCAATGGAGATTTGCCAGATATATCTCCCCAATACCAATTCTTGTCTAACCTGCCAGAGTCTTTAGGCAAAGAACGGATTAAGAATACAATTTTTGAGCGCTTGCCACCAACGAGTGGTTGAGAGATTTATTCCCCAAGTCAGCCGGATGGTCAAATTCAACATTTATTGACCCTCTATCACTCTAACCATCTAAAAAATAGAACCTGTCGTATCGGCATCAAAAATTTTCACTCTCTCCAATTTAGCATCCGTAAAATTACACCGAATAAAGCTCGATTCTATCGCCCCACCTTTGCTAAAGCTAGCCTTGGTAAAATTGCAATCGATGAACATACATTGTTGAATACACCCTCGATTCCAGTTAACTTTGCTAAAATTGCATCTTTCTTTGGGAGGACAAAAGCTGGAGATAGCTTCCCTCATATCAGCCCGGCTGAAGTCAACATCAATACACTCACCAGTGGATACATCAGCACCTCTAAGCTTTGGCCTTTGTAGAACGGCTCCCTTTAGTCTAGCATCGCCTAAGTTAGCCCACTCTAGAACAGCTTTATTTAAGTTAGTTTGATGCAAGCGATCCCCGCAAAGTACAACTTTTCTCATATTAGCTCCGCTCAGGTTAGCTTCATTGAGTCTCGCAACTTGCAATATAGCTCCAGCCAAGTTGGCTGAACTAAAATTAGCTCCCATAAAATCAACGGCTTCTAGGTTAGCCCCTTCAAGATTAGCGTCACTCAGGTCTATGCAGCGCAGGTTGACTCCTCCAATTCTGGTGTTTTCTTCAGTTTGATATCGTTTGATTAACCCGTCAGCGTAACGTCTACCCAAAAGAATTCCACTTAGGTCAAGGCCTGCAAAGTCTCTTTCTCCCGCAGCATACCGTCCGATCAATTCTTCTGCATCCATAACTTGAATCCTTAATTTGTAACAGTCAACCGTCAACAATCAAATGACTAAAACTGAGGTTTTGCCGCCACCCCCTCACAGAGACGCCGATCGCGATCGCTCACATTAGGATTAGTTCTCAGATAATCCCCCACCCAGTCGCAGCCCCTCACCAGCAAATCGTCAAGATCCAAATTCCACAAAATCACCCGATTATCCCGGCCGGCAGAAGCCAGAACCTTCCCATCCGGGCTAAAACTCACGCTCATCACGCTATCCTTGTGACCCGTCAAAGTTTTCAGCAAAGTCCCGCTGCGACTCCAAAGCTTCACCTTATGATCGTAACTGCCCGAAGCAACCAACAAACCGTCCGGGCTAAAAGCAACGCTAGTCACGCTGTCGCTAGAACCCTTCAGCAGCGTCGCCACCAAAGTCCCGTCCACCTTCCACAATTTCACCGAATTGTCGTAACCAGCCGAAGCCAGCATTTTGCCGTCAGGGCTAAAAGCAACCCCCAACACAAAACTGTTGTGAGCTCCTTCAAAAGTTCTCAGCAAACGACCGTCCCGATTCCAGAGTTTGAGAGTACCATCATCGCTTGCAGAAGCCAGCATCGAGCCGTCGGGACTGAAAGTCACCCCAGTCACCCAGCCTGTGTGTCCCGTCAAAGTCTTAATCAGCCTGCCGTTTCTCGTCCAGAGTTTCACAGTCTTATCCTTGCTCGCCGAAGCGAGAATCTCGCTGTCGGGGCTAAAACTCACGCTCATCACGCTGTCGGCGTGGCCGTCGAGAGTGAACAGCACAGAAGGCGAACACGGGAATAGCGGAGCCGAAGGACAAGGGAGAATATTATTCATGCCATCTTCTGTCAAACTCCAGACTTTCACCGTTTTGTCGTAACTCCCAGAAGCAAGTAGCTTGCCGTCGGGGCTGAAACTGACGCTGGCGACTCTCTCAGTGTGTCCTTCCAAGGTTTCCAGCAAAACTCCCGTGCGGCTCCAGAGTTTGATAGTTTTGTCCGTAGAAGCAGAAGCCAGCCTTTGGCCGTCGGGGCTAAAAGTAACGCCTTGCACCCGGTTTTGGTGTCCGTCGAGGGTTTTGAGCGGCACGTCATCGAGTCGCCACAGCCTGATAGTTTTGTCAAAACTTGCCGAAGCCAAGGTTTTGCCTTCGGGGCTAAAACTCACCTGAGTAACTCGATCGGCGTGTCCCTCAAAAGTTCTCAGTAAGCGACTCTCTGATTTAATGTTGCTAGCATCGGTTGGGCGTTTGTCGCCAACACCAGCAAGATTCCAGAGTTTGACAGTCCCGTCTGCACTTCCAGAAGCAAGTGTTTGACCGTCGGGGGAGAAACTGACACCAAATACCCACTTGCTGTGTCCCCGCAAAGTTGTTAGCAGTTCAGCTTTTTTTGCTGGTGTTGAATTTTCTGTTTGTGGGTGTTTTAGTGCAGCGATGCTCCAGATTTTCACCGTTTTATCTTCACCCGCACTGGCGATCGTTTCACCATCGGGGGAGAAACTGACGGTGTAAATTTTCGAGGGTTGTCTGTTGTCGCTGTGCCATAAATTAGCGATTAACTTACCGTCGGAACTCCACAGTTTCACAGTACCGTCATCGCTCGCCACAGCGATTATTTTGCCGTCGCGGCTGAAGCTGAGCCAATTTACGGGAGCAAATTGTTCGATCGTTCGCAGCAGCGTGCCGTCGGTTTTCCAAAGTTTGATAGTTTTGTCTGTAGATCCACTGGCGATCGTTTGACCGTCAGGGCTAAAAGCAACGCTGGTAACGCTATTAGTATGCCCTTTGAAAGTTACCAGCAAACTGCCGTCTGTTTGCCAAAGCTTGACAGTTTTATCTAAACTTGCCGAGGCTATGGTTTTGTTGTCCGGACTGAACGCCACACAGGAGACACTGTTAGTGTGGTCTTTGAAAGTTGCCAGCAAACTGCCGTCGCGCCGCCAAAGTTTGACGGTTTTATCTACACTGGAGGAAGCTATTGTTTCGCCGTCGGGACTGAAGCTAAGACCCCAAACTACATCGCCGTGTCCTTCCAAGCGGTTGCGTTCTTTGACTCCATAAACTGCCTGCTGGAGGGCGGCAGAAATCAGAATTTCGGTGTCTTTGAGAGTATACATTTGTTGGGAGTGTTCGATGTGTTTCCACTTTTTACCAGCTCTCAAACTTTCCATCATGGCGTCAAATTTGTTGTTTGAGAAATAAAGTGCTTCAGAAGCGGCTGTCAGGGTACTGATTTCGGCTCGCTGAGTTTGAGCGACAGCTAGCTGTTTTTGACCCACAGCCCGCCACCAAAAATTTACGGCGGCGATGGTGGAACTGGTTAGCAGCATGACGCCGATCACTGCTAATCCCAGCAGTTGTTTGAGAAAAGTATTGGCTCGGTAGAGCTGTGCTTGACTCATCTTTTTGTCCGCTTCTGCTTTGTGCAGTCTGGCTTCTAAGCCGAATCTTTGGCGGATCGGCCGCACTAAATAGTCGTGTACCAATTGATAGCGGTCTTCGGGCGCTTCCCGTAGCAGAAATAGCAAACCGTGACCAACTAAAATGTCTAAAATTAAGTCGAGGTTGTCGTTTTTCTTGGGTCGGCTTTCAGGGTCTTTTGCGAACTGTCGCTGTAGGGAAATTCTGCCGGTGCTGCCGATCGCCGATAATTCGGTTTCCCCAGCATCGGCTGGCTGCTGACCTGTAACTAACGAGAGTTCGTGTTTGGTTTTTATCAGGCGAACGCCTCTTTCATCGGTCAGGGAAAACAAGATTTTCCAAGCTGCGTCTTCGTTAACGGGCCCGCAGTCAGAGATGACTCTTTCGAGCGATCGTTTCACTAATTCTGCTTTGGGATTGTCCCCCAATTGCTGGTATTGTGCTAGACTGGTAATCCCTTCTTCTTGCAGTTGCGCTCCTACTACCTGCAATTCGATCGGCCGCACTTCTTGCAGTTCGTCTGCTAAATCTTCTACAAAGGCATCGATCAGTGCCGGCTCTAAATAAAATTCCGCCCGTTCTGTTAAGTGTCTGATGACAGCCCGCGCGTCTTTGATAGAAAAACTCCGCAGTTGGTAGCGGATACTTTTGTCGAGAATATTATTGTTAATAGCGTCAAGATTAGGGAAGCGGTCGCAATCTAGTAAGTAGTGCAAATAATCTTCGCGCAAGCAGAGAATTATCTTGACATAAGGCAAGTTTAAAAATACACGCAAAAAATTATAAAAAAGTTGTCTTTGTGCCACTGAAGTCGAAACAAAGAAAAACTCTTCAAATTGATCGAAAATCAGCACTGTCAACAAATTATTTGTGGCATTTTCGCGCAACTGATCTATGATAAAAGAAGAGACTTCCGAGCTGCGCTCACGAATAACCGAGCAACTTTTTTTGTGGATTTCCTGTAGTCCTTTCGAGAGTAATTTACTTTCCTCTTCGGCTTGTTTGTCGTACAGGGCGCTGTTCAAAGCATTTTCTAACTCCACCAGCCAGTCGGTGTAAACTTTGACTACTACGGGCAATGTATCCCGCGCGCCCGGAGTAATATTTTTCAAAGCTGGTACTAAGCCGGCATTGACTAGAGAACTTTTCCCGACTCCGCTGGGCCCGTGAATAATAGTTAATTTATGGTCGTCCCTGCTAATTCTTTCTAGCAAGTTATTGATATCTGTTTGGCGCGAGTAAGCTGTCATGGACGCTGCGATCGCGGCTTGGTTTTGAGCTGAGGGCCCCGAAGGATTGACGGCTTGGCGCTGCTGCTGCAATTGGCTGGCTCCGATAAAAGCTCTAAATCCGTATTGATATTCGATCGAACGCTGGGTTTTTTTAATCCGAAACGCTTTAAGATACTCTCCCTGCTCGAAATAAACCGCTTGCAATTCCGTCAAAATATCGATGTAAAGTCGGGGGTCGTACTTCGGCTCGCTTTGAGATTGAGCCAACTCCAAAGAATGAACCGCCGCTTCCCACTGGGCTAGCTGCCGCAAACTTCGGGCTAAAAGTAAAAGATACGAACTCCTGTCGGATTTGGGATGTTGGATTTGAGATTTGGGTTCGTTACTTGACTCGTTAGGGCCCAGAAATTCTGGATAATTTCCCTCAAACCCCAATCTCAAATCTTCAATCAGCAATCTCAAATCATTAGGCGTTTGATCCAAAATCGCCAAAGCCAACTCGGCTAGCTGGCGGGCTTGGCTCCACCTCGACTGTTGCAGGGCAACTTCAGCCAAAAAGCCGTAATCTTGAGCTAGTTGGCTGGGAGTACCGTAAGTGAAGTGCAACTGCAAAGAATTTTCAGCTAATGCTTGCAACTCTCCCCAAGCTTTCAGGCGCTGCAGCACTTCTCCGAGGTGTGCTGTCACCTCAGCTACCAATTCCGGGCGTGAGGCAAGGGAGAAAGCGTTTCTAGATTGTTCCAGGCTAATCCAAGCTTCTTCCCAGTGCTGGCGGTTGGCTACCGGGTTTCTGGCTGCTTGCAAGCGGTGACACAGGGCTATGTGAAACAGCACTATGCCTTCTCTCTCTAAGAATAAAATTTTGGGGACAGGCTTCGACAAGGAGGAGAAGGTTTCTGGGTTTTCGGAAAGTTCTAAGTTTGCCAGTTCCCAGTTGCCCGTTTTCTGCTGCCAAAATGCTAAACTTTCTTGGTAGTGAATTAAGGCAGTTTCGGTTTGGTCGCTCACATAGTAATCTCGACCCAGAACGAATTGCAGGCTGGCTTTGAGGGCGGGTTCTAATTCTTCACCGCGATTTTGTAAATCTCTTAAAGCTAATTCTAGTTCTCGGCGCGGCAAAGAGCCGATCGCCAAATCGAAGGTATTGCCCGGACTCAATGGCGAATACGAGTGGACATCTGATTGTCGTCGGTTTTGGGGCCCTGAGTTAAAAGTTAGAAAGCGTTCTCCAGGGCTGATTTCGCGCTCCAGGTCGCGTTTTTCGCACGGGGTTTCGCAGGTCTCACAATTAGCGATGGTGCTGACGTTGCTGCTGGCGAGTTCTTGATTGAGTTCGCCTATTTTAAATATAGTATCGGCCCGCTTAGCGAGGAAATTAATTAATTCGTCAACGCCCATTTCAAATTTAATTGTGGCGGCGGCCCAACTTTTGAAATCCGGGGCCAGACGAATCATTTTGGTCACGATGTCATCTGTTACCCACAAAATCACTGGGCAGGAAAAATTTTTGCGAAATTCGTCTCGCACTTGATTGGTAGAAGCCATCAGTTCGTCGATCGCTACTACTGTTTCTAAACCGAATACCATCAAAGCTGAGGCGGCACCGACAGGCGAGTACCCCTCCTGGAAACTGCTTGCCTGCAGAGTAGTGTAAAGGGTTTTAACTGAAGGTGGCAAGACGATATCTTGAATTGGAACTGGGGACACTTCTCGCAGCCGCCGCGCTATTTTCTGCCGCAACTGCTCGTAGTTGCAGCGCACCAAAATTAGCGAGAATTGGTGTTGAGACATTGTGATGGATCTGACCAGAGTTTTGAGCGAGCGCTCGTTGTAGTTGGCAGTTTCTTGTACCTTAATTAGATCGGTCATGCGTGCACCTCTTTTGCATTAATCAATTACCTAACGCTCGCCAATCGTGACTGAAAGCGTATCTACTTAGAGATAGCCGTCTCTGTCTGACGCTTTATCTCTGTATAAATACGTAGTTTTTCGTACTTGTCCTATCAATACTTACATAGTTATTAGGTCCAATGTAAAGATATCATACCTCTCAATCTCAGAGAATGCTAGACTTCCCAATAAAAATTTAAGGTTACCTTAGATTTTTTGATTCAGCTATATATAAAGGACTACAGATAGTAAATAGGCAACCGCTAAGTTTACGATCGTACCGACGACTAGCTATTAGTAAACAACTCCGATATATCTGTAGCAGGCATTTAACACAGCCGCCAAACAAAATGTCCTCCGGGATGGGATTAGTTGAAATTAAGAACAACAGGTAAAAACAGACGTAGGGGGTCTGACATTGCAGATATGAGAGTTGAGAGTGGGCAAAGTCCTTAGTGGCGGCCAAGTTTTACGCGGCAATAACATTCACCGCCTATAGCCAGCATTCAACAGAAATCAGCCAGTGGCAAAAACCGCTGACTGATTTCTGTATTGAATGGTAAGATTTCGGAGTTTTGAGCGATGAATTTTCAGTTAAATACTTTATAAGTCCCTCGTGGTTAAGGGTTCTTGGAGTCGCGAAGCTATCTCAAAAATCCCAACTATTTTGCTTCTGTGCGCTGCAGCCACTCCTTATATTTTCTGGTCTCTGCTAGGGCTGGATTAATCCCAAACCAACGACCTTCTTGATCGCGGTATTCAAAGACAAACATACTTCGCAACAAGATTTGAGACTCTTCTTCGCCGGTTACACTTTGTCGGTTGACGACTTGAAACAGCAATTCCCATTCCAGGTCATTGATGGCTCCCAAAAGGTCATCTCGATATTCTTGAATGACGCTTTCGAGGCATTCGCGAGAGAAGGGAGGGTCTTCGTGCTGCAAACAGCTATACAAAAGCATCAGTAGATTGCGAACGTGACCGCCACTAATCCGACAAAGCCGGTCTAAAGTTTCGGGAGAGTCAAACACCTGGGAAATCAAATCGATGCGTTGATGGGGAGCAACTGCGGGGAAAGCTCTAGCTAATACTAGCTGCCGCAGCAGTGCCATTCCTTCCATGTGGTCGTCGCCCGATCGCATTTGCACGGGTACCATCGGCATCACCTTGGGCTTGACTCCAAATCGACTGGCGAGGCGGCCGAAGTCGTTGGAAAAAATCAAAGTCAGGGGAATCGTGTAGACGACGTGGCAATTGAGTTTTTTCAACTGTTCGCCGCGGTCTAAAAACAAGTATTCTGGCTGGGTGCGTCCGCTGGGTTTGAGGGAGGCGTCGAGGCGATCGAGGTTGTCAACGATGACTGCGAGTCCTTTTTTTCCTTGCTGCTTGAGTTCGGCGTTAGCTTTGTTGAGGAGTTCTTCGTTGATGGACTGCAAGATGCTGTTGGTGCGGGGTTCGAGATATTGCCTGAGTTGCGATCGCAGTTTGGGAGAGTCTTTAGTTTTAGCCGTAACTTTAGCAATGCCTATAGATAACTCCGCTTCCGCTGACAAATCTATGGGAGTCTGCAAAAATTCTGCCACTTCTGCAAACAGATTGGTAAAATAGCTCGGTCTGAGTTTGATTTTAGTCGATTCCATAGTTTCGCTGACTTGGCGGGCAATGCTCAGCAAAATATCGCTGATGTCTACATCTCCCATGTCTAAGTCTTGGGAAGACTCAAAGTAGACGACGCAAAAACCCTCTTGCTCTAACTCAGCTTTCAGTCGAAACAATTCGGTAGATTTGCCACACCCGATATGTCCTGTAAATAGCTGACAGGTTGGCTGGTCAGGCGAGATGCGAGTAATGGTTCGCTGTAAAGATTCAATGATTTTGCCGCCACGCACGGAACCAAAATCAATGTAGTATTGATAATCTCCTGGGTCTCCCGCAACAAGGGTCTTGCTGGGGTTGCAGGCTTTATAGAATCTGTCTAATTCGAGTGCGATCACAATGGAAGCCGAATAAAAGTTAAAAAAGTTAATCGAAAGTCTAAACTTTCTTTAGTTGAGTTTAGTTTGATTTGTAACCTTTTGCCCTGTGGGGTAATGCCCTAAATACCCAAAGAACCTTGATCTGGTAAGGGGTTTTCCCGGCGCTGGAATTTGGAATTTTTAATTAATAATTTTTTATTACTTAACGGCATCAGTGATATTACTGATATTGGCAGGCGGCTGGGTAAATTTGCGAGGATCTGGTTAAATGGTAGGGGAAAACAGGGTTCCAGAGAGAGAGATTAAACAGTTTTGAAGTTGTGCAAATCCTTAATTACTATATTCTCAAGACGTAGATGGCTAGTTTTGGAGCGGTTTCTCAAACAGAGTTAGGGCGCAGGCGCCAAAAGTTGCGCCAGCAGAGGCGCGCTCGATTGGCGGCTGTTGTGTGGCAAATGCTGGCAGCGAGTGCAATGGCTGGAGGTTTGCTGTGGTGGATTGCTCAGCCGGCTTGGTTGATTGCCCGATCGGAACAAGTGAAGGTGGAGGGCAATCAGTGGCTGTCGGATAAGGCGGTGCGGTCTTTGGTGCCGCTGTCTTACCCGCAGTCGCTGTGGGGGATTCAACCGCAGGCCCTGGCCGAAAAGCTGGAGTCAACGGGGCCGATCGCCAAAGCGAAGGTGACTCGTAACTTGTTTCCGCCGAGTTTGACTGTAGAAGTGGCAGAACGCCTGCCGGTGGCGGTGGCGCAGCCGACTGCGGTGTTGAGATCGAACAGTGACAAGGAAAAAGTGGGGTGGCTGGACGCTCGCGGAGGTTGGATGCCGTCGGATAGTTATACTGCTGTACGATCGCAGAATAGTTCGATCGGGCCCGGCAGCATTCCGGGAACGCAGCCTCAGCGTTCTTTGCCCACTTTAAAAGTCATCGGGCCTTTGGAACAGTATCGCGCCTATTGGCCGAAGTTTTACCAAGGACTCAGCGGCTTGACGGTGAAAGTATTTGAGATTAATTGGCAAGACCCGAACAATTTGATCTTGAAAACAGAGATCGGTACCGTACACTTAGGGCCTTACAGTTCCAAGACTGCGGAGCAACTTAAGGTTTTAGACCGAATGCGACAATTGCCAAAACAGCTAGATTCAAGCAAAATAGCCTACATTGACTTGAAAAATCCTGCTTCGCCGATGGTCCATTTGCCAGAACTGCCCCCCAGTTTGGAGAGTTCCACTCGCGCCCAGAATTGATCCTCTGCCAACAGAAGGTACAAGGGATCGATCGACAGGCAGAATTTTTGCGGGTCGGAATCGATAGGCAGGGCTGCAAATAAGGACACTTTTTTGATATCGAGTCGGGAAAAAAAATCTGATTTTTCTTTCTATCCCGATGCGGGAGGCTAGTATCAACTTTTTTTCCTTCTGACGCAGCGTACAAGCGCCCGGATTGGGGTCAATCGAGGTCTGAGCTTTGCAAAGCCTGCAAAATCCGAGATTGCTAACATTGAGCATCGATCGGTGTTAGTTTTTCGCGCAACATAGCCTATAGTTGATCGTGAATTGGCGTTTAGTTAACAATTTCGCGCCCTCGTCCCCCAAACTAATTTGGTACTCCCTATCGGTGGGGGGATATAAGGTAGTTATAAACGAAACGCCCTGCGATCGATATTTACTACAAGCAAGTGAGGGAATAAGGCGGTTAAATATATCACAATTTCTCCAGTATTCTAAGAAAATTGTAAATTCTGTTAGAATTCGATGGGAGGTTGCACAATGCTCTGTTTGACGTACACATACCGAATTTATCCAGATGCCAGTCAAGAAGCCAAAATGCTTGCTTGGATGGAGATTTGTCGCAAAGTTTATAATTACGCTTTGCGAGAGCGAAAAGACTCGATAGCATCGCGTAAGTGTGCGATCGACGCTTGCAGTATTGATTCTGAGTACATCATTCCATCTGACGCAGCCTATCCTGACTATTACAAACAACAGAAGGCCCTGACAAGAGCGAAAAAAGTAAATCCCGAACTCCAAGAGGTTCAATCGCAAGTTTTACAAGATGCCTTGAAGCGACTCGATCGGGCTTTCAAGTTTATGAAAGAACGTGGTTTTGGGTTTCCTAGATTCAAAAAGTTAGGTTCGTATCGGTCGTTTACTTTCCCTCAGTTCAAAGACTATCCATTGATAGGAGTACAAATAAAGCTGCCTAAGATTGGAGCAGTGCCAATTAATTTGCACCGCCCCATCCCAGATGGGTTTGTCATTAAACAGGTGAGGGTAATCAACAAAGCATCAGGATGGTACACTCAATTGATTTTGCAGTGTGATGTCTCTGTTCCCGATCTCATGCCTCAGGGTTTGTCTATTGGCATCGATCTGGGATTGGAGAAATTCTTGGCTGTATCTAACGGTAAGTTACTCTCAAGACCGCGTTTCTTTGTAGACTTGGAAAACAAGCTTAAATGGCTGCAACGCAAGCTGAGAAACAAAACTAAGGGTTCTGCTAACTACCGCAAGATCCAACACAAAGTCCGCCTTCTGCACGAGCGCATTCACGATCTCCGTAAAGAGTTTCATTTCAAAACAGCTCATGCTTTATGCGATTTGGGAGTTGGAATGATTTTTACTGAGGAGTTGAATCTCAAAATGATGAGTCGCGGGATGCTAGCAAAACACTGTCTTGATGCTAGTTGGGGCGGATTCCTCGATATCCTATCTTGGGTTTGCTGGAAACGTGGCGTGTACTTTGCTAAAGTTGACCCGAATGGCACTAGCCAAACTTGTCCTCAGTGTTCCACTCATACAGGAAAGAAAAAGCTGTCCGATCGCATTCGTGCTTGTCATGAGTGTGGATACACAACAGACCGCGATGTTGCTGCTGCAATGGTAGTAGAACAAAGGGGTCTTGCCGCTGCGGGACTCGCAGTCAAGTTGCCTGTGGAGGTATCGTTATCGGGGACTTCGGTCTAGATACGACCAATGAAGCAGGAATGCCCATCTGTGAATTTGGGAAGCCTACACGCTCATTTGGTACTCCAAATCGGTGTATGGAGGATGTCACCAAGCTGTAATCTACTACCCCCAACTGTAATGAAGCTTAATAATAGACACGGGTCTGACCAAGACAGTCCCCCTTCGGAAGAAGTAAAAAATTTTCCGGTGGCAGCAGATTCCGCCAATCCCTTTAGACGCAAGTCTGGTTATGTAAATGTAGATAGTATTGATATCGATCCTATGGTCAATCCCAAAGACATAATGCCCAGCAGTGCCGCCAAAATCAAAGTAATTGGCGTCGGCGGTGGTGGGGGCAACGCCGTTAACCGGATGATTGCTAGCGAGGTTTCTGGTGTCGAGTTTTGGTGCGTGAATACAGATTCCCAAGCTCTGGTTCTCTCAAATGCTCCGAAACGCTTGCAAGTCGGACAGAAGTTGACGCGCGGTTTGGGCGCGGGGGGCAATCCGGCGATCGGCCAAAAGGCTGCGGAGGAATCTCGCGACGAGGTGGCTAATGCTCTGAATCATGCGGATTTGGTGTTTATCACGGCCGGCATGGGCGGCGGTACGGGCACGGGCGCGGCTCCGATCGTGGCTGAGGTGGCTAAGGAAATGGGCGCTTTGACTGTGGGCATAGTGACGCGGCCTTTTACGTTTGAGGGACGGCGGCGCACCAGCCAAGCTGAGGAAGGGATTGCGGCTTTGCAAACTCGGGTGGATACGCTGATCGTAATTCCTAACGACAAGCTGCTGTCTGTGATTTCCGAACAAATGCCGGTACAAGAGGCTTTCCGAGTTGCTGACGATATCCTGCGCCAAGGGGTTCAGGGTATTTCTGACATTATTACTATTCCCGGTTTGGTGAACGTTGACTTTGCTGACGTGCGGGCAGTAATGGCGGATGCGGGTTCGGCTTTGATGGGCATCGGCGTGGGTTCTGGCAAGTCGCGGGCTAGGGAGGCTGCGATGCAGGCTATTTCTTCGCCTCTGCTGGAAGCTTCGTCTATTGAGGGCGCTAGAGGTGTGGTGTTTAACATCACTGGCGGTACTGACATGACGCTGCACGAGGTGAATGCGGCTGCTGAGACGATTTACGAGGTTGTCGATCCGAATGCCAATATTATTTTTGGAGCGGTGATTGACGAGCGGCTTCAGGGCGAAATTAAGATTACTGTGATCGCTACTGGTTTTTCGGGAGAAGTTCCGTCGCCTCCGACTCCGGGGCGGACGCAAAATGTTAATGCTCCTTGGCGGGCTGCAACTGTGCCGGTGACTCCTGCTCAACAGACGCCCGATCCGAAAGCGAAACCGCCGCAGGATTTGGGATTGGATATTCCTGAGTTTTTACGCAACCGTCGCCCGCCAAGATGATTTTAGATTTTAGATTTTAGATGGGGGATTTTGGGATTTGAGATTTTAGATTGGGGATTTGGCATTGCATCTCCAATCTCCCATCTAAAAAATCGAAAATATCGAGCATCTAAAATCTAAAATCGAAAAAATCTAAAATCTAAAATCTAAAATCTAAAATTTCCAGGGTTTGACCTGGTTCGGGTTCGAGGAGTTGGGTGGAGAGTCCCGATTTTGCTAGTAAATCGCGAAATTCGGGGATGCTGCCGACCGATCGCACTAACATTGGTAAAATGCCTGTGGTTCGGATGTCTCCCGCCGCTGTAGGCAGGAAAAACCGAGGTTTCAGTGTTTGGGCGAGACTGAGGGCTTCCGAAGGGCCGATGATGACTTGTCCGAGGAAGGGGAAAATTTGACCGATGACTGGGGCGATGGCTACGTCTACTGTGTCTATTTTCTGTTTGACTTTTTCTAATGGTGGCAGGTGCGGTTCGTAATAAAGTGTCTCGCCGCTGCTTAAATCTTTGAGCAAATAGCCGTTTTCTTCCTGTCCGGGCTGGATTTCGGCTCCGGGTACGGCGGTAATTTGTAACTTTTCTTGATAATTAAATTCTTGCCAATTTGCTAAAGATGTGATATTGGTGTAGCCTAAACGGCTGAGGACTTTGGCGGCGGTGGGTGAGGCGATCGCGGGAATTGTCCGATCGAGCTTTTCGAGTGTTGGTCTGTGACAGTGGTCGTCTAATCCTTGGGAAATCAGGATGAGGTCGATCGGCGGTAAGGTGCTGGGAGTGAAGGCGACGGGGGTGTTGTGGTAGGCGGTGAACAGCCAGGGTTGACCGTAAAATACGAGGGGATCGACTAGCCAGGGATCGACGAGGATGGTTTGGGCTGCGATGTGGAAGATCCAAGAGTTGAGGTCGATTCGGGTGATTTTCACAGTTGTTTGCAATAATTCTTTACATTTGTTTTAATCATAGCTAATTTTGTTTGGGCATTTTAACCCCTTGGGAAGCACAGGCGGGACGCCCGTGCCACAGGGAAGCACAGGCGGGACGCCCGTGCCACAGGGAAGCACAGGCGGGACGCCCGTGCCACAGGGAAGCACAGGCGGGACGCCCGTGCCACAGGGAAGCACAGGCGGGACGCCCGTGCCACGGAAGCACAGGCGGGACGCCCGTGCCACAGGGAAGCACAGGCGGGACGCCCGTGCCACAGATATGATTGGGATGTGTGTGGGGAAAGTTGGCGTTTATCGGCGGTTGAAAGAAGATGGTTAAATCGAGGATTCCTGTGGCTTTGACTGTGGCTGGATCTGACAGTGGCGGTGGGGCCGGGATTCAGGCGGATTTGCGGACTTTTGCGTTTCACTGCGTCCACGGTACGAGTGCTTTGACTTGCGTGACGGCTCAAAATACTTTGGGGGTGATGCGGGTGGATGCTTTGTCTGCGGAGGCTGTGGCGGCTCAAATTGAGGCGGTGGTTGGGGATATTGGGGTGGATGCTGTGAAGACTGGGATGCTGCTGAACCGGGAAATTATGGCGGCGGTGGCTTCACAGGTTGAGGCTTTGGGAATCGGGAATTTGGTTGTCGATCCGGTGATGGTTTCGCGATCGGGCGATCGATTGATTGACGAGGGGGCGATCGCATTTTTGCGGGATGTTTTGATTCCAATGGCTGCTGTCGTGACTCCGAATCGGTTTGAGGCTCAGATTTTAAGCGGTTTGCAGATTGTTTCTGTGGATGATATGCGATCGGCTGCAGAAAGAATTCACAGTTTGGGGGCTAAGGCTGTTTTGGTGAAAGGCGGCGGGATGGCGGGAGATTTGCGGGGGATTGATGTTTGGTTTGACGGTACGCGGTTGGATGTGTTGAAGACTGAAAATGTTGATACTGGGAATACTCACGGGACTGGTTGTACTTTGAGTGCTGCGATCGCCGCTAATTTAGCTTTGGGTAAAGATTTGTTTACAGCGGTGAGATTGGCTAAGGATTATGTGACTACTGCTCTCAAATATGCTTTGGATATTGGGGAAGGCCAAGGGCCAGTAGGTCATTTTTTCCCCCTTTTACTGAAGTAATAAGTTATTTGTTACTTCTTATTGGTTATTTGTTTGAGTCTGTAATAATATCAAATCCCTTAGCATGGAAATTATTCCTCTCTCTCTTCTCTTCCTCTGTGTTCTCTGCGTACTCTGCGGTTAAATCATTCCGATCCAACCGGAATTGATATAACCAATAACACGAGTGAAGCGCCAACAGTCAACAGTCAGTTAATTTCTTAATTTTTCAGGCGATAAAGCGATCGCCACCAAGTCTTCGATTTTCTTAATATTCGGATCGCCGGCCAAATAACCAATACCTCGGTGCAAGTGCAGGCGAAACTGTTTCGCTAGAGTTTCTTTTTCTGTGCCTAAATTGTCTTGGTGACACCGCTGCTTCAGGGCCATTATCAAGATATCGGCCATGTCGCCGCCGAAGACATCCCAGCTTAATTCGACGTTGCTGTCGCTGGGAATTGGTACTGGCGATGGGATGCTGGGCTCGGCGAGCGATCGGCAAAATCCCCACCTGCATAAAATATTCCACTGATCGATTTTGGTCGATCGTTTCAGTTTTGATAGTTGGTCTTTGCCTGTTTGGGAGAGGCGGATGCGATCGACTGGTGGTTCCATAGGTTTAAGATTTTTTGGTATATTGTAAAAAGTGTTAATGTTGGGGAAGCAAAGCCTCTAGATAACCCGAAATAATTAACATTTTTTTACACGGCGCGACTTGATTAAATCTGTTTTTTTTGGTATTGTATTTGTAGTAGGATTTATCCTTAATAATGGGATGGTGGCAAAAATAAAATTTTCGCAACCATCCCATTATGCTATATATACTACCGCAACTCCCCAGCAAAGTCAAGGGGGTTGCGGCTATTTTTTAGCGCGAATTTTTATTCCCAGAAGTAACCTTTTTCGACGGTGGTTTGGTGTTTGGCGGAGTCGTATTTGAGGAGGTAGCTGTGGGCGATCGCCTCTAATTCTTGGAGTTTTTCGTATTCTACTTTTCTAATTTCCGTGTCGGTAGAAAGCAGGATGACTTGGTGGCTGGCCGAGGGGAAATAGCGTTCGACTAGGTTGTTTCTGTGGGAGGAGTCGAGGCGGCCCAAGGGAGTGTCGATCGCCACTGGCAATTGTCTCCCGGATACTCTAGCCAATCCCCACAAAAAGGCGATCGCCAGCAATTGTTTTTCCCCGGCTGAAAGTCGGTGTTTGGGTACTGGTTTGCCTTCTGGATCGTAAATCGAGAGGCTAAATGTTTGAGTGTCGATCGCAACTCTGTGCACGAGGTCGGTTTTGTGCAACAGGTAGCGGAAACAGTCGGTAATTTCTATTTCGAGTTTGTTGAGTTTTTTGAGGGTGAGTTTTTCTTTAAAGAGTTTCAGGGTGGCTTGGGCTTTGGCGATCGAAGCGATGACGTGTTGGCTGTTTCTGATGGTGAGGTATTCGCTGCTGTAGTTTTCTAGTTCTTTTTGGTTTTTGGCTAATTCTCTCTCTAATTCATCGACGCGGCGGTTGGCTGATTCGCAGGCTGCGGCTGCAATAGCGACTGCTTTTTGGGCTTTCCTGACCTCTTCTTCTAGCTTTTCGTAGGCTTCGGGGGAAGCGGCGGCTGCGAGTTGTCTGTCTGTGAAGTCGATTTCTGCTTCGATGCTTTTGATTTCTTCTATTTGGTCGCGGGCTAGGATTTGCTGGGCTTTGATTTGGTAGCTAAGGAGATTTTCTAGTTGCTGGATGCTGTTGTTGTCGGCGTTCATCCAGGGCGGGGCGTCTGTTCCCGCTTGCTGTTCGAGTTCTTGGTTTTCTTGGCGGATGAAGTCTTGAATTTTATCTAGCTGTTGCGGGTTTAAAGAGATTTCGGCGATATAGTTGAGAAGGCGATCGCTTCTTTGTTTGATAACATTTTTGGCAATCTTTGCTTGCTGCTGGCTGGCTTCTGTTTCTGCTTGAGTTTTTGCTTCACTTAGCAAGGGCGAAATAAGGGCTAGCGGTAGCGTATTTGATGCCAATTCCATCATGGCTTGACGGGTTTTTTCTGCCTGATTTCTGTAGTCGTTTAGCTGTCTGTCTAGCTGACTGCGATCGGCGGCAATTTTCCCGCCTTCAGAAATAAACTTTTCTGATGCTTGTTTCTGATTTTTTTGAGCTTTATCAAATTCGTTTTTAAAGCTGGCTTGTTCTTGCTTAGCTGAGTCTATTTTATCAGTAATTTCCTTAAAAGTTTGTTCGATTTTCTCTAAAGCAGCCAAGTCTTTTTTGCCAGCAATTTCTTTCCGCTTGCGGCCGGCTAAAATTTCTAAATCGACGGCGAGGCGTTCTGCTAATTCTAAACCTAAAAGAGATTTAATCGCCCCGACGACAAACTCTGGCGGTGTTTCGAGTTCGGCAAGTTCTTTTACTTGTTCGCCGTCAAACAGAAATAGGTTGGATATTCCAACTGGCAAAAGGGTTTCGATGTATTCGTCCCAAGTGTTAGTAATTGCTTTGTCCGACCACCAATCGCTGACAATCTCGCTGTATATGAGAATGCTTAAGGTGTCTTTGATATCTAATTTTTTCCAGTATCTAACTATTTTAAATTGAGCTAATTTGTCATCTTGGACTTGTTCAAATGTTAGTTCGACGCGGGTATCTTCTAATGGGGGGGTGTGGCGGTTGACGCATTGATTGAGAAAGTCGCTGTAGCTTAAATTGCCTCTGGTAGAACATTGGGCGCGGCCACCGTAGAGGGCGAGGCGAATGCCGTCCATGAGGGTGGTTTTGCCGCCGCCATTCATGCCGCCAAATAAAATGACTGGGCAGGGATTTCCGTCTTTTTCGGGGCGGAGATTGATGGTTTGGGTGCCTGCATAGGGGCCGAAGTTTTTGAGGACGAGTTCGAGGAATTGCATTGTAGATGTTGTTGAGATGGGATGAAAGTTGGTGGGTGCGATCGGTGTGTCTGACAGTCTGGGGTCGATCTGTGAGTCCCCTAGTACGACAGGGATTGAAATCCCTGTCTCATAGCTGAAGTCCTCTGAAAGAGGACTGAAGTTTGTGACTGTTGAATCGGGGTTTTTAGTCTGTCTGTGATTCCCCCATTACGACAGGGATTGAAATCCCTGTCTCATAGCTGAAGTCCTCTTGAAGAGGACTGAAATTTGTGACTGTTGAATCGGGGTTTTTAGTCGGTTTTAACCGACTTTTGCTTTCTCGACGGGGATTTCAATCCCCGGTGGATCTTGGGGTAAGGGCGATCGACCAATCGAGTCGATCGGGGTCGATCTGTGAGTCCCCTAGTACGACAGGGATTGAAATCCCTGTCTCATAGCGAAAGTCCTCTTGAAGAGGACTGAAGTCGGCGATCGTTTGATTTGGCTTTTCAGTCGGTTAAAACCGACTTTCGCTATTAGACGGGGATTTCAATCCCCGGCGGACTTGTGGGTAAGCCCGATCGCCCCCAAAGTCTGAATAGCTGGAGATGCCGCGAGTCGGAGAGTCTGCCAATGTTTTTCAATTAATTCTCTGCCGAATTCGGGTGCCACCGAGTAGGTGGATTGTCTCGATCCGTGATTTGTTCTAAATGCGAATTTGTGGTTTTTTGCAAGTGATGTTCTTTTTGATTTATCACATAAGCGACTGCTGAGTCTAGTTGTTTTTGTCCTAAAGAAAATACTCCGTATCCTTCTTGCCACGAAAATTTATTGGGATTTTGCAAAGTTTGATTGAGATAACGGCTGCTGCTACCTTTAATATTTTTAACGAATTCAGCGATCGATTGTGTCGGAGGAATGGAAACTATTAAGTGGATGTGATTTTCTGTGCCGCCGATCGCATGAAGGATGCAATTGAGGGTGTCTGCTTTGCCGGTGATATAAGAGTAAAGTTCGGTTTCTTTTGCGGGAGATATGAGAGGCTGTCGCTCTTTTGTTGCCCAAACTAAATGATAGTACAGCAGCCACATTGCCATAAAAATTTTTCCTCCTAATTTTTTAGGTTAATTTATCATTTTGCGACCAACTCCGAGAGTGCGATCGGGGTCGATCGGGGAGTCCCGTAGTCCGACAGTCCGACAGGGATTGAAATCCCTGTCTCATAGCTGAAGTCCTCTTAAAGAGGACTGAAGTCTGCCATTGTTTGATTTTGCCCTTCAGTCGGTTTTAACCGACTTTCGCTTTCTCGACGGGGATTTCAATCCCCGGCGGATCTTCGGGTTAGCCCGATCGCCCCAAAGCCCGATCGCCCCAAAGCCCGATCGCCCCAAAGCCCGATCGCCCCAAAGCCCGATCGCCCCAAAGTGCGATCGCCCGATCGACATTATTGACCTAATCTTTGCTATTTTTCTCTCCTACATCGGGAGTAGAAAATTTAATATCCGCCCAAGATAGCTGTCTGCTTTGATTGCTGCTGCTTTCGAGTTCTTCTTTAAGCTTGGCAATATCAACCGTCTCGTTTTTTGCGGAACTGTTGGTTTGGGCGATCGCATCTTTGAATTGCTGAATTTTTTCCGTCGGATTTGCTTTAATATCTTCCACCGCTTTTTTTAAATTGCGTTGATAGTGGGCGTTGCCAATCGCTTCTTCCTTCGATCGCGAACTGGTTTCAAAGCATTTGTCCAAATCGGCGTAAATGCCTGTACGGCGCGGCTTCGTGTAGTATTGGCGTTCTGTATCGAGGAGTTTTGCCATCAATTCGAGGTGCATTTTGTCCTCGCTGCAAATCTCTTCGATCGCAGTCCATTCATCGCTACCTAGGAGTTTTCTTTCGGCGGCGGGACGGGAATCTTCAAAAGGTTCGCCCGTGACTTCTTCGTAAATTCGGGGCAAAGAGTCGTCAAATTCGTGCTTTTCTTCCAGCCAAATTCGGCGGATTTCGCTAAGTTCTTCCGGGGTAATTAAGGTGATGTCGCGCATTTCTAGGGGTGCGGTTTTGCGGATTTGGGTTTGTGCTTCCAAGACTCGTCTCAGCCAGTGTTCTCGCCAGTATTTGGTGTAAGGCCCTGGGATGGGTTCGACGGAGGTTGTGTCGTCGCCCATGTTGCGTTCAAACAGTTCTACTCTACCGTAAATGCGTCGGAAGTCTCTTTTTGGGCGATCGTCTTTTATATCTAATTCGTTGCGAATATCGAGGAGAGGCTGCATCCATTCTTTTTCCTCATCATTCAAAATCATTGCCTGCATAGATTTATCTTGGTCTACCATTGTACAAACCCAGCAGCCAAAGCGAGAATCTCCACAGCTAGGCGTAGAAGTATCAACGACTAGAGGGCATTCGTTATCTGCTGTCGCACCGCGATACATGGTAAACAAGTCTTTATTGTCACCTCCCCAAGGGTTAGGATACTGCATTAGATAAAGCCAAACTTCATCATCCCGCCAGTCTTCCACAGGAGTATAAATTAGAGAGTTAATTAAACGAGAATTAGGACTCAATCGCTCGCGCACTCTACCTGCTTCATGTCTTTTCATTGTTGCAGCGCGTTTGCTGCTCTCAGCCTTTCGAGTGCCTAAAACAACAATAGTTTCACCGTGAACCCTAACCATTTCACGGATAAAATGGTTAACAGGTTGAATTTTCATACGATCGGTACACCAGCGAAATCCATTTCGAGGTGCTGGATAGCCTTTCCCCATTAAGCATACCCAGAATGTTTCTTGAAAGGAAGGATGAAGCAGATGAGGTTCGACTGGCATTTTTTGCTGGTTAGCTGCTAGCTTAACATATTTAATGCAATTGCGAACCCAGGTAGAAATTATCGGATTTTCAACCAGCGTATCTGTTGTAATTAAATGAATTGTTTTTGTGCGTTTTTCCAGTGGGAGTGCTGCGATTGCATACCATATTAACTGCAATACTGCACTCGAATCTTTTCCAAAAGATACGCCTAAAACCCAGGGAATTTCATCGCTACAATACAAATCCTGAATTTCTTGAGTTAACTTTTCTACATCATCCACTAACTCAGTAACGCTGCGCGGTGGGAATAGTGGCATCTGCTGAGCTTGTGTCATTTTATTAATCTCCTCTTGCTAAGCATCAACACTTGTGCTGTGAATTCCACCCTGTGACGCAACATAATTGTTTGCCCTTGATCGTTGAGCTTTGAGCGTAATGGTCTGCCTAACTACTATACCCCGTGATGAGTTATAATTAAAGATTAACCTTTAAGTTAATTTACAAGCTATGCCTAATGACAACTCGAATCAGCCAGAACTCAACCAGCGACTAGATGAATTCCTTGAGCCGTACTTCGCCAGATACCACCGTCAGAAGTGCTATCCGGGCTTAATCTTTCAGCATGGAAAGCGAAAAATGGTACAATTCAACGTGCCTGCTGATGACTTACCTACTCTCCTTCAAGCAAAACCTTCTACAAATAACGAGCCTGAGTCTGGTAAAAACCGTCCAGAGATTAAGGGCCATGCTGAGGAAGTCAAGGAGTACATTCTCAAGCGCGTTAGAAAAGACCAACCCTGGATTGTGGGTACACTCACTGCAAATGTCGATCCAGAGAAGATTGAAATTATCGAACTAAGTCGGGGCATTTGCTTAGTAGTTATCCCTCGTGGCGTTAAGTTAGATATTACTGACGGACAGCACCGTAAGCGAGCGATTCACGAATTGATTGAGAGTGCTAACGGCGAGTTAATTGGAGATAATGATTTCCCAATTACGCTAGTTTTAGAAGGCAACTTAAATCAGTGTCAAAGAGACTTTAGAGATATGGCGCAAACAAAAGCGCTGGATAAATCGTTACTCTTGTCCTTTGGCGAAATGGAAGGTCGAATAGGTATTTGCAAACAGTTAATTGAACAAGTGCCAATTTTTAAGGGCAAGACAGAGAAAGTTAAAGGTTCTCCATCATCTAAAGAAAAGCGAATATATACAATGAATTATGTAGTAAAGGCTGTTAGTTGCGCTTTTGCTAACGATCCGAATAACGAGCTGAAAGATTGCGATTTATCAGAATGCTCGGCAGCTATAATTAGTGGTCTCACTCAATTTTTTACAGAATGCAGTCTAACTCAATACATTTATGAGACAGAGGCTCATGATTTGACAGTTAATGAAATTGATAACTTTAAAGAAAGTTGTTTATTGGGCAGGAGCGTGGGAATAGAAATATTAGGAAAGTTACTCTACTGCACTTATGATGCTGATAGCTATTGCTTCGATCCAGAACAAGTATCAGAACTTGCTCAACTTGATTGGTCAAGAAAAAGCCACCTTTGGGAAGGAAATGTGGTTTTGTCGAACAATAATCCCAATAATCTTGTTCGTAACTATAGAATAACAGCTAGTGTTAATGCTGTAAAAATGGCAGTAAATCAAGTAAAAGCCCATCTAGAATGGATTTAACCCATATTATGCGCCTTCCTTGTGGCACGGGCGTCCCGCCTGTGCTGTATCTGCGGTTTCCAAACCCAACCGATTTTTTAAATAATCAGTCATCCAACTAACACTCGCCCTCGACTTAGAAATCCCCCCTTTCAACAAAATCCCATTCTCCCAATCAGGATTAGAAATCGACCAATCAACCTGCTGCAAAAGGCTCAAACGTTCCTCCCAACTCTCAGGAAAAACCGATCGCAAAGCCGCCCCAACTTCCCCCAAACTCTCAAGCACAACACTGTGACAGTGTACGCAATCCCGGCGCATTTCCCCCGCCGCAACTTGCTTGTGCAGAACTAATTGCCAATCTGGAATAAAATTGCTAACCGCATTCCAATAACTAACCGCCAGTTGTATTTTTTGAGCGAGTTCTTCCTCTTTCTGTTCTTTTTTGGTGCGAGAACCAGAGGGTTGTGCCTGTTTGCTGCCGTGAATATTAGACAGCAAAGCCACGATCGCACGATCGATCGCACTCAGCGTAAACAATTTGTGCGATCGCCCGTTCAAACTCCCCCTCTCCATCTCAGTCAAACACCGGAAAACCTCAACCTGCTTAACAACCGCCTTCACCACAAAAGCCCGATCGTCCCGGTGGTTGTAAAGTAGACTTAGCGACGCCTCCAAAGGAACTTGAAAACCATTCAAATCAGCAAACATCTGCTGCGATTTTTCCAACCCAATATCGAGAAACAAAATCAGCGCCACCGTCTCATATCCCAACTGCGGATTTTCCCTCAAAGCCATCTCAAAAGCCGCCCGGCGATGCTGTCCGTCATTAATAGTAAACTTAGCATCCATCGGCACTCGCAAGCGACCTATTTTCCGTTCTTCTGCCTCATTTCCCACAGCTTCAAAAGTAATATCCGCATCAATCGAAGCAGCAATTGCCCCACAAGTATAATTTGTAGGATTCTTGACAAAATAATCAGCAATTTCGGGAATCCTAGCTTTGTTAAGCGCGCGTTTTGCCCGCATAGACGGCGGCAAATCTTCAGATTCAAAGGGAAACAATTTCGGCAAAAAACGCACCGGACACATCGACACGTAATATTCGCGGCCCGCTTGAATTCCCCGGATAACCGGCAAAATGTATTCAAAAGAAGGAGTAGACATATTTTTTTGTTGGTTGCAGGTGCGAAGTATGAAGAAATCAGGGGCAAGTGCCATCGTCAATTCACTCGCTTCCTCGATATTCCGCCGGGGGTTGAAACCCCCGTCTGATAGCGAAAGTCGGTTAAAACCGACTAAACATAAACCTCGAAATTGATCCGTATTCAGTCCTCATAGCGAGGACTTTTGCTATGAGACAGGGGTTTCAACCCCTGGCGGGCCCGGATGGTGACCGGTTTTCAACCCCTGGCGGAGTCAGACGGTGGCGCGTGACACCCAGACGCATCTGCATCAAGCCCGATCGCCCCTCAGCTATTGACAAATAAAACATTAAATGATATGTAAGGTTGAACTTATTAGTATTTTAAGTATTTCACAAAAATTTTTTAAAAACAAGAGTTGACATACAATTTAACCTATGATATTTTTGAAAAAATAGCCTAATTATATAGAAACCGCCGATGAACGCCAATCCAGCGGATGACCTCGCTAGCAAAATTTTAGAAAAAGAAAATAGCGACAGACAGGAAATCGCACTTTTATTAGATAATTATTTAGGAAAGGACAATCGCATTTTCGTCCAAAAAACCCAGATGGGAAACAGCGAAGCATACATCGGTTCAGTCACCCTAGAATGGTTAGACTCTCGCGTCCGTTTCGCCTCCCAGATGCCGCTTTTCCGCCAAAAATTCGACCTCCAAACCAACAACATCGTCCGCGACGACGAAACCATTGACGAAATTATCCAGCGTCCCTTAGATTGGTCGCGCCAAGCCGCCTTAACTCAATATTTAGCAGCCCGAAAATCGCACAAATTCCCCGCAGTTTTAGTAGTAGTCAGTCCCCCGTGGGTAGATAATCCTTTAGCCGAGGAATGGGATAAAAATGGCGTAGCAACTAAATCGGCGGCTGAATTTACATCCTTTGATAAAAACGAGAACTTAGGGCTGTTGAATGTCTCTCAAAAAGTCTCAATTTTTGCCTTAGACGGCCAGCATCGGCTGATGGGAGTTCAAGGTTTAATGAGTTTAATTAAAACCGGAATCCTGCAAAGATACAACAAAAATAAAAAACCTGTCGGCGCTGCAATTACTCTAGAAGATTTAGCAGAAGAGTATCAAATCGACCCCGAAACAGTGTATAAATTAGCTCACGAAAAAATCGGAATAGAGTTTATCCCGGCGGCGGTAGCGGGGGAAACGCGACAGCAAGCACAACGGCGCGTGCGATCGATCTTTGTGCACGTTAACCTAATGGCGGTAACGCTGAGTCAGGGCCAGCTAGCATTATTGAACGAGGACAACGGATTTGCGATCGCGGCCCGAAAAATTGCCGTCACCCATCCCTTATTAAAAGAACAAGATGACAGAAACCCGCGCGTCAATTGGGACAGCGCCACAGTCGCAGCAAAATCAACAGTCTTAACCACATTGCAAGCGCTGCAAGATATGTCCGAACGGTATTTAGAATACAAATTCCCTCATTGGAAGCCGGAACGAAAAGGTTTAATTCCCATGCGTCCCGAAGATGAAGAACTCAAAGAGGGAATTGAAGAGTTTAAAAAATTGTTCGATCATTTAGCAACTTTACCCAGCTATCAAAGAATTGAAAGCGGCGAAGAAACGGCCCAATTGCGCCGATTTAGTTTTGAGAAACCGGGGGGCGAGGGAAATATTTTGTTCCGTCCAGTCGGTCAAATTGCTTTAGCTAATGCTTTGGGAATTCTAGTATTTAGAAAGAAACTTTCCCTGAAATCTATTTTCGACAAACTCCGCAGATTCGATGTCGATGAAGGATTTAGCCACATGGACAATCCTGAGTCTGCGTGGTACGGGATTTTGTACGATCCGAACAAAAAGCGAGTGCTAGTTTCTGGAAAGGATTTAGCGACGAAGTTAATTGTATATTTGGTGGGGGGAATTCAGGACGATATGGAGCGAGCTCATTTGCGGCAAGCGGTAGCGGAGGCGAGGACTTTTGAGGATAAAGCTATTAGTTTTAACGGCCGATTTGTGCCTCCGAAAGAGGTAGGATTGCCGCCGGTGCTGAGTTGATTTTGTCACCGCTTCGGAACTACAGGCGGGACGCCCGTGCCACTTGGGAACTACAGGCGGGACGCCCGTGCCACTTGGGAACTACAGGCGGGACGCCCGTGCCACTTGGGAACTACAGGCGGGACGCCCGTGCCACGATGCAGGCAGATGTTTTTTCACGATCGGCGATCGACTGCACATAGCTGCGCCAATTTATTGTTTTTCTCGTACTCTAGATATGCGATCGCACGGCGTGGCAAAGTTAATCGAGTCAGTGCAGTTTCAACTCCACTGACTCGATCGCTCTTTTCGCCCATTCAAGATAGTTGCAAAGTTGATTTGCTCGAGGTGATGTCACCCACTGGTTGATTCCGGCGATCGCACGGCACCTCAACTTAACTTTCGGGATAATTCGTCAGAATCAAAAACTCGGATGCTGGAATCGGTTGAATTTCGACATAAGCAATCCCATCTTGTCGCTGCACTGCCACCGCCCGGCCCACCTGATGAGGACCCGTGTAACCCGGATTCCCTACTTGGGCCGTATTCAGAATTACCGTCATTGAACCCCCGATCGGGTTGAGATTGGCATCCACGAGCACTCTCGCTCCCCGATCGTCCGTTCCATGACTGTTTAGCACGCAAACCGCTTCTTCATCGTCTAAAACCCGTGACCAACCAATAATTTCTCCACTCAGTCCGCGATCGCCAAAGGGCAAGTTCAAGAAGGGAATCGCGGTTGGCCGCAAATACTGTCGTCCCAAGCGCAGCACAGGGAACTTTTTGCGGAGTGCCGCCATTGCCGCAAGCCGAACATAGACAGGGTGATTCGGATCGAAACAGTGAGCACCCGCTGTCCCAAACGGCCCAAAGCCGGGTAAGTTTTCATCGATGGCTTGTAGCCCTGCTACTCCCGATTGCCGGGGATGCGAGGGGCCAAACATGGCTTCCCGCAAATAGCGATCGGAGCCCTTCCAGTCCGGCAACCACTTGCGTTCAGACGGTTCTGGTCCCGCCAATGCCTGCTCGGTTCCCGCGTAAATGCAAGGAATCCCCAAGGTGAACAGTTGCAGTGCCACTCCGGCAATCACCTGATGCTCCGATGCAGCTTCGCTGGAAAAGCGGATTTTTTCACCGAACACACGATCGCGATCGTCCAAAATTGAAACATGGCGCCGTCCAAGATTTCGGTGTGACGGGCAGAGGAATTGAAATATTTGGTTTTTTGATGATTAGTTTGTGCCAAATGTGTCTGTGGTTTTCACACCAAGTAAGCTGGATTCTCCCACACTAATCAAGCCCATTCCCAGTAAATCACGATTGTTGCAGAAAAGCTAATCTCTGAATTAAGAAAGAATTCTACAAATTTGGGCTAATGCTGAACTTTATGAAACATCCCCAACATGATTTCGCCTGTCGAATCGCACAAGCGGAGGAAATAAGCCCCTCTTTTAATAGACAGCCATGTTCGCGAACATAGCGCATTTCTCCCTACTCGACCGGTGGAAAATCAGCGAGTTGCTTGGCATCTGCGATCGTGATTTGAGGCTTCCCATCCGCATTCGGTGGATAAAGACTCGGGGTTCCAGAGACATACACATAACCCCGACCAGATTTGGCATAGCGGATTTCAATCAGTCGCAAAATGGTCTGAGATACTGCCGAATTTTTATCTGGAATCCACAGATTAAACTTTTGAAATTTTGACCCGGCATAGATAAGCGCACCATTTCCAGTCCATTGATTAATGCCTGATTGCAAGTCACAGAATACCGTAACTTGGTTGCCATTTTTGGCAGCTTCCACCAGGCGATTATAGTCCAGGCGCACCGATAACACTCCGGCTTTAATGCCAAAGTACCGGTAGTCCTCTGCCACACTGTCCCGCAGATGCCACCAGGGAATTAGCGTCGTATAGTCCCTGCGATTACCGCCCGCATTGGTTGCTGGATTCCAGATAGCCAGCCCTTTGACTTGAGCCTCCACCTCCGCTTCTACAAACTGACGATGATAGAGGCGCGAACGACCGTATTTGACAAAGTAAGGACTCCATCCTTCCTGCACGATTCGTACATTAGAATTTTCACGATCTCCGGCTTTGTAGACATAACAAAGCAACCGCCCATAATTGTCCCGATGCTTAACCAAACAAACCTGAACGGGGTCATTCGTATCAAATTCGAGATTGACTCGGACATCGCCGCTAGGTATGCCTTGCTCATTTGCCCCGAAATAATTCTTTGCCCATTTCGATGCCAATATACCCGCATTAGTGACAGGTTTATCGCTTCCATGCTGGCTTTCTTCAGTGTCCAGACAAACAAACCGAATGGATTCTTGCTCGTTTTCCAGAAGTACCTTAATTGTGTCACCGTCGATGACTTTGATTAGTTTTAGATTGTTGATGACAGTGCCTTTCATTAGCTTTCATCCTTGTTCGTAAACATTGTAATGAGGGATGAAAATTGGTTGTATCTGTGGCCAGGTACACAACTTTGACTTGCGTTCAGCATTTAAGGACTTAAAGTCCCCTCGTTACCGAAAGCTGTGCTAAATTCCTGAAAATTCGGTGCCGCAGAACCCCCTACTTAGAGCAGTGATTTTGATCCGGATCGGATGGAGATGCAGTAGGTTCAAGACACCGCCACACTGCACAAGAAACTTGCAATCCCTCAATTCTAGTTTCAAGCTTTACACCGTAAACGGTGGTTGCTTTTCAAAATTTTGGTCAATAGCACCGACGCGAAAATAATTCGGTGTTTGATCCGGTGGCATATTTCGTTTAATTGCTTTGTGAAAACGTCGATAATCTCCTTTAAATTGTCCATTATTCCAAACCCGCAGCAGATTGCCGGTGAAAAGACCATTGAAGTTGCCATCAGCGGACAATTGGTTATCTTGACATCCAGAAATTAGGAGGACGGATGCGCGCACCGCTTCACGAGATTCTTTCAAGGTCTTGTTTTCTAAGATAGAGTCATAAAAAGCCTTATTCTGCCTGTAGGTTCGCAGAATAATAGGATTTGGCATATGGCGATATTTTACGTCTGTGGTAGCAGGAGTAGCACTCCGAGCGGCAATTGTCCCTTGATAATAAGCCTGCTTGGTAACAGTACCACTATGGCAGCTATCAGAAAAAACTAGGATGCGGACACCCGTCGCAAATTTTCCCAGTAAATTGTAGGTTTCATCATCGATGAATTGACCGTCATAAAGACACCAAGTTTCATCATCTCTGTCATCGATTTCATCTCCATTCAAGTCAGGCACCTGTCCGCCATGACCAGAATAACTCAACACAAATATGTCACCTGATTGTAGGGTTGTAGCAGCTTGATTCATCTCGCTGATGACTTTTGATCGCGTCGCAGATGCGGTTAAAAGCGTTTTGACGGTGAAGTGTCTAGATTTGGCAATTTCAGCCATATCTTCGGCATCGGCTTCACAAGCTCTCAATTCACCCGACCAGCCGCCATAATGAGCAGGATCGACGGAATTCAGACCGATTGTTAAAGCAAGTCCTTGTGGCATAATTTATCTCCTTTTAGTCATCTTATCAGTGATTTTTTCGGTCTACTTCATTCAATTCGTTACCGATTTTGGGAATGGTTTGAATGCAGGATCAAGGCTTGAAAAGTGAATAGTCAATTCGTTTATGTATTTGCCAAACCTGATTTACGATCCTTGTCCAGTCGCAAGCTAAGATGTTCAAAAGCATAGAATAGGACAAGGATCTTCTTGGTACTTGCGCTGTGGAGTAAGGGTTTAAAAATACCTGGAATAGTCAGTTTTTTTCCAATACTCAAACCAGCGTCATTGAGATTGATTCACAAGCTGAGAGTTAAAAGTAGACGAATGCCCACGTTTTTCCATCAGGGAGAACCGAAAAGACAGCTTCCCCAGCTCCTTGTGCAGGAGCTCTGTTCGCATAAGCCGCTGCTGCTGCTGGATCGCTAAAGAGGTAAGCACGCCACGTTTTTGCCGCGGGATCGCTCTCAGCCGCTATGTTGTGCTTGGCAGCGATCAGGGCAGCATCATGATCTGAATGAGTTGTTGTAGTCATTTGAGAACTCCTTTTGCTTAATAAGAGTAGTTTCCGATCTTTGAATCTGGATTTTAGCCAGTTAACCAAAGCACTTCATCTGAGCAGTCATGTTTTGGCTTTAATCTAATACTCCTTCAAATAAACTTGGGAAACAATACGACGATCTGCGTATATAATTATGAAGATATTGCAACAAATTCTCCTTTGAGTAGTCCCAACTTTTCTCTTGGCAACTATCACGGCATCCATCCGGATTTGTACAGTTTTTTATAAAGATTCTCCAAATGTTTTCGCACCGTTCCTTCAGTGCAACCCAGCACTCTAGCAATTGAGGCATTGCTTTTATCCTTAGCAATCCAAAACAAAACCGGAGCCTCATGTTTGGTGAGTCGTAGTAATTCCAAAGCAGCAAGAGAGAAGGATTGCGCGGCTGAAATGGGGCGCAGGTATGGGCGACCCATTTCAGCACGATCCTTTGCGATCGCCCTTTTTCTGAGTTCAGGCTATTGTCATAGAATAGGGCGATCGCCTTGTCTGAGTTTAGGGAATTTTTCTAAGTGGCGATCGCTTCTCGGCAGCTTGTCCAGTTTGTCTAGTATTCGACTAGATATTAGCCCTGGTTGGCTCGATTTTGTCTGTAGTTGTGGTGCTGTTTACCGAAATACCGCCAGCAAATCAACGCATTACAGAACCTGTTAAGTTCGATCGCCTAATTCAACGCGGTTATGTAAATAATTATAAATTTATGCCAAATTGGCAACCTAGTCTGGTGTCACGGGTTTTTAATAATATTAGATAGTTAGATTTATTGGCATCTACTTAGTGCAAAAATGCCTTGATACTAAAGGTCAGGGTGTGAAAGAGTGAGTGGCAGAGATAAACGATAGGGTGGCTCATATGTATGGGCTGACTGATGAAGAAATGAATATTATTAAAGGAGATTAATTCTATGTCTATTTTTCAAGGGATCTCTAAATGGGCGAGACCTGATAACCAGACATTTGCTGCAATTGTAGGTGCAATTGCAGGTGCAATTGCAACAGGAGTTGTGACAATAGTTATAGCAAAATTAAATCCACAACCACGTCCAGAGATTTTTATTGTTAGTCCTGATGGAAAAAAACTTGAAATTCCAGCATCATCGCTTGTACCTAATGATCGAGCTGGTTCAGACACTTTATCTTATAATATAAAATTATCCAAGTCAGAGCTTGATACTATTGCGCCTGTCACAGAAACACTAAGAGAATTAGTGCCAGGACTTGAACAACAAAACATAATTTACGCGGATAATAAAAGTCAATTAGAAATTGTTAAGCAGTGGTTAAAAGATCCAAATTCTGGATATCCATCATTAGTTCAAGCCTTAAAAATATTGTTGGATAATCGTCAGGGAATTGGGAATGCTGTTCCCCTCACAATCATTCAAGGTAAATATCTAAAAGGCAATCCAAAAAACATTCCACTTACCTATGATTCAGACCAATTAAAGCAAGCGTATATAGAATCTTGGAAAGTAAAAAACAGTGACAGTATTTTCACAAAACTTGATGAAATTGCGCCTTTAAATCAGTCCGCCAATAAACCTGATTGGAGTGGTAAATGGAATTGTAATCTTGATGGTCGTCCGGCAATAATAGAACTTACTGGAAATTTAGATCCTAACACTTGTTCTGTGACAGACAAAGGCAACCTCTGTACTCTTATAGGCTCAGGAAATAATGTCGCAGGACGATTGAGCGATAATGGTAGAGCTTGGCAAACTCTTTCTGTCAGACCTTTTTTCCCAGAACGAGGTGAACGCCGAGAATACGATCATATAATTCCCTTGAAATTAAATAATCAACCTTGGTTGCTACTCAGACATACTTGGGATAAGAGATATATGAGTGGCTACACTATTTGGGAAGGTAGAGCTTTTGGAATACAGTGTCATAGATAGAGCTTTGTTAACCTTTAGTTGATGTCAATAACCTATGAACCGTCTCCCATACCTGGCGGGATTTCTCCGATCGCGGATAAAGGTTGTAAATGCAGCCTGAAATTCAAATATTTGAGCGATCGCGACTTCAGCTAAAGCGGTCAACTGGTGAAAAGTTGACTTTTAAATTTCGATCGCCGCGATCGCACCACCTCAACTTAACTTTAGGGATAATTCGTCAGAATCAAAAACTCGGATGCTGGAATCGGTTGAATTTCGACATAAGCAATGTCATCTTGTCGCTGCACTGCCACCGTCGAGCCCACATGATGAGCACCCCTGTAACCCGGATTCCCTACTTGGGCCGTATTCAGAATTACCGTCATTGAACTTCCAACTGGGTTGAGATTGGCATCCACTAGCACTCTCGCTCCCCGATCGTCCGTTCCATGACTGTTTAGCACGCAAACCGCCTCTTCATCATCTAAAACCCGCGACCAACCAATAATTTCTCCACTCAGTCCGCGATCGCCAAAGGGCAAATTCAAGAAGGGAATCGCGGTTGGTCGCAAATACTGCCGTCCTAACCGCAGCACAGGGAACTTTTTGCGGAGTGCCGCCATTGCCGCAAGCCGAACATATACAGGGTGATTCGGATCGAAACAGTGAGCACCGGCTGTCCCAAACGGCCCAAAGCCGGGTAAGTTTTCATCGATGGCTTGTAGTCCTGCTACTCCCGATTGCCGGGGATGCGAGGGGCCAAACATGGCTTCCCGCAAATAGCGATCGGAGCCCTTCCAGTCGGGCAACCACTTGCGTTCAGAGGGTTCTGGCCCCGCCAATGCCTGCTCGGTTCCCGCGTAAATGCAAGGAATCCCCAACGTGAACAGTTGCAATGCCACTCCCGCAATCACCTGATGATCCGATGCAGCTTCGCTGGAAAAGCGGATTTTTTCACCAAATACATGATCGTGATCGTCCAAAATTGAAACATGACGCCGCCCGAGATTCCGGTGCGACCCCATTACAGCGTTCCCTGGATCAAACCCATTAAAGTAGGCTCTTGGGTCCATCAGCCCTTTGGCAACCTGGTTAAGATTTCCCCGCATCTCGCCGATATCCAACGCAGCATTTAAGTTTTGCCCCACCACATCCAGATAACGGTCTTCGTTGTAATCTCCGCCTGCTATTTCTCCTACCAAAAAGAAGTCACTCTTACCCAGATTGGCCGCAAACTCCTTAATCGCCCCGCAGAAATTTCGGGCTTGATCGTAGGTAACGTGCTTGAGGGTATCAATCCGAAAGCCATCGCAGTCTGTCAGGGCAATCCAGTATTTATAACAGCGGGCTAAGTTATCTAAGAGGTGGGGATAGTCCAACTGGAAATCTCGCAGTGTAATGAAATCCGATCGCCGGAATTCGGCATTGGGATCGTCGAGTTCCCCCCGCCCTAAATCGCCCTTTCCGGCACGAGTATAGCAATCTGGTTCCTGGAGTTCGATCGGCCAGACTCCTTCGGGGTCCGTTTGAGGTTGCCCCGCAATGGGTTGTCCGCGATCGCCCAGCCACGAGCCAAACTGATACCAACCAGACGTATAGGGTGGTTCCCATTCTCCCCCAGGGGTACCAGGGGCATAGATCCAGTTACACCCTGAATGGTTAAAAATGATATCAAGGATAATGCGTAGCCCCTTGGAGTGCGCTTTATTGACCAGACTGACCAAATCTTGGCGAGTCCCAAAGCGAGGATCGACCTCTAGAAAATCTTGAATGCCGTAACCGTGATAGGTATCCAAGTGACCCCGTTGCTGAAAGATTGGCCCTACCCAGATCGTCGTCACGCCTAGTTGGTTGAGATAATCCAGCTTTGACTCTAATCCTTTGAGCGTCCCGCCCTGCCAGCGATCGCCTCCCGACTCTGCCCATTTGTCAAATCGCCAAGACTGTCCATTGGGCAGATTAGGTCGGGCTTGATTGAGTTGCTGTCGATTCAGTAGAGGGCGTTTGTCCTCCTGACCATCGCTAAAGCGATCGGGTAAGAGAAAGTAAAGTACCTCATTTCTCCAATCGGCAGAGGATGGAAAGTAACTCTCACGTCGGGGTAAAGAAAAGTCTTTTAGACTATCCGGGCGCTTCTTGGTTAGATTCCGATCGGTAAATGTCATAAAGTTATCTCAGATTGGTGAATAGTTTTGCTCGGTCTTCTGAAGTTATGTTTTTTTGTTAATGTGAGGAAATCGGCGATCGCACTCTGTCAAGAATGGACTGGACTCAGGCGAGCGCCCGATCTTGTGTGGACTGAGTTAAACTTCTATGAAACCCAGATTTTTTGTTGTGGCGATCGGTTTGGGATGATGGGTTTCGTGCCCTCAACCGATCTTGCTAGAAGATGGCGATCGCACTTACTGAGCAGCAGACTAATTGTCCCCGCAATGCTGCCGCACAAGTCGATCGATCGCCTGTGCAATAGTTAGGAATCTCGATCGAGGAGTTTCGGGTTGATTATGGAGTGTTGTCAGAATATTATCAATACTTTGACCTGTTGGCAATACCAATGTTGATGATTTCTCCCCCAGGCGAATAGTGAGCCGGTGGGGGTTGAGGGTAGGTTCAGATGGGATCTCAGAGGGTAGGTCGGCAAAATTCCGATCGGACAGAATGTTGGCAAGCATTACTAAATCCTGTCGCTCTAATTGACATATTTGATGGGGAGATGACACTGTATCGTTGATAAAACGACTAGCCTGACAAGTCCCATTAGGGAGAATTGTCCAAGTTATGCCAGAAATCCCCACAAAGCCCATCTGTCCATACTTACTAGACGTAGCCTTCGATCTAATTCTCAGCAAAATAAACTTGGGAAACAATACGACGATCCGCGTATAGGATTGTGACGAAATTGCAACAAACTATCGTTTAAGTAGCCCTCTGGCAAAGTTAAATCCGGTCAGTGGAATTTCAACTCCAGTTGCATCCTGTCGATCGCTCTTTTCGCATATTCAAGATGTGCGATCGCAGCTTGCCATCAAAACAGCGATCGCATGACCTTCCACTCTAGAGTGAACCTTCAAGCAAACTAACACTTTGTATTAATTCCATATCGTGTCGATTACATGACAACGAGTTTCTGGAGCAACTGCTCTTAAGGTTCATGCACGATCGATGCCAACTACATAAAGATTTTCAGGATCGTACTGGAATCCCAATGGAACCTCTAGGGGTTGACTAACACTAAACGGTGCGACCCCTGCTCTCCGAAAAGTCACATGGGTTGTGACTTCTTTATAGCCAATATAGCCATATCCGTTAGTTGTCCGCGGATAAGCACTGAGCCGTATTTGATAAGCACAGGTGACAGGCGGAAATTTCGTTGGGCTAACCGGACAATCAATCCATTGGTCAGCCACGCCCTGCCAGTTTCCACCTGGATAGGAACCCATACCAGACGGCAATAGGTTAATTGGCGGAGTCCCTGGCCCTCCATAGTATGCCTGTAGTCTAAAGAAAAGGAGATTCCCCTCCGGATCGTAGGCACGGAAGCGCACACGTACAGGATCTGGTGTTTCTGTAATGTCGATGATGGAACAGGGCGCAACTGAAGCCACTTTATAGGTGATGCCATAGATCTGCAACTCCGGCATGGCGTTATCAATGTAGAGTTGCAGTGTTTGCGGTGGTGAAATGATGACAGCACCTACAGCATTTTGAAATTCCACCTGGAACTCATGCACCCCAGTGGGTAGTGGTGCATCGCCCGAGCCACCTGCCGAGTTCAATTGGAATAGCAGATCCTTCGTAGAATAGTCCAACGATGGATTCTGCAATCCATAGCAATCATTGCTATCGGGACCAAAAAAATCCAGCACGTAAGTGCTGCCAGTCCACCGATAGTTTGCCCATGTCCGGCGTAGCGGTACAAAACTGCCACTACTGCCAAATCGATGGAGAATGCGATATTTCCTGGCCCCAGCCCCCCACAAAGCTAGTATGTTGGGACGATTATAGATAAAGTTGAGCGTTCCGCCAAAAGCTGCGTTCGTTACCGTCGGCACATAGGGGGCTGTCGTGGTGGCTCGTCCGCCACTGATAGTGGTAGCGGGAATCAGACCCACGCCACCGATGACAGGTCCAGCCATCCCCGGCGGATAGATCGCATCTGGACCCGTAGCTAAATAGATCTGGTGCAGGGATGCAAAGTTGGTAAAGAACGCTGGTGGAAAATCGGTCACAAACGAAGGCGACGTTGAGGCGACCCTTAGCCCAAAACGCACGTAGGGTAGCGTCATACCTCCCAATCCAGCGATCCCAATTTCCGATAACGCAATCCGCATCTCCCAAATTCGGTGAGGGGTCGCCGAATTCGGAGAGGGTCCAAATCCTTGCCGAACTACAGACGAGGTGGGCGTACCGAGAATGCCTGTCCACCTTCCTGGTCCCAGATAGTACTGTCTTGCTATTTTGATGGGTAGGGACGGATAAATCCCATAATTCACATCAAAATTTGGTGTAATGCTGGTGCTCCGGTCAACATCGAAGCTTAACCAGAAATAGTCATCTACCCCGGGTGAATTACCAGTGTCACCGATCAGGTCTAGAGCCAGATAAAGAAATGTAGCATCATTCTTGAGCAGAATTACCCCATTGGGCATTGGCATGACACCAGCGTCTGTCCATTCTCCTGGAGAGAAACTGCCAGATAGCGAGATCGGTGTTGTGGCCCAATGACTAGTTACAGTTGTCATTTTTACTCCTTCTCAAATATTGTCTTCATTTTGTCCATTCAAAAATGCAGATTTCATTGAATAGCCTTTGCTCTCATACTCCTCCAAATAAACTTGAGAAACAATACGATGATCTGCGTATAGGATTATGAAGATATTGCAACAAATTACCCTTTGAGTAGCCCCAACTTTTCTCTTGGCAACCATCACCGCAACCGTTCGAGTTTGTATGGTTTTTTGTAAAGATTCTCCAAATGTTTTCGCACTGTTCCTTCACAGCAACCCAGCACTTTATCTATAGCAGTTTTCAATCGGATGAAATACAGCAGATGTCCCGGGATCATCTCAATGAAAGCAGCCCAGCTAGAAATAGGAGTTAGGAGTCAGGAGTCAGAAGCCAGGAGAAAAGAGTCAGAAGTCAGAAGTCAGGAGCCAGAATCAGTGTTTTTACAAATATGAGATGCTCCCGATGTCCCTACCGGACATCTGCTGTATTTCACTCAACTGAGAAATGGTATATGCCGCTTCATTTTAACAAAATTAATTCGGCTGCTACCGGCAAATGGTCAGACTCTGTTGCCTCCAAAACCGAACTCGATTTAGCACCCCAATGCTTTGAATACCAAATATAATCAATCCGGAAAACCGGATAATTTAATCTCCAATTCGACCTTTTTACCAAGAATTTAAGTTCCCAACCGTGAGGCCAGGTAAAACCCAACCCCCATCCCGATTTTCGGAAAGCATCTTGCATGACTTTCTGCACCTTGTCATAGTCTTGAGTTTCGTCTGTCATATTAAAATCGCCTGCGACGATTACTGGCAGAGTTTCTCGCTCAACTCGCTGCACTAAGTCTTGAATTTCAGGCGATCGTTTGTCATATTTGTAAACTGGAACTTTGAGAAAAGGCAATTTTTTAGATATCTTCAACCACGGCCCGGTAGCTTGCATATTATAAATCACTACTTCTTGTTCGTTAAATTTAATAATTGCCCGCTGCTGCGTTTCAGGATGGTCTGCTAAGTGCAGTATTTCGCTAGATACAATTGGATATTTACTGACAATTCCTACAGGGGGAGTGCCAATTTGATAGGGGTAGTCTGCTTTCAACCAGGTAAAAACTCTTTGGGTATGTTTCTTAACGATTTCTTGTAAAAATATAATATCTGGTTTTTGCTGGTCAATCAGTTTAAATAAAGTAGGTGACTGAGTTTTATACCAACTGAGGTTATGAGATAAAACTTTGATGCTGGGCTGCGAATTTGTGATGTTTATTGGTTTTGGGCTAAAGTATTTGACGTGCAGCCAACTTATTAGGATAATGCAGGCGATCGCAGAAATAATAGTGAACCATCTTTTTTTGATAATTAACAATCCGATGATGGGAAGCAGGAAAGTAGGGAAGAAAATTAAGGGGATAAAAGTGCTAATTAAGGCAATAATCCCTATTCTATCCCAAAAGATTAGTTTGAGAAGGAAATAGCAAATAATAAATGCTGAGTAACTGTAAGCAAGAAATTTTGCAGCTTGCTTTAAGCATCTCTTGATTATATCTTTTGGGATGTGCTTCATTGAAAACCTATTAAAATAAAAACTTGCTTAAATCGAATTCTTCATTTGACCGATGCTGGTTGTCTCTTTCAGAAATCAAAACCAACAAAAGGCGATCGGTATAATCCGCCGCCCCCCGCAACTCTTCTCGCAAAATTTCCAGTCCGCCGTTAGCATATTCTTCAAAAATGTGCAAGCGTTCTGCTTCCAATTTTTCGTCTAGATGGGAGAGAATTTGAGGATTTTTAGTTTCGGCGATCGCAATTAATTTAATTGCCATATCGTAACCCCTCGATATAAAAATATCAACATCTATCGCACCCGGTTCTCGTTTAGAAATTTCCCCCAAAGGCGATCGTTTTTTTCGCTGTTTTCCCAAGGATGCGGCGAAAGCGATGACATCGGCGTAAGTCTGAAATGGCGCGGAGTTGTTATCCGATAAAGTTAATGATTTGACTAACTCCGCTTTATCTTTAGCAATTCTAATTTTGTTAGCAGCCATTGGGATTAATATGTAATTTTTAACTGAGTAATTTGATTGATAGAGTAACCGCAGATTAGAGGCAGATAAACACAGATTAACGCAGATAATTTTCAGAATGTCCGCAACAACATAATTTTTTGTGCAAAACCTCCTCTTGCTTCCCGCCTCTTCATTTGTTCCGCCAAAAGTCGATCGCCGGAAATGCCAAAACTCGCCATCACCGCATCTATTACCTCATACAAATCCGCCAATTCCGCCACCAAATCTTCGTCGTGGGCCTGCGCCGCTTCCCCCGCTTCTTCAATCAATTTCTGCAGCAAAGCTTGACGGTATTCTGCCTCCGACAAAATTACAAACTCGCATTCATTCCCGCTTTTGCAAATAATTTCAGGAATGCGATCGCGCACCAACTTATGATACTCTTTTTCCACGTCAAACCCCCTTCAACCTTGAGTAAAAGTTTGAATCAACCAGCGATTTATTTCCCCATCATCTTCTGTTTGACTCCGGTTCAAAGCTTCCTCCACTAACCGGATTTCCAGCCCCGGCAAAACCCGCGACTCTTGAATTCTCCCGCTACTTCCCTCACTAATCGCAAACGCAAAAACCTCCCGCGTGTTTGCACGTTCAACCCAATATTCACTAATTCCTGCATTTTCGTAAAGCAACCGCTTACTGCCTAAATCATCGTTAAAAGAAGATGCACCAATTTCTATTACCAAATTAGGCGGATCGTATTCAGTCAAATCAACAGTTGAATTGCTGTCATCAGGAGGCACTCTCAAAGCTGAACCAATGTAGTAAGCTAAATCCGGCTGAAACTCCCCAATACCTGCTTTGCGAAAACTGGTGTTAGTAAACTGAACTACTCGGATATTTCTCAATGTTGCAAACAGAATAACTACACAGGCCATAATTGAATTTTGACGCCCGTGCAATGGCCCTACTGGTGACATTTCTACCCTCATATGTTCTTGATAGTAATAAAACTTGCCCTTTTCCCATGCTGAGGACTCAGCAAAATTTAGAAACTCTTCCCACGTCGCCTTCACCCAAATATCCGTTTCCAAAACCTGCGTAATTGCCGAATTAGAAGTCATAATCCACCTCTACAATTTCCGTATATTCAAATTCCACGTCAAACTCCTTTCAACCTTGACTAAAAATTTGAATCAACCAGCGATTAATTTCCCCATCATCTTGCGTTTGACTCCGATTCAAAGCTTCCTCAACTAACCGGATTTCTAGCCCAGGTAAAACCCGCGACTCTTGAATTCTCCCGCTACCTCCGCCATTAATCGCAAACGCAAAAACCTCCTGCGTATTCGCACGATCCACCCAATATTCGCTAATTCCTGCGTCTTCGTAAAGCAACCGCTTGCTGCCTAAATCATCATTAAAAGAAGATGCACCAATTTCTATTACCAAATTAGGCGCATCGTATTGATCCAAATTAACAGGTGAATTGCTGTCTTTAGGAGGCACTCTCAAATCTGAACCGATGTAGTAAGCTAGATCGGGTTGAAACTCGCGGATACCTGCTTTGCGAAAACTGGTATTTGCAAACTGAACTACTCGGATATTTCTCAACGTCGCAAACAGAATAACCGCATAGGAAACAATCGAATTATCGCTACCGTGCAATGGCCCTACTGGTGACATTTCTACCCTCATATGTTCTTGATAGTAATAAAACTTGCCCTTTTCCCATGCTAAATCCTCAGCAAAATTCAGAAACTCTTCCCACGTCGCCTTCACCCAAATATCCGTTTCCAAAGCCTGCGTAATTGCCGAATTAGAAGCCATAATCCACCTCTACAATTTCCGTATATTCAAATTCATTTGGACTGCGCTTAACTAAAGGATAGCGCGTCCCGCCAAGTTCGATCGCATCTTCTTCACAATCAGCTTTCGGAGAATTGTACACCAGCACGTATTCCCTGCCGGTGTAACTTTCCATCTCTTGAGCAACTTCTCCGCGCCACTGAGTTTTAGTTACCAAAACTACCAATTGATTCGCCAACTTCGGCAGCTTATTCGCGATTTGCTTGCGATAAATCTCGTCCAAACTGCCAAAGGGAGAATCCATTACAATTGGAAACGTACTGCTATCCGGGCCCATTAAGGTATTCTTTTGACTCCACTCCCGCACGCCCTGAATAATCCCGCCAATAAACGATAAACTGAGAATTTGATTTTCTCCTGTAGAAGCGGCAACTAAAGATTCTTTGCCCGACGTATTTTCTACTAGCGTCAGTTCGTATTTATCGCTCAACTTGGGGATGTAAGGAGTAAAAGAAATTTGACTGAAAATATCTTGCACCCGCTGTTCCAACTGAGAAGAAAACTGTTTTTCTAAGCGCGATCGCACTTCAGTTAGGCGATCGATCGCATCCTGAGTCGCAGCAATCCGGCGCTGGGCCAATACTTGCCTTTGCTCGTTTAGCTGCTGCTTGTCGATTTGCTTGTCCAGATTGGCGATCGACGCCTTCAAACTCTCAATCTGCTGCTGGTTAGAGCCTGTTTCCCGGTGCAAATCGCCAATTTTTGCCTCAATTTCATCCAAGCGCTTTTGCAAGCGGCTGACATCCTCGTCAGGAAAATTTCGCAGCTTGCTATGAATATCGTCTAACTGCGTTTCCACCCTAGAAAGTTCGGTTCTGTCGCGGCTGATATTGCCTTGGTGTCGGTCAATTTCCTCCCAAAATTCAGCCACTTGCCTGTCAATTTCATTTACCCGATCGCTAATCCGAATAGTTGTTTCTTCCACATCCCCAACACCCGCCTTATCCATCCAACCGCTAACCTGTTGGCGAGACTCTGAACCCTCCACTAATTCCGCACCGCAGATACACCGCTGCTGCGCTAATAACTCTTCCAAAAACGGTCGCTGAATCCCCGAAAGCAACGAGCCACCTTCCCGCAAACCCCCGACTATTACTTCAAATTCAGCCGCCGCATCTGACAGAAATACCGCGTAACCGCGCACAGAAATTGATCGCTTGAGAGCATCTGTAGCTTGTGAAATTTGTTGCTTAAGTAAACTTTTCTGCATTTCCAATTCGTCTCGCAACTTTTGTAAATCTGCCGCACCGCTAAGTTCCAACAAGTTACCATTAACTGCTTTTTTCAACTCCCCTTGGTTCGCCAATTCCCGCTCGATTTCTACTTGTCTGCCAGAAAGTTGCTCGGCTTCTTGCTCAAATTTTTGCTTGTCTTTTAAAAGTTTCTTTGTTTCAGCATTCCCAATTATATTTAAATCTGTCTCCAGAGATTTTTTTGCTTCTCCTAAATGCCGGATCGATCTATTCAAGACTTCCACCCCCAGCAACTCCTTAGTAGCTTCCGCAATTTCTGCCTTCTTGTCATAGCGGACAATTTGCTCGATTCGCTCCCCATCAAAAAAGAAATATTTATGTAAACTTTCCGGCAAAATCCGCCCGATAATATCATCGGGATGCTGATCCGGCTTCAGCCAGAGACCGTTATCTTTGGCTACATTCAGGAACAATTCAGCCTTGCCATGTTCTACAGTATTTTCACTTTTATAAGCACGACAAATCCGTCTTGCTTGGTAGCGCGTGCTGTCGTGTTCAAACACAATTTCCGCCCAACAACCTACGGCTTTTCCCATTTCTGCCTCAGCCAGAGCGCGCTTGTTTACTAATTGTTCTTCCGCCGCAAAAGCCGCGCTAAATTTTCCGTAAAGTACCCACGTAAAGGCATTCATTAATGCCGTTTTTCCAGCGCCATTATTGCCGTGAATTACTGTAATGTTTTGCAGGTCAGAAGCTAGTTTAATTTCCGGACTTTTGCCGTAAAATTGACGAAAGTTGCACAGAGTAATTGAGATTAACTTCATACAATTGCTTCCTTAATAATTTTTAAAATGTCATCGTTAATGTGGCGGGGAGCTCTCATGTACAACTTATCTTTTTCAATTTCCAATACCCGCTCGATAATTTGACGTACTTCCGGTGGCGCGCTAGTAATTGGTTGCTGTACGTCGCTGAATTCCTGATGAGTGTGATAAGAAGAACGCTTTTCTGCTAAAATGCTTGTCGGTACGGCTGCGATCGCACTATCTTCATATCTAAATGCCATAATCAGATTTTCATGCAGATTTTCAGTCATTTTTTTTCAAATATTAAAAACTAGCAACTCAAACTACGATCGAATAATTCTCTATTCTCAAACATAAACCGAACCTTAATAAATGTCAAATGTCTAATAGCCCGTAACGCCTCTGAAGTTGCAACAATTTCACTCTAGCTTCCCCAGCATTGTCAGCTAAATCGGCAAATTCCAAGAAGCGCTTCAACTCTTTTCGCAGCAAATTGCGCTCGACTTCTAAGGTTTCCCGACCCAAATCTGGAGGTAAAACTATCATGTCAAATAAAGTTGCCCTTTCCTTCCCCGGATGCGGCCGCAAAATCCGTCCCCGGCGCTGAATAAACTGGCGCGGATTGCTGCTGCTTGCTAAAATTACAGCATTGCGAATTGCAGGGATATCCACGCCTTCATCCAAACACCGAATCGCTACCAAACCTTGCAATTCTCCGCTTTCAAATTGCTGGCGCAATCGTTCTCTTTCTGCTAAAGGAGTTGCCGCCGTATAAGTGTTAACTCGGTAGCCTAATTCTGAACCCAATAACTTCGCGGTTTCTGTTAGCTGGCGGTTGTTATTTCGGCGCGCACCTCCTTCGATCGTACCGTCGCCGCAGTAAAATAAAGTGTGGGCTGTGTCGAGACGGTGAATCATTAATTCTCGCAAAGCTGTTAATTTATTAGCCGCTGCCCCAATTAATCGGGATCGCTGCATTAATAAAGTTGTTAAAGCATCGTTTTCTTCTACTTTTTCATCGCCCCAAAGCGCCCAGCCAATCTTTTGAGTTAAGCGGGAATATTTCCGGGTTTCAGCTTCGGTCAATTCCACTAAAATTGGATAGTATAAATAATGTACTAATGCTTTTTGGCGGATGGCGTCGGCTAAGGTGAGTTCCGGCTGCAAAACAGGGCCGAAATAATCTAAAATAGCTTCGGTTCCTTGTTCGTCGAAATGCCTTTCTGGGGTGGCGGAAAGGGCGAGTCGCAGTCCAATATTGCGCGGCAAACTTTCTCCTAAACGGGGCGCGCCTAAGTTGTGAACTTCGTCTCCAATAATCAGGGTTTTTTCTGGGAAATAGCGCAGTTGCGATCGCAAACTATCTCCCATTAAGGTAGCATTAGTAGTGATGATTGTGAGAAATCCTCTATCGCCCGCGATCGCTTCATACAAACCCGCAGCCAGCTTATTCTGCCAACTGCGGGCGCTATCAAAAGCCAAAATAGGTTTTAAACCAAATTTCTCGGATTCGCGCGCCCACTGATTAACTAGGTGGCAGTAAGGGCAAATTACGAGCAGGACTTGCAGGTTAATTTTATTGTATAATTCAGTGGCGATCGCCAGCGCAGTAATCGTCTTGCCGCTACCCGTCGCCATTTTCAGCGTACCGCGTCCCTGATTCGCAAACCAATTAGCAACCGCCACTCGCTGATACTGTCGCAATTGCAGCGATGGCGGCATCTTCGGAAACCCAAATTGCGAATTATTAGCCGTTGAGCGATTCACCTTTAAATGCCGTTAGATGCAATATTCCCTATACTCAACTTTAACTCACGGGCGATCGAAACTTAACAGCCCAAACAAATCCGCCGCCGACATTTGCAAACCCGACAGCACATCGAGCACAGGTAAAATATCTTCATTCTCCTTAATCTCAGGTTCTTGCTGCGGTTTAAAAACAATTACCAATTCTTCTTCCGGGTCAATCAGCCAACCCAATTTAGTGTGATTTTTGAGGCAAAACAGAATCTTCTTAATCACGCGACTTGAACTTTGATCCGGCGATAAAATCTCAATTATCCAATCTGGAGCAATTTCAAACCTATTTTCTATTTCTCCCAGAGAATTCAGAGGAATCCGCGGCCACTCAAATACTGCTACATCTGGAACAACAGCACCTCCCCCAAAAGTGCAGCGCAATTGGGGAAAAGCAAAAGCTAACTTTTGCGGTTTGCCAACTTGATTAATAGCGGATGAAAATTTGATTTGTAACGTGCTGTGTTTTCCTTGGGGCATAGCTTTTTGATAAATTTCACCGTCAAGATACTCGCTAGCCGGCTTAGTCTCCGGCAATAGCAGAAACTCTTCCAGAGAAATCTTGGACGGAGACTGAATTGACGTTACCATAAGCCATTAACCCCTCTAAAAATTCATATCGCTGTCAGTTTCCCAATCCGCACAACTCTCCGATTCCACACCGGTAGGGTGCATCGCACAAACCAACAAATTGCCACCGTAAACTTGACCGTGATAGTTGCGACAACCGCGACAAGCCGGCTGCTGCGTCGGCGAAGGGTCTACATAAGTCACCATCGACAAATCTATCTCATTCAATTGCGGGTCGAAGTCGCGGCAAATTTCAATTATCGGTTCGATAAATTCATTAAATAAACCGTCAAATTCATTGAAATAACCGTCAATGTCGTTAATCAGATTATTTTGTACTTGTTCTGTAAACTCTTCCGACATTTTTGCCAAAACGTCCAGCATTTCGACAAACTCTTCGCTCATTTCGCTGAAAAAATGCTCTACTTCAGAAACAGCATTTTCCATTACTCCAAAAAAATCTTTAGACCAATCTTCCATGAATTTGACAGCTTGCTATTACAAAATATTTTACAGACAGGTGGAGCCAGCCTCATGCGAAGCGATCGCACCTACTTTCAATTCTATTACCTATTGCCTGATATCCGTCCACATCTGACAGGGGAGATATTCAAAAAGGGAACTCAAGATAATAATCTTGAGTTCCCTTCATGCTTTGCTGAGCGAGCTTTTTCCTGCTTAATCCCGCTTCAGCCGCCGCAATTCCTCTTGTAAATTCTGCACCTGTTCGCGGAGCTTGTCTACGCCGCCTGTCTCTTTAGCATCTTTTGCCGAGACATCTTCTTCCTCAGAAATAATTTCAATCCGCCGAGGTTCAGGGGGTTTTTCGTTCCCAGCCGAGGCTACGGGGGGCTGCTGCTGAGCCTGTTGCACCATTTCATCAACAAAGCGGCGAGCTTCTTCCGTGGACATCTCGCCCCGCTTCACCAATTCGTCTGCCAGCTTTTGGGCTTCAGTGCGTAATTCAGTTAACTTGCTGCCAGCTTTTTCACCAGCGTAGGAAGCTAGCCCGACACCAAGGTACACTGCTTTTTGTAAAATATCTCCAAAACCAGGCATAGGAGCTACACCTCATAAAACTGGGTGAACCGGAGACCACGCCTATTACAAGCATCCCGTGTTGCTGCTACCTTCCGGTCCTGACAAGATTTGGGCGTTGGAATCGCGTGGGTCCAGTTCATTTCTGAGTATAACACAGTTATTTATTCTTCAACCACACACCAGTGATAAATTTCATAAATAACGCAACCGTTCTTCACCAGCGGGTCTTCAGCGACGATCGCCTTCGCCTCATCCATCGAACCCGCCTCAAACAGCAACATACCCCCGCCCCGCCGCGCCCAGTAGCCAGTTTTCGCTCGGTGTCCTTTAGAAATCAACTCTCGGACATAAGCTCTGTGAGCTGGCACGTATTGGTCAAAGACAGGCTTTTCGACAATTCCTTGCTCAATTTTGACAAACCAAGGCATTTTAAATTTTAGATTTTAGATTTTGGATTTTGGATTGTAGATTGGGAATGGAGTTTTTGGTACAAGCCTTGATTGACACTCTCCGCCCTATAAGCGCGAAGATTCTTAACTCGTAGGGAGTCCAACGACCTTGCCCTCATTAAGCATCTTGACGGTATGTCCTACCGCTGCAAGTCCTCGTCGTAGAACTACTTGGACGGAGGCAACATCTCTATCAGTTGTATACCCGCAACTATTACATTTGTGGATACGTTCTGACAAATCTTTTTTACCTGTCTCAACTCCACAGTTAGGGCAAATTTGACTTGTTTTTCTAGAGTCAACTTCCATAAAAAAGACTCCACGCTTAAAACAACACTGTTTCAGGATGTTGAAGAATTGTCCCCAAGCCGCATCTAGGCAGTGCTTGGCTAACAATCCCGCAGCTAGAGCTTTGCAATTTAAGTCTTCAACAAATATCATTCCTGCCTGATTGCAAAGCAAGTGAGCAGTACGCCAATGAAAGTTCTTGCGGGTGTTGCTTATATGTTCATGGAGTTTTGCCACTTTCGTTTGAGCTTTACGCCAATTATTTGACCCAAGTTTCTTTCTGTTGACTCTTTGTTGCAGCAATTTAAGCTTGCGTTGAAGGTCTACAAAAAACCTCGGTCTTGGTAGTGTTAGCCCAGATGATGTAGCGAGAAAACTGATTAATCCTACGTCGATTCCTACTGCTTCTCCTGATGGTGTTGCTTGAGGTACAGATACACCCCATTGCAAACTAAGCATCACGTACCAACCGCTAGCTCGTTTAACAATTCGAGCTTGTTTCACCAAGGCATCACCAGGTATCTCCCTTGATTGTCGGAACTTAACCCAACCTATTTTGGGTAGGTTAATCATCCCGTTTTTCAAAGGCGATTTCCCCAGTTGTGGAAAAACAAAAGATTTACAGCGACCTGGCTTCTTGTACCGAGGAAAGCCAAAGTTTCTCTCCCACATTGAAACAAAAGCTTGTTCTAACCGTTTAAGTGTTTGTTGTAGAACTTGCGATTGAACTACCCTCAAAGCGGGGATTTTTTCTTTTGCTGCTGTTAAACTTTTGCACTGAGAAGCATAAGTAGGACGCTTAGCATCAGCAGGAATAATGTACTCGGAATGTAGGGAACAAGCATTAACCAGGCAACTACGAGACTTATACCAAGCCTTCCGTTCAGCAAGTGCGTAGTTATACACCCGCCGACACTGTTCTAGCCAGTCTTCAAACAGTGAAACTTGGCTGACGGTAGGTTTGAGCTTAAACTCGTAGGTTAGAGAAAACACTTGTAGTACCTCCTTGTCTCAGTATTGTACCATACTGTTACAAAGGGACAACACGATTTATAAGAAAAAAGTCGCCCTAGAAGGGCAGGGCTTTAAACCCATTTTCTCGGTAAATACTCGATTTTCCATACTTCGCCATTTCTTCCTCACTGCGATGTTATCCTATGAGCCCGTCAAAACAGCGATTTTTTATTGCCCTAGTGCCGCCTCCCGATATTCAACAACACATTACTGAGATTAAACTATATTTTGCGGAACACTACAACAGTCGCGGTGCTTTGAATTCACCGCCGCACATCACGCTGCAACCTCCTTTTGAATGGTTAGCGGCGGATGTCCCCAAATTAGAGCAAAGTTTGAAGGAGTTTTCTGCCAATCGGCTGCCAATTCCCGTTACTCTATCCGGTTTTGCTGCTTTCGCGCCCCGCGTCATTTACGTTGATGCTGTCAAATCGCCCGCATTGCTGGAAATACACAAAGATTTGATGAGTTATTTGGAGGCAAATTTGGGAATTGTCGATCGAGTTTCTCAAAGTCGCCCATTTGTACCGCACATGACAGTAGCGTTTCGCGATTTAAGTAAGGAGAATTTTCAAACGGCTTGGTTGGAATTCTCCGGGCGATCGCTCCACTTTGAGTTTACCGCTTCGGCGTTAACTTTACTGCTTCACGACGGCAGCCGGTGGAACATCAGCAACCAATTCCCGCTTGCAGCCGAGCCTCCAACCATCCTACTAAATCCCTCCTAAACCCTCTCACTTCTCTTTCTTCGTGTCCTTAGCGTCTTCGCGGTTAGTTTTTGCAAAAAAATCCTGTTAGCCAATCCTGATAAATATCATTTACTCACTACAAACCTGTTTAAAATTAAAGCCACTCACAGCTTACCGATTAATCTTATTCGGAGTTGCAAGTGCCACAGTTCCGTAAACCGAAATTCCCGACTGTTCCAATATTTGAATTGCCGACTTAACCGTAGTACCGCTAGTGTAAATATCATCAACTAACAGCACTCGATCGCGCGGGAGCCTGCGCCGAAAATCTTTCCCCAAACCTAAAGCATTTTTCATTTCCGCTTGTCGCTGCTGTGGCGTCAGAGCGAATAAAGCCCGAGTATTTTTCACCCGCTCCAAACCGTGCCGCTGCAAAGGTAAACCAGTCAGATCGCAAAAACTTTCAGCCAAAAGTTCCGCCTGGTTAAAACCGCGCTGCTCGAGCTTTTCTTGATGCAGGGGAATCGGTACAACTGTTAAATTGTCTGTAGCTAATTCGGGAAAACTCAGCCAAGCTTCCGCCAGCCAGCCGCCTAGAGGTTTGGCTAATTGCGGATTGCCGTCATATTTCAAAGCTGCGATCGCCCGTTTGAGAGCCCCGCCATACTCACCCCACACAAAAACACGCTGTTGAGAATGCCAAAATCGACCGGGATCGCTTAACTGACATCGCTGAAGTTGCTTGTGACAGTACGGACAAAACTCTCCGGCGGCCGGTCGCTGACAAAGAGGACAGTTAGACTTAAGAAATAGATTGAGAAAAGATTTGACTAATCCCGTCCATTGTCGCTTGTTCATCCTAAAATTATCGTAAGTGATTAATGGGAAAAACTTTCAACTTCAATCAGTTTCCACCGACAGGCTCGCAGCGTGAAAAACCTCTACTGGTTAGACAAAATTCAACTTTCAGACCGAGATGCAGTGGGAGAAAAAGCATTTTACTTGAGCTGTTTGCTCCAGAAAAATCATCCTGTTGTACCGGGTTTTGTCGTGCCGGCTAGCACATTCTGGCAGTTTTTAGAGTCGATCGACTGCCTAGAACCGCTGTTTGCTGACTGGCCACACTCTTCCCTGCACTTGAATGTCGATGAACCCAGACAACTGCAATCGATCGCCCGCAGCATCCGCCACCAAATCCTCGCCGGCAAACTGCCAGATTCACTGCTCTCCACCCTAGAGTCTGCTGTTTCTCAACTCAACTCACAGTCAAACTTAAACTCCACAGCCTTAATTTTTCGCCCTTCCCTGACTTCCTGGAACCCGAAAACAGTCGGCATTCTGGAATCTCAGGCAGTTCGGGCAGAACCCGAAGCCATTGGGGTCGGACTCAAACGAGCTTGGGCAGAAATGTTCAGAGCCCGAAGTCTATTTTACTGGCAGCGGTGCGGGCTGCGGGTACAGCAAATCAATCCTGCAGTTTTGGTGCAGCCACTTCAAGAAGCGATCGCCGCGGGCGAGGTGAAAACAAAGGCGGGTGCACAGTGGGAAATCCAAGCCACCAGCGGTTTGGGATTGTCCCTCGCTAGGGGAGAAACCATCCCCGATTACTATCAAGTGCAGCCGGAAACAAGCGCGGTTAAATTCCAGCGGATCGGTTACAAAACCTTAGCATACAATCTCAAAGTCGGCGATGGTGAACCGAAAAAAAAACTGTTGCTGGGCAAGTTTGCTGCTTTCCCAATTCCCGATTCTCCATTTATAATTCCTGATTTTGCTGACTGTTGCGTGCAAGTTTTAGGGCTGGGAGAGGAAGCACAAACAGAATACGTTTTAGAGGAATCGCAACTGCAAGAAATCATTGAATTGAGTAAAAAAGCAAGCGCAGAATTTGACTCAGATTTAATTTTAGAGTGGACGCTAAACCAGACAGCAAACAGCGGCGAACCGCAGTTTTATTTCACTCAAGTTCGTCTGGTGAAAGGGGAAAAAGTCGCCCCACTAGAGGAAAATTCGATCGCCCTCCCGCACCCAAACTCGATCGCAAGAACCCGAACTCCTGCCATACTCAGAGGTGTGGCAGCAGCATCAGGAAAAGCCGAAGCAATTGCCCAAGTTATGACTAATTCCCACCCAGAAAACGCGGAATTCTTAGCCGGAGGCATTTTGGTAGCCCGGGCAATCGATCCGAATTGGCTGCCTTGGCTGAAGGTTGCTGCTGGGGTGGTTGCGGAACAAGGAGGTATGACAGGCCACGGCGCCATTTTAGCGAGAGAATTGGGGATTCCCGCCGTTGTGGGAGTGGCCGGGGCCACTCGGGCGATCGCCTCGGGCGATTCGGTGTTGGTAGACGGCGATAGCGGAGAAGTTTTTGCCCTCGCCCAACCCGATGCCGTCGAGACAGGAGACAGCCGCCGACTTCGGGACACAGCAAAAAAGGCAGATACATACAGTACAGCAGCCAAAATGTCAATAGCCAAGCACCAATCTTCTACTTCCGATCGACCGTTCAATTCCGGGCCTAAATCTCGACAATCTGAGTCTAATCAATATGTTTGGGGCCCACCAACGGCGACTCAACTGCTAGTTAATGTCAGCCAAACAAGTTCGATCGACCGCCTCAAAAATCTGCCAATAGACGGCATCGGATTGCTGCGATCGGAATTAATGGCATTAGAAGCTTTGGACTGTCAAAACCCCAAAGTTTGGCTACAAGACGGCCGCCAATCAGAATTTGTCGATCGCATGGCGGATTGCCTCAGCTTGTTTGCTGCAGCCGTTTCGCCGCAGCCAATATTTTATCGTTCTCTCGATTTACGCGAGTCCGGCGCCCACGGCAGTTTCAGCTATACCTTTGAACCGGAATTATTTGATTGGGAACTCTGCGTACTTCAAAAAGTCGGCGAGTCAGGCCATACCAATGTTAATTTAATTTTGCCTTTCGTGCGATCGGTTGACGAGTTTATCTACTGCCGCCAGCGCTTAGAAACAATTTGGAAAAACCGCTCATCCGAATTTCAACTGTGGATTATGGCGGAAGTTCCTTCGGTGTTATTTTTATTGCCAGATTACGTAAAAGCAGGAGTTCAAGGAATTTCCATCGGCACCAACGATTTAACCCAATTGCTGTTAGGCATTCACCGCAACTCCGACCAGGTAGCAGGTGCTTTCAACGGGCGCGATCGAGCAGTGATGAGGGCGATCGAACAATTAATCAAACAGGCCCGGGCCGCCGGCATTCCTTGCTCGATTTGTGGCGACGCTCCCGCATTGTATCCCGAGACAGTTGAATCCTTCGTGCGGTGGGGAATTTCGTCTATTTCGGTCAATGTCGATGCTGCAGAACAAACTGCCAGGGCGATCGTCCGCGCCGAACAGCGCCTGCTGCTAGAAGCCGCTCGATCGATAATTAACAATTAACCACTCCCGGACGCACTTGACCCCAGAAATCCGGTTTCTACTCTAAATCATAGCTTTGGCAAGCAGCCACCAGCTCAGAAATCGGATTTCTAGACAACCCGTGCGTCCAGGAATATTAACAACTACAGAAGCCCGGTTTCTGAGTATATCTACCAACCGCGCCCGACGGTTAGGAAATTCTTAATTTCTCAAACCCCGGCTTTCATTCCTTTTATTCCCTCTTCCCTCTTCCTTCTTTCCTCTTCCTTCTTCCTTCTTCCTTCTTCTAACATCCGATTTTAAAGCTAGGATAGAAATATCACCAATTCTTGACCGCGAATTTCAAAGGTGGTACCCGCCACCTGATTTATCCGTGGAATCAATCCCAAATCGAAAATCTCCAATCCTCAAGCCCCCGCATTTATCCGTGGGGTCAATCCAAAATCTCAAATCTCAAATCTAAAATCGAATGACCCGGAGGTACAAACCGTGAAATCAAAAATTATTGCAACCGCAGCAATACTTGCCGCCCTGGCCTTTCTGCACCCTCACCCAGCATTATCTCAACCTGCAACTGACGGCGGCAAAAAACCGGGATTCTGGCAACCTCAAGCGCAGGTTGACAATACTCGCAACATTACCCTCAGACTGTTAAATGAAACTGGATTAAACCTAGAATACGGCCCATCAGGTGGCAGCTTGTCGTCCTTGCCCGTCGGAACCAGCAAAAACATCATTGTTCGTATCAGCAATCGCACCGGCGACATTGCCAATATTCCGATTAATGCCACAGGAGGAACCGCAACTTTGAAATACGACTATAACGTTGACTCGCAGACAAACCTTGTGACGATTCGCATCACCAGATCCGACCCCCGCACTAGGCAAGACCGATCGGTTTATATTGATGAAAAAGGGCGAGTTTACTCTTTCTAAGATTAACGCTCATCAACCCGGTTTCTCCTGATAAATTTTGCTTTTAGCAGCGAGGTATCGCGGAAGAAATCGGGTTTCTAGACTAGCGTGCATAAATTCTGTCTTTCTCAAAAATTTATCAATCAAGTGCAGCCCACAAAGAATCGATGTTTTTGTGCAGCGGATTTGACATTGCATCCCCAAAATCAACTGCTGCTAGCAATTCGGCGCTAGTGGCGCACTGCTGCATCAGGTTGGTTTCGAGAGGATGTCAACCGCCGCATCGGGGACTAATATCCGTCGTTTCTCTTGATACCGGCGCCTCGATTTCCCTCTTCTTTCGGTTTAGCTTTGTTCACTCGCAAGGGGCGTCCCATCCACTCTGCACCGTCTAATTCGGCAATTGCAGCGTCTTCTTGGGCATCCTCCATCATCTCAACAAATGCAAAACCGCGCATCCGACCGGTTTCCCTGTCGGTAGGCAAGACAACTCGCTTGACTGTGCCGTATTCTGCAAATACTGCTTTCAGGTCTTCTTCGGTGGCGCGGTAAGACAGATTTCCAATGTAGATAGTCATGTCGATCGAACTGAACTTATTGTGCTATACATAATAACCTTTTAATTTAACTGTCAAGTGCTATCTAGCATACAACAGGGCAATCGACTCTGACTAAAAGGGTTTGCCACACTCACCAACCCTTGGTACTGGCTGGAATAGTTAGCTTAATCAACACTCATATCCTCACTCATCCGCAGGGCGAGTCAGGATATGAGTTTTGGGGCGGCGAGGAATCTCACCCCTGAACAATACTTGATTTTAATCAGATCGGTGATAGGTGGGCGACGAACCACCAAGCATCTTCGGAAACAAAGCGACTCACAAGGTATAGCAATCCTCGCATCATTTGTGAATTTCTTACTCCCTCCCCGCGGCTTCGGGGAGGGTTGGGGTGGGGTAAAAAATTTACGACTCATTTACGATTGCTATATAACGCTTCATAAAGTTCTAATATAAGTTAACTTAAGAAGGAAAATGATACAATTACATTTGATACTTTTATGCTCCGAAAACCTACCGAAACTATGGAAAAATATATTGGTAGCGAGAGAGAATGGTCATATAAATCGGCAAAATCAGTAAAGAAAGTAATCAAGAAAAAGGGCGAAAGTAATATACTTGTCGCCCCCTTCACCCGATTTATCACAAACCTGAGAATTTACGGTCAAAACTTAAAAATATTTTCAGTTTTATCAACACAACAAATTATCAATAATTAGGAAAGGCGATCGAGTTTGCATTGCGTCAACTTTCTCAGCAAAATATTTGGAACTTGTTTACACACTGCTGTTATTGTACTTCATCTATCTGAGAAAGGCTATACGGGAATTGCTTGTGTCTGTGCAGACTGACTAGCGGGGACTGAGAAATTCAGTCTAGCCAAGTGTGGAAATCCCGTCAGGGAAAAACGCGAAAAGCCAAACTGTGAAGTTTGGAAACCCACGCCATAACTGTAATCAGTTTGGCGTTGGGAGGATGTTACTGCTTTTCCTTAGTCGATCGAGATTGACTGAGGCCCCGTGCTTTTACCGTTGGTGGGTTCGGCTGGGGGAGCAGTGTAGGAAGTTGAACCAGCTTGCGAGTCGATCCAGCTTTTAACGGGATCTTCGTGAAGGTTGAGTCGAAGCAGGCCAGATAAAAATCCGCCCGCGAAGGCGATCGGCTGTTCGATCAATTCTTTCGCCATTGGGATGAGTTCGTCGAGGAACATTCAAGAGTCTCCTTGTGCTGCTGGGGTTCTACCTTAACTGTATCGTTTGTACTGCGATGCTGGCAGCGGGCTACAAAAAACCTTGTTGCCAGCGCTGAAGATGCCCGATCCTCTTCGAGGGCTTCGCTAACGGGCAATTTTTCGGCTCATGACTTACAATGCTAATCAATTTGCTGCAAAAATTTTATGTGCCGTTTGCTTGGCTACCTCGGGGAGCCGATTTTACTCGATGCTATTCTGTACAAGCCGGAACATTCCCTAATTGTGCAGAGTTACGAGCCCCGCGAAATGACTTCTGGCCTACTCAATGCTGACGGTTTTGGTATTGGTTGGTATCACCCGCACTTAGAGACTGACCCGTTTACCTATAAAAATGTACAGCCAATTTGGAGCGACATTAACCTTCCGAGTATCAGTCGATACGTTGAATCTAGATGCGCGATCGGATACGTTCGCAGTGCTACTTCAGGACAAGCTGTAGATTTGAGCAACTGTCAGCCGTTTCAGAACGATCGCCTGCTGTTCGTACACAACGGCTTCGTGAAGAATTTTCGGCAAACTCTTTACAGACCAATTCGCGATCGGCTCAGCGATACGCTGTATCAATCAATTAACGGTACTACAGATTCAGAGCATATCTTCGGCTTGTTTGTCAATGAATTGACAGCCGGAAATCTGACCGTACAAGCAGCTTTGCAAAAGTCGCTGAAAATTTTGGCAGAGCTAGCAAACTTTCACCAAGTAGAATTTTCAGCTAATATAATTATCAGCGACGGACACCAGCTCGTTGCCTCTCGCTTTGCTTCCCAAAAAACCCCTCCTTCCCTCTATTGGCTGCGAGACGATTTAAATTGCCCGAATTCTGTCATCATTGCTTCTGAACCTTTATTTGCTGGCAATTGGCACTCGTGCCCAGTCCAGAGCATTATCAGTACCGGAGTAGAGCGTGATATCGAAATCTATCCAATCTTGTAGAGAGGCAATTTATCGCGATTTGCAGCAGTGTCGCAGCGGCACTTTCAAGCTATTTGCAGACATAGATTATGATACTTTTTGCCGTCAAGCTCATCCTGATTTCAGTCCAGTTGGCTGGCACTTAGGTCACATTGCTTATACTGAGGATTTGTGGCTGTTGCAGCGGTGTGCTGGGTTGCAACCTGTCTTTCCTCAGTATCACCAACTGTTTGCTGCTGATATTTTGCCGAAAAAACAACGGGTTTTTCTGCCGACGTTACCTGAAGTTGCATTATATCTGGACGCGGTGAGAAAAAAGGTGTTAGATTATTTGGAAGTAGCGCCGATCGACGAGCAAGAACGTCTCTGGCGGTTTATTATTCAGCACGAAAGCCAGCACTGCGAAACTGTTGCTTTTGTGTTGCAAATGCAAAGGAATAAGGAAGGAAGGCACGACACGAATTTGGACACGGATACAGGGATTAATTCTCTACAACAGAGAGGAATAAAGCGAGGAATAAAGCAGCAGAAATTCCCCATGCCCAATGCCCAATTCCCAATGCCCAATTCCCAATTCCCAATTCCCTATTCCCGATTCCCAATTACCGATTCGGCGATTGAAATTCCGGGCGGGGAATTTTACATGGGAAGCGATGCTGCTGAGGCTTTGGATAACGAGCGATCGCGCCACCTGTGTTATTTAGAAGCATACTCGATCGATCGCTATCCCGTCACTTGCGGTCAATACCGAGATTTCATGGAATCCGGCGGCTATCAAAACCCTGATTGGTGGTCAGCCGACGGCTGGAAATGGCTGCAAGGCGAAGCCGTCTCTCAACCGCTTTACTGGTCAGAAAATCCTGCTTTCAACAACCATCCAGTTTGCGGAGTCAGTTGGTACGAAGCCGAAGCTTACTGCAACTTTATCGGCAAGCGTTTGCCATCGGAAGCCGAATGGGAAAAAGCGGCAAGTTGGGACGCCGCAAATCAAACATATCGCATCTATCCTTGGGGAGAACAACCGCCAAACGGCAGCCTGTGCAATCACGGCAATAATATTGCCAATACCTCGCCTGTTGATGCCTTTCCCAAAGGAGCAAGTGCGATCGGCTGCTGGGATATGTTGGGCAATGTTTGGGAGTGGACGGCTTCAACCTTTGACGCCTATCCGGGATTTGAAAGTTATCCTTACAGGGGATATTCTCAAGTTTATTTTGATGGAGAACACCGGGTTTTGAAAGGGGGGAGTTGGGCGACTTTTCCGCAGGCACTGCGATCGACCTTTCGGAATTGGTACTATCCGGGCGTGCGGCAAATTATTGCTGGTTTTCGCTGCGCTAATTAGTTTGCTAGGTAATTATAATTACCATCAAATTTGTTGATAGTGAAAAATTTATTCATCGGACTTTTTTGATGAACAAATTCCTTAATACTTGCATTATAAAGCTTATTTGACGAACATCAGATAAATGGCTGGAGAGGGAATAGGGAAAAAAAATTGTTTGCGAAATAGCCAACTTTTTTCCATGTAACAAGCTCAAAGAAAACAAGTTTGGTTAAGTATTTAATAATTTTTGTGGAGAAACTTTAAGTTTTAATTGTGGATAAGTTTTAATTGTGGATGCGATCGCCATTGGGTGAGACAATACATAACGGAGAGTGGCCTAAAAAATCTGACTTGAGCGCGATATTTGGCAACGCGACTGCGTGCTATACCGATATGTGCATCTAAAAATTACTCTATGAAATCCCCAAGACTGTCCGACACAACCAACTCAGCCTCAACGAAAGAAAACCGGCTGCACCTAGAGCGCCTGGTGAGCGCTGCGGCACTGACACCCGCAGAAATCAATGCTGGCAGCGATGCAGTTAGGGGGTTGACTCAAACCCCCAAATCCCTGCCTCCAAAGTATTTCTACGACGATCGCGGCTCGAAGCTGTTTGAGTTGATTTGCCAGTTGCCGGAATACTACTTGACGCGCACTGAGACGGCAATTTTGCAGGGGTGCGCGGGGGCGATCGCAAATTTAACGGGCCCCTGCGAAATCGTCGAACTCGGCAGCGGCAGTTCCACCAAAACTCGGATTCTCCTTGATGCTTACAGTCAACTGGAATATCCCCTGCATTATTTGCCGATCGACATCAGTCCTACTATCCTAGAAACCAGCGCTTGTCAACTGTTGGCCGATTATCCGTCGCTCCAGATTCACGGACTTGTCAGCACTTACGAATTAGCCTTAGCTAAAATTGCACCGTCGCCGCTGCCAACCCGAATGATTTGCTTTCTCGGCAGTACCCTCGGCAATCTCAACGATCGAGAATGCGATTTATTCTTCTCGCAAATTGTGGGTGCATTGCAGCCGGGAGAGTATTTTTTGCTGGGAATTGACTTGGACAAATCTAAGGATATTTTAGAGCCTGCATACGATGACAGTCAGGGAGTAACGGCAGCATTTAACTTGAATATGCTGCGGCATTTAAATCGAAAATATGAGGGAAATTTTGATTTAGCACAGTTCGAGCATTGGGCTTTTTACAATCAAGAGGAATGTCAAATTGAAATGCACTTAAAAAGTAAAAAAGCGCAAACAGTGCAGTTGCGTTCTCTCAATTTAACGGTTGAATTTGCAGCGGGAGAAACTATCCGCAGCGAAATATCGCGCAAGTTTAATCTCAATACGGTAAAAAAAGAACTTTCCCAGCGTGGTTTAATGCCTGTGCAGGTTTGGACAGATCCAAATCAGTGGTTTGGCTTGATGCTTTGTCAGATGTCAGTTGTTAATTCCGCCGGGGAATGAATTCCCCGGCTAATAGCTTAAGTCCTCGCTATGAGGACTAAGGAGTTTAACAGGACTTACGCACTCTAGATGGTGTTGCAAGGCTTTGAGATTCTTCAGTTCCTTCGCAATGCTCAGGACTCAGAATGACATAGTTAGTTGTTAATGCGTAAGTCCTATCTCAGTCCTCATAGCGAGGACTTTCGCTTTGAGGCAGGGAATTCATTCCCTGCCGGATTGTGGGTTTAACGTTTAACAAGTCAAATCAGGACTAAAGTCCTTACTACAAACAAATTACCACTTAGCAATTACCAATTACCAATTAACAAATCGGCTGCTGTCCGGGTTTGACGGCGTGAATGTACTCGCTGCCCGAGGTCGGCCATCCCCGCTTATAATAAGCTTCCTCCGGCTTCCCCCAGCCCAACTGCAACAAAATTTCTAGAAAATCCAACTTTTCCCACTTCGAGAGACTGGCCCATTCTGTGCGCTGGGCTATAGCCTCTACATCAACCGGCTCGATCGATCGAAAATCCTTCCCGCTGTTAATGCTTAAATACAAATCCATCCCGGCAGTTACCTGCTGCCAGAATTCCAACATAGAAATCTTAGCGGCCTTGAGCGTTATCAAATCAACCGGTAGAGCTATTAATTCGTCATCCACTGCCGGATAGCGTAGAGTATTGCCTTTAACCGCCATTTCCCGCCAGACAATCCCAGAAACTTGATGTTCGCGCTGGTATTCGTGCACGGCAGCCTTAAAATTTTGATAAGCAGTGAACTTCTGAACTCCCTCAGATTTGAGAAAGCGGTCAATCACGGGGTTGCCTGTAGCAGGAGTTTCAGTCAAATTGAGACGCCGCCCATGCAAGCAGGCTTGGCGCTCTTCTTCGAGGATTTTAATGAGTTCCGCCGTGCTGTAGACCTTGGACATCTTTATTGAGGCAAAATCAAGATATTGGCTGATATTCGGCTGGTTTTCTCGACTAATCTTCGGTAAAGATAGTTTGGCACTTCTGGGCAATATTCAGTTTTGCCGTTATTCTAACTTTTCTTGCTGCTTAATTCTAGTTTGATAGTTTACAGGAGTCGAGCCGCGAAATCCCGACAGCCTCTTAACAAAAGCAGTTAAGAGGGTAATGAATCACGAACTAGACTGGGAAGTGCACCGCCGACGTACCTCGCGGGATTTTTCGCCAAAAATAAAGCCCCCTCGAAGGAGGGGGCAAAACTGATTTAGAGGTTTGGGAGTTTTATTTAATGGGTCGATCGAACAACCCGAAAAAAAAGCAGCATTCGCACCTGCCGTCAACTACCAAAACTCAAATTTTCAGTATCAAAGCTTAGTAGCGTCCGCGTGAAGAGCGATCGTTGTCGCCCCAGCCACCGCCGCCGCCCGAGGAGCGTCTGTTGTTGTTGTTTTCGCGAGGTTTGGCTTTGTTGACTTTCAAGTCGCGGCCCATCCATTCAGCACCGTCTAGAGCTGCGATGGCTGCTGCTTCTTCTGCCTCGCTTGCCATTTCCACAAATGCAAAACCCCGCATCCTGCCTGTTTCCCGGTCCACTGGCACTTGGACGCGGCTTACAGTACCGTACTCGGCAAATACTTCGTTGAGGTCGTCTGATGTTACCTCATATGAAAGATTACCCACGTAAATCGACATAAAATCTCCAGAATCATTAGGGTGCAGAGATTTAGATTCGGAGAGACGCTTGTAAATAAACACCAACAAACTACGCAACCGAATTTAATTCTTGGACAACCACTATAACATGAAGTCAGCAGAATCAGCAATTGGCTGTCATAACTTTCAATTTTCGGTGGCGTCGGGCAATCGCCAACAGAAAGTATTCGTGATAACTGACAGGAAGCATCTCAATGAAAGCAGCCCAGCTATAAATTGGAGTTTTGAGGCTCTCTTGCTGCGAGGCTCTCTTGCTGCGGGGAAAAAGTCAGAAGTCAGGAGCCAGAAGAAGTATTTTTACAAATATGAGATGCTCCCAACTGACATCTTACACTCTTGGCATCATCCACTTGGTTTCTTGCTGCGCGATCGACCTGATATCTGAGATTTTTCGTCGCTGTTACCAGGTTTATTGGGTCTGATCGATCGCAGTGCATGAGATTCAGTTATAACTGACATCACGCACTGTTCTCCCTGGACAAGCCTCCTGCCCGTTCCACCAGAGATAAATGTTTTTAGCCCGGGATTAATCTTCGGAGTCAATTTCCCATCTTCCATCTCCCGTCTCTCATCGCATCCGATTTAGCGCCAGAGAATGGCGGTTCCCGAATAATTATCAAAAGATTTATTAGCCATATCTACGCGCATTTTATACATATAGACATCAAAGTTCACAAGAGATAGAGCCACTTTGCCAAAATTGCCCTCTTGAATTGCGCGTCTTCCTGCATGCTGAGGACAATTACTTGTAATTTTTATTCAAAATATAGCCTTTCGAGCTCTCATATGAGGTACTCTAGGTCTCCGCGGGCTGGAGCGGGCATACCTCACCACGCTTGAGAACCGCTGTAGATTATGTTTTAGCTTATTCAATATCCCAGTTGCGACTCTCAATATATTGTAAAAAATTGTCGCACTCACAAGGACAAAAAAATTTAAATTTCTAGATGGGGGAAGACGAGAGGTGAGGGATTCGAGACACGAACTGATTTTAAAAAAAACAAAATAGTTGACGATGGCGAGTCGCTTATACAAAGTATCCGTGATTGTATTTGTAAGCTACTTAATTTTGTAGCGACGCTATTTTTAAAATTATCAGCTAATCTTAGAGCTGTCTATCTGTCAAATTTATATCCTAATTATTGGCTGATTGGGTGAGATAATTTAAGAATATTTCAATATATCAATCTGTTCGTATCTTAGACTTGCTAGATTGTCTAGATTGGCCAAAATGCACTAAAAAAAACTTTATTTAACAAAAAAGTAATAAATATTAGCTAATTTTTCATTTTTTTACAAAAAAATCAACTTGTTTCTCTAAAATTTTCTTTTTATTCATTTTTTAACGCTTTCTGTAATTTCTCTATTGGCTTTTTCTCTGAGAGGATTATCTGCTGTTATTTTTACACTAATTGCATGAATTTAGTTGGCGATTGTACCGTATTTAAATGCCTAACAGCTTATGTTCTGGGAAAGATGCGATCGCACTCCTGCATCCCTAGCATTGTAACTGTCACCTCGCTCATGCCGGGCCCAACCGATACTAACTTCTTCCATCGGGCGGGAATGGACGACACGAAGGCGGGCGCCGACAAGAAAGACGATCCAGTCGCGGTTGCCAAGCAGGGATTTGAAGCCTTGATGGCCGGTAAGGACAAGATCGTTGCAGGTTCACTCAAGACCAAGATTTTGGCCAGCGCGAGCCAAGTTTTACCTGATACCGTCAATGCCGAACTGCACAGTCAACTTACTAAACCGGGATCGGCTCACAAATAATTCGCGCCCGTCTTACTATTCTTATGTGCAGATTTAAAGAAAGTAAATATCGCAGATCATGGCAGGGTCGCTGCCAATAAAATCGTCTTTACTTCTCCCAGTAGTGGCAATTTAGCACAGTTTTCTCAGGCGTTCATCGATGGCATTATGCAGCATTGGCATTGGATGCGAACTGAGGAATAAATGGTTCCCGCCTAAGTAATTTAGTACAGGACATTTATGCAAATTCATCATCTCAATTGTGGCTGTATGTGTCCCATTGGAGGGGCGCTTTTCGATGGCTTTAGTCGCGGTCTGACGGCTCACCTCGTCTGCCACTGTCTGCTTGTTGAAACGAATCAGGGGCTGGTTCTGATTGATACCGGTTTCGGATTGCGGGATATCAAGTCCCCTTACTCGCGACTCAGCGCGTTTTTCGTCCATTTTAATAACATCCAGTTCGATCGCAAGTACACGGCAATCCATCAAATTGAACAGCTCGGATTTTCACCAAGCGATGTGCGCCATATTGTGCTAACCCACCTCGATTTCGATCGTGCCGGCGGTCTAGAGGATTTCCCTGAAGCAACAGTACACGTCATGCAGGCTGAAATCGATGCCGCACACGATCGGCACGGTTTCATCACAAAAAGGCGCTATCGTCCGGGGCAGTGGGATGAAGTCAAACACTGGAAATACTATTCGGCGGGTGGCGAACCTTGGTTCGGTTTTGAAGCAGTCCGCGACCTCGACGGGTTGCCGCCGGAAATTTTGTTAATCCCGTTGGTGGGGCACACGCGCGGTCATGCGGGCATTGCCATTGATACACCCGATGGCTGGCTTCTGCACGCAGGGGATGCCTATTTCTACCGACACGAGATGGATGCGGCTAACCGACGCTGCACGCCCGGTCTGCGCGCCTACCAATGGATGATGGAGGTCGATCGCAAGGCTAGGTTGCTCAATCAAGGCCGGCTGCACGCATTATCGGTGCAGCATAGTAAAGATGTGCGCCTGTTTTGCAGTCACGATGCTATTGAGTTAAAAGCCTTCGTTGACGAGTCTAGGAGCTCTTAAAACTAGAAATTTCATCCTTAGTTCGGAATTGCTTTTGCCCGATCGCGAATTGACAAATAACCTAAATTCAGCCAAAACCCTCCTCGATCGATCGTTACCCGGTAAACCTCCCCTATCCACTGCTGGCACCAGTTTAAATACTCATCTAACACCAAGAATTTTTCGTACTCTTTGCCGATGTTATAAGGCGGGCTGGTAAGGGTTAAATCTACAAATTGATCGGGCAGCAACTTCATTGCCTCCAAACAATCCAGGTTATAAATTAGGCAATTAGGAGCTTGGAAGTACGGTTTACCTAAAATATTCGCGATCTCAGTCAAGCTCATGAAATATTAGGGAGATATTTTGTTGACAAAGTACAAGGTTTATAGTAAGTGACTTGAGAAATATTGTCAAACTCATCTGGATTGGGCGATCGCCCTGCCGGAAACAAAAGGTTACAATCAAAAATAGATTCTATTTCCATAACATTACTGTTTATAGCTTGAACTTCTCTGTGCCCAATAACAACTCCTCAACTCAATCCTTTCAATTTGACTCAATTGACAGCGCCCTCGCAGACCTGAAAGCAGGTCGCCCCCTGGTAGTAGTCGATGACGAAAATCGCGAAAACGAAGGCGATGTGATTTGTGCCGCCCAATTCGCCACCCCCGACAACATCAATTTCATGGCCGTGAACGCGCGGGGTTTGATTTGTCTGGCATTGAGCGGCGAAAGGCTCGATCGCCTGGAACTGCCCCTGATGGTCAGCAAAAACACCGACAACAACCAAACAGCCTTCACCGTCAGCATCGATGCAGTCAACGGCGTCAGCACCGGCATCTCGGCCGAAGACCGGGCGCGCACCATTCAAGTAGCCATCCACCCGGACACCAAACCTCAAGACTTGCGCCGTCCCGGTCACATTTTCCCCCTGCGGGCGATCGACGGCGGCGTCCTCAAACGCGCCGGTCACACCGAAGCCTCGGTTGACCTCGCCAGACTCGCCGGGCTGTATCCCAGCGGCGTCATCTGCGAAATTCAAAACCCCGACGGTTCGATGGCGAGGCTGCCCGAATTAATCGACTACGCCAAAACCCACAACCTTAAAATAATCAGTATTGCCGACTTAATTAGCTACCGGCTCAAGCACGATCGATTCGTCCGCCGCGAAACCGTCGCCAAATTGCCCACTCAATTCGGCGAGTTTATGATTTACGCCTACCGCGACACCCAAGACAATTCAGAACACGTTGCTATTGTCAAGGGCGACCCGGCAGAATTTAAAGACAAACCCGTGATGGTGCGGGTGCATTCCGAATGCCTGACCGGCGATGCTTTGGGTTCCCTGCGCTGCGACTGCCGGATGCAACTGCAAGCGGCACTGAAAATGATCGAAAATGTCGGTTCTGGCGTTATCGTTTACTTGCGCCAAGAAGGTCGGGGCATTGGATTGGTAAATAAACTAAAAGCTTACTCGCTGCAAGATTTGGGATTCGATACAGTAGAAGCTAACGAACGGTTGGGATTTCCCGCCGACTTGCGGAATTACGGCGTCGGAGCACAAATGCTCAACGATTTGGGAGTGCAAAAAATTCGGTTGATTACCAACAACCCGCGCAAAATTGCAGGGTTGAAAGGTTACGGCATTGAAGTAGCCGATCGCGTCCCATTACTAATTGAAGCCACAGATTACAACTCGATCTATCTGGCAACAAAAGCCGAAAAACTCGGTCATATGCTGCTGCAAACTTATTTAGTAACAGTGGCAATTCAGTGGAACGAAACGAAGGAAGAAGCCAGAAGCCAGAAAGCAGAAGGAAAAGAGGAAGATTCTGCTATTCAAAATCGGTACGAACACCTCGAAAAACTGCGGCATTTGGCGGCTAACCAGCACTTGCTGCTGCAAGAAGAAGCGCGGCCGGTGGGAATAGCCCTTTTCGGAGAAGGCTCCCTCATCGTTCACCTGGGCTTCGATCAACCCGGACTCGCAGCCCCCGACTGGTACTCGGAGGTAAACCATCCTTACGTCAAGGCGATCGGCCACATTCTGGCAGAAATCAGCACTGAGCCCAATTTGCAAACATTAGAATTCATGGTTTCCTCCGGTGCAGATCCGCTCAAAACCCTGCAAGTCCAGCTCGATCGCGAGACATTCCTTTTGTCGGAATTAACCGGAATTTGCGATCGGCTCGAACCTCAAAAAATCTACAGTTTTGCCCCTATTCGCTGAAGGCAGAAGGTAAAAGGCAACCCCCCTACCCCAGCAGGGGGGAAAGCAGAAGCCAAGAAAAACTGTGAATTACAGAACAATACTGGTTGATACCAGCATCTTCCTTTCGTCAGAAAGCAGCAGCCAAGAAAAACAGTGAATAACAATGTTGATTGCCGTCTAATATTATGTCCGGTCGATTACCAGAAATCAGGTAGGGGCGGGTTCACCAACAATATCGACCAATAATTGACAATCTCAAAAACCCGCCCGACCGAGATATTATGGTCAATCGATCGGACATGATATAACAAGTCGATGCAGCGAACACTTGAGAGAGAATTGTCGCTGCACATTTATATTATTAAGCAGTATTAATACTCATCAAATTATTCACTAGGACTTTTAGTTAATGTTAATTTTTTTAGACATTGATGGTGTACTTATTCCTGACAGAAGAAATGGATCGAGTTTGCAAACAGATACAATGAAATTTAATTCAACTTGCCTTAATCACTTTGAGAATGTGCTTCGTTCCTATCCTAATGTGCGAGTAGTAATTTCATCATCATGGCGTGAAATATTCCCCTTCGAGGTAATCCCGCCATTATTTTCACCAGATATCGCTACCCGTATTATCGGATTCACCCCTTTTCTCAACCCCAAAAATATTCACCAACACAAATATTTACGACACCAGGAAGTTCTTGAGTATCTTCGACAAAATCAAGCCGAAAACTCACCTTGGGTAGCCATTGACGATATTCCAGAACACTATCCGCCAGATGCACCTGTTGTGGCTATTGATGATTACAATGGTTTTGACCAGAACTCAGCAAAGATACTTTCAGAATATCTAACTTAATTTCAAAGGTTAGGAAAAAAGTATCGGAATAGAGAGGGTAAATTTGACATGGAAATGAACGTTGGTGACTTTCTGCACCGACTCGACCTCAGGGGACAAGCACTTAAAGGCACCAACCTTGGCGGTGCGGAACTCCGGGGAGCCAACCTCCGAGGCACGGATCTCCGAGAAACCAACCTCAGCGGCGCTATGCTCAGGTATGCAGACCTGATTGAAGCCGACCTCAGCGGTGCAAATCTCAGCGGGGCGGATTTAGCTGAATCATTTCTCAATTTAGCTAACCTCACTAGAGCCGATTTGACTGGTGCTGTCCTCCGAGAAGCTAATCTCGTAGGAGTCGAATTCACCGGCGCCAACCTCAAACAAGCAAGTTTGATCAAGGCTAATTTAGTTGGAGCCAATCTCCACGAAGCCAACTTAACCAGAGCCAACCTCAGCGGAGCCGATTTGCGCGGTTCTCAGTTGAGCGGTGCCATTTTAGACAAGGCCGTATACAACAACCGGACTATCTTTCCCGAGGATATCGATCCGGGTGCAATGGGAGCATTTTTGCTAGCTCCCAATGCTTCGCTCCCCGGCTTAAATCTGGCTATGGTAGATTTGACCGAAGCCGATTTAAAAGGAGCCGATTTGCGGCGGACAAACTTATACAAAGCTATTTTATTTGGCGCCAAACTCGATCGGGCAAACTTAGCAGGAGCCAACCTCAGCGCAGCGGACTTGAGGGAAGCCAGTTTGAGCGGCACGATTTTGGAGAAAGCTGTTTACAGCAACAAGACTTTGTTTTCAGAAGGCATTGACCCCGCTCTGGGGGGAGCTTATTTAATTGCTCCCAATGTATCGCTGCAAGGGGTAAATTTAACCGGAGCCGACTTAAACGGGTCAGATTTAAGCGGAGCTAATTTGAGCGCTTCTAACTTAACTTCGGTCAATCTCAAAAATGTAGACCTCAGCAGAGCTAGCTTAAAAAAAGCTTACCTCAAAGGTGCAAACTTGGAGGGAACTGATTTAAGAGGAGCCGATTTAAGCGGCGCAATTTTACACCAAGTAAACTTGAGTTCTGCTGACCTTCGGGGTGTAGACTTAACAAGGGCTGACCTCAGCGGCGCTAATTTAAGGGATGCCGATTTGAGGGAGACAGATTTCACCGGAGCTACTTTGCTGTTCGCTAACTTGAGCGGGGCCGACTTGAGAGGTGTAGACTTGACAAAAGCTGACCTCAGCGGCGCTAAGTTAAACGAAGCCGATCTCCGAAAAGCAGATTTGATGAGAGTAAATTTGGAGGGAGCAGATTTAACTGAGGCCGACTTGAGCGATGCTCATTTATTCCGAGTTAATCTCAGAGGTGCTAACCTGAAAGGTACTAACCTCAAAGGCGCAAGTTTAAAAGGGGTATTTTTGACTGACGCTTATTTGAGCGAAACGGATGTGACAGATATAGATCTGAGTCCGAATTTTTTTGAATTGCCGCTAGAATCGGAATGGTAATTAGTCATTTGGCAGGAAAGCAGTTGGCAGTTGACATTTGAGATTTGACAGGAAAGCAGTCATTTATCTGAACAATCTAAAATCTAAAATCTATCTGAACAATCGAAAATCTAAAATCTAAAATCTAAAATGGATCGACCGTTAGGCTCTGTTATTCAAGGTTCCCTGAGCAAGGGATTAGAAGTGCGACTGCACGCCGATGTTTCGGTGGAAGATATGAGGGTGGGGAAATTTCTAGTAGTGCGGGGGGTGCGATCGCACTTTTTCTGCATGCTCACCGACGTGTCTCTCGGAACATCCAGCGCCCGCATTTTATCGAATCCTCCCAATCCCGACGACGATTTTCTGCTAGCAGTGCTAGCCGGTAGCAGCACCTACGGTACGATCGAACTGTCGCCGATGTTGATGTTGACTGCGGAACGAGAAAAACAGCAGGCAATTTTCGACCCGACGAAAAACGGCGGAGTTCGCCAGAATAAGCTGGCGTTAGGAAATTTGGCTTCTTTTGAGTCACAAACGGGCGCGGATATTGAGTTGCTGCCTGTCAAAACTATTCCCAGCCACTTTTCCCAGGTGTTTGATGCCAAAGAAACTGATTTTCGGGCAGTTTTTGGCTGGGAAGATGACCCGTACCGCCGCAATTTTGCGATCGGCAAACCGATTGACATGGACGTTGCTGTGTGCTTGGATTTAGACCGATTTGTGGAACGCAGCAACGGAGTTTTTGGCAAGTCGGGAACGGGAAAATCTTTTCTGACGCGCTTGCTTCTGTCGGGAATTATTCGGAAGCAAGCTGCTGTTAATTTAATTTTTGATATGCACTCGGAGTACGGGTGGGAAGCAGTTTCGGAAGGGAAACAGTTCAGCACTGTTAAAGGTTTGCGGCAGTTGTTTCCCGATAAAATGCAGATTTATACCCTCGATCCAGAATCGACCAAACGCCGGGGAGTCCGCGACGCTCAAGAGTTGTTTTTGAGTTTCGATCAAATTGAAGTCGAAGACATCGCGCTGGTGCAGCGCGAGCTAAATTTGTCGGAAGCTAGTATCGAAAATGCGATTATTTTGCGAAATGAGTTGGGAAGTGGTTGGATCAACAAGTTGCTGGAAATGACCAACGAAGATATCCAAATGTTCTGTGAAGAAAAGCGCGGGAATAAATCTTCGATTATGGCTTTGCAGCGGAAATTAGAGCGGTTGAAAGAGTTGAAATATATTCGCCAACGCTGTCCGAAAAATTATGTAACTGAAGTTTTGCAGTGTTTGGATAGTGGAAAAAATGTAGTGATTGAGTTCGGTTCCCACTCGGATTTGCTGTCGTATATGTTAGCAGCAAATGTGATTACTCGCCGCATTCACGAATCTTACGTGGGGAAAGCTGAAAAGTTTTTGATGAGCAAAAATCCGTGCGACAAGCCGCAGCCGTTGGTGATTACCATTGAGGAAGCTCACCGCTTTCTCGATCCGGCGATCGTGCGATCGACTATTTTCGGTACGATCGCCAGAGAAATGCGAAAATACTTTGTCACCCTGCTAATTGTAGACCAGCGTCCGTCCGGCATCGATGCCGAAGTCATGTCGCAAGTCGGAACGCGGATCACTGCTTTGCTAAACGACGATAAAGACATTGATGCTATCTTTACCGGCGTTTCGGGAGGGCAGAGTTTGCGTTCTGTTTTGGCAAAACTCGACTCCAAACAGCAAGCATTAGTTTTGGGGCACGCCGTACCGATGCCCGTAGTCGTGCAAACTCGCCCCTATGACGAGCAATTCTACAGAGAGATTGGGGATATTGACTGGCAAGAAATGCCCGACGAACAAGTATTTGCCGAGGCAGAATCTGCTAAAATGGATTTGGGATTTTAGATTGACAACGGCTAGATTCATTACAGAACTTAGGCAAATGTTACTGTAAATTAGTCTGTGCGAACAATTGGCGATCGCTGGCAATGACAGAAATATCTCATTTTTGCCTCAGTTATAAACGAAAAAGTGCGATCGAACGTCAAAAAAGTTAGGCCCCAGCTTTGAGTCAGAAGCTTTTCCCCTTTCACCCCCTCACCCCTCATCCCTAACAGCCCAAAATTTGCTTAAGCTTAAACATGATGGAGATGATGGAGATGATGGAGCCTAGGGGCACAATGAAAGTCAAACAGGGCAACAGCCAGCCTTTATACACCTTGTCGTTACTCGTAGCAGAAGTGGAATAGCATATTTTCATAAAAATGTCAAGAAATATTTTAAACAGTTACTCCCATCTGATACGGCGATCGAGTTCGGTTATCTCGCATCCCACCATCTAGGCAGCGAGAAAATTTCAAGCGATGATGGAACAGAGAGCAAAACAAAGCCCTCGAATTGCATGAGTCTGTTTGCATGAGTATTGTGAAGTTGAGTTGCAGTTAAAACGAACAGGGAATTCAAAACCTTAAGGAAAAATGTAGAATCTTGACCTTAAGACAGAGGTTTTTACTCTTTACGATCCTCAAAATTGGGAATAATATTGAGAAAACTAAACTCTTGCTTCACTTCGCCTTAAACTAGCCATTCAAGCTAGCAAGCTACCGAAAATCGACGGCGATTACTGGAAATCAAGCACAAAAGTAATCCCAAACAAAAAGCTTCTACCGATCGTCACCGATAAACAAGAGGGGAAACATCCCCTTTGTCGCAGTCTTTATCCCACTTGTAAAAGTGGGACAGGGTATCACCAACTTTTTATCTGTTGTTACAAGGAGTGCAATACTCACCCATGTCCACCACAACCCCCAAAAACAAAACAGTGAAAGCCGATCGCATGGGCAGCCGGCCATACTCCTCAACGGATACGGTTCGTGCCTATCTGCACGAGATCGGTCGCGTGCCCCTGCTAACCCGAGAAGAAGAAATTGTTTTCGGGAAGCAGGTGCAGCAAATGATGAAATTAATCGAAGCAAAACAAGCACTTGCTAAAGAATGGCAGCGGGATCTGACGAATCAAGAGTGGGCTGCCGAAATGGAGTTGACCGAACCTGAACTTAGCCGCATCTTACACATAGGGCGGCGGGCCAAGCAAAAGATGATTGAAGCGAATTTGCGGCTAGTAGTGGCGATCGCCAAAAAATACCAGAAACGCAATATGGAATTCTTGGATTTAATTCAAGAAGGTACCCTCGGTTTAGAACGAGGAGTCGAAAAATTTGACCCGATGCGGGGATACAAATTTTCGACATACGCCTACTGGTGGATTCGGCAAGCAATTACCCGCGCGATCGCCCAACACGCCCGCACCATTCGACTGCCAATTCACATCACCGAAAAACTCAACAAAATCAAAAAAGTGCAGCGGGAACTCACCCAGCAGTTGGGCCGGTCTCCCTCCCCTGGGGAAATTGCCACCGCCCTCGAACTGCACCCTTCCCAAATTCGGGAATACCTGCTGATGGCAAGACATCCAGTTTCTTTGGACTTGCGGGTAGGAGACAACCAAGATACCGAACTGCAAGAACTCTTAGAAGACGAAACGGCATCTCCAGACAACTACATTACCTCGGAATTGCTGCGGCAAGACCTCGATACTTTGATATCAGAACTTACCCCCCAGCAGCGAGATGTAATAATTCTGCGCTTCGGTTTGGAAGACGGCACCGAAATGTCTCTGGCGAAAGTCGGAGAACGGCTAAATCTCAGCCGGGAACGGGTGCGGCAGCTAGAACATCAAGCCCTTGCCCACCTGCGCCGCCGCCAATCTCAAGTCCGAGAATACTTGGCGAGTTAGTCACTAAAAAAGTTGAGATTTTTCCCAAAATCTCAACTTTTTTTTTCGTGTTGGCGCTGCTGGGATTGATACTTTTATACCAGTTAAAAAAAAGACTGCAACTGTAGGCACGCGATCCCAACCCTTATGGGATAGGTCACGCCAAATTTTTCAATTCTTTAATCTAAAATTAAAAATCTAAAATGGTATTATTTGAGGGGTCGATCGCCCGATCGGGGCGGACGCAAAATTTGTGAAAACTAATCTTAGATTTCAGTTCAGGCATCGGGCGGGCGATCGTTCCTTGAAGTTAATAGCCAACATTAAGCCAAATACCCGGTTTCTCTGCGATATTTTTGAAAGTAGTACAAGAGGCGCTTGGAACCAGCTATTTTAAATTTTGGGGTCTGGAGTGGTTTTGACTTATTTGATATTAACAGGAAGTTTAGAAGCGATCGCGATCTTGCTTGCTCTCTCGCCCGGTAACTTCAGCATCGCATTCCCCGCACGCCGGGCACACAACTCGGACATCAAATCCGGCGTTTTAAGCTCGCAATCTCCGCCAAATCCCGGGCAAGATACAGCTAGCACAGGTTTAGCAGATGGCATTTACCTCTACGGTCAGTCGAGCCAGCCAGAGGAAATTAAACAAGAATATTTTGTATTTGAAATGCGGCAGAGTAAGGTAGTCGGCGCTTTTTACCTGCCTCGGTCTGATTTTTACTGTTTTTACGGCACAAGCGATCGAACTCAGTTAAATTTAATAGTAGTGGACAGTTACGACGGCAGTCGCTCTCCCTACTCGGTAAACCTGCAACAATATTACCCAATTTCCACCATCAGCGAGAACGATCGGCGTATCTTAGGTATTTGCAAGGAAGCTCACAAACAGCAGGTGTGGGAAAAGTAGGAAACACGCGCTGGGAGACCAGTCAATCGATGTTAGATTTGAGATTTGAGATTTGAGATTTTAGATTTGAGAATTGAAGAAAGCAACTCCACTGATACATCGGGGGCCCCCGGACTAAATTGCTTTCGGTCAGGGTTCAGGAAACAGTAGTAAAATTGCTCCTAGGTTTGAGAATTTCGGACGGACACCACACACATGGCACGATGAAACTGCGTCGGAAAACACTATCGATAATTGGCATTACCATCGCTGGACTGACGAGCATTCTGTATGTCGCCTCCTCAAGCATCCTCTTGGGCAGCCTGATCAAAGCAGAGGAACAAGAAGCTACACAGGTTATCAAGGGAGTGCTCAGCGTGTTCGGGCAAACCGCAGATGACTTCAACTCGCGCTTTGCCGACTGGTCTGCCTGGGACGACACCTACGATTTTATCCAAAACCGCAACTCACAATTCATTGCCTCCAATTTAATTCCCGAAGGGCTGGCTAATATAAGAGTTAATATAGCCGTATTTGTCAATACTTCTGGCCAAATAGTTTACGGTACGGGTTTAGACAGCGAAAAGCTGAAACTAACGCCTGTTCCAGAAGCGCTAAAACGGCGCATTTCTCTCAGCGACCCGCTGTTGCAGCACCCCAACGCCAAAAGCAGCCTCGCTGGTATCCTGCTGCTACCGTCAGGGCCAATACTGATCGCTTCCCGCCCAATTCTCACGACTAAAAGCACCGGCCCGATCCGAGGTACGCTGATATTCGGGCGCACTTTGGATGCTGCTGGTATTGCGAAGGTTTCTAAAATTACTCGCTTGCCGCTAATCGTACACAGCGTGAATGAGGCTCGGTTGCCTGCCGACTTTCAGCAAGCGCGGGAGAAACTGTCGCAAAAAAAACAGATTTTGGTGCGTCCTTTAAGCGAAGAGTCGATGGCGGGTTACGCCCTGATCCGGGATATTTACAACCAACCTGCGCTGCTATTGCGAGTGGATATCCCCAGAGAAATATACAGGCAAGGTCAAATTAGTTTGCTGTACCTGCTGGGGTCTGTAGCCTTAGCTGGAGTTGGGTTGGTCGGCTGCACTCTGCTACTGCTAGAGCGTCTTGTACTGTCTCGGTTGAGCGGTTTGGCGAAAGCGGTCAACCAAATCAGCAGCAGCCAAGACCTCTCGGTGCGACTGCCGGTGACGGGCGAAGATGAGTTGTCAGACCTTGCCCATACTATCAACGGAATGTTGAGCGCGATCGCCCAAGCTGAAAGCGAACAACTTGAGGAAAAAGCCCGCTACAGAGCCGTAGTCGAGCAAGCTACAGATTGTATATTCCTGTGGGACGCTCAAACCAAACGTCTTTTGGAAGCCAATACAGCGTTTACCGACTTGCTCGATTACAGTCTTGATGCGATTTCGCAACTGACTATTTACGATATCATCGCTTACTCTAAAGACCTAATTGACAGCAATATCGATTTGCTGCTGACGGACAAACAATTCAGAATTGGCGAAGTTCTCTACCGCCGCCGAGACGGTTCCTGCGTGGATGTAGAAGTGAGCGGGAGCGTGATTTCCTACGGAGGCCGCGAGATTATTTGCACTGTTGTCCGCGACATTACCGAGCGCAAGCAAGCAGAAGCCGAACTGCGAGCCTCGGAAGAACGCTACAGACTTTTGTTTAAAAATAACCCCCATCCGATGTGGGTTTACGATTTAGAAACTCTGGAATTTATAGCCGTCAATCAGGCTGCTATCCAACACTACGGCTACACTCGCGACGAATTTCTCAACATGACCGTTGCGGACATTCGCCCCCCCCAAGAACTGCCGAAATTGCTAGAAAATATATCCCAACTAGATGTCGGTATTGAGTTTGCAGGTGTGTGGCAGCACCTGAAAAAAGACGGAACAATTATTGATGTAGAAATTACTTCTTATGCCATGCTATTTGATAGCAGAAATGCTGAATTAGTGCTTGCTCACGACGTGACCGACCGCTTGAAAGCCGAGGCAGAACTCTACAAGGCAAAGGAAGCCGCAGAAGCAGCTAGTTTGGCTAAAAGTCAGTTTTTAGCTAACATGAGCCACGAACTGCGAACTCCTCTGAATGCGATTATCGGTTACAGCGAGATTCTGCAAGAAGAGGCTTTAGATTTGGGCGAAGAAAATTTTGTATCTGATTTGGAGAGGATTCACAATTCAGGCCAGCTTTTACTTTCCTTAATTAATGATATTCTGGACTTGTCGAAGATTGAAGCCGGTCACGCGGAACTTGAATTAGAAACTTTTGACGTGTCGGAGGCAGTTCAAGATGTAGCCCGAACTGTTGAACCGCTATTTTTGCGAAACACTAATCGCCTGAATGTAGAGTGTCCTCATAATATTGGCGAATTGTATTCCGATCAAATTAAATTTACTCAAATTTTATTTAATTTGCTCAGTAATGCAGCTAAGTTTACTCATAAAGGGACAATTACACTCAGCGTTGAAAGAATTAAAAATGATGAAAATAGTTGGGATTCGGAAGAGTTAATTGTTAAGTGTACGGATACGGGGATTGGGATTACTCCCGAACAGCTACAAAAGTTATTTCAACCTTTTACGCAAGCTGATGCTTCGACTACCCGCAAGTACGGCGGTACGGGTTTGGGTTTGGCAATAGCGCAGAAATACTCTCAGATGCTGGGGGGAGAAATTACTGTGATTAGCGAGTTTGGTAAGGGGTCAACTTTTACTCTGATGTTGCCAGCATAGCTCTATTTTAGATTTTAGATTTTAGATTTTAGATTGGGTAAAAAGTCCTGACTAGAAACAACATAAATACGGTTTGTAGTCAGGGCTTCAGTTCACTCCTAATCAGCTTTTAGCTAATTAGGACTAAACTCTTGACTGCAAACAACATTAATACTCAATACCTGCTTGAGCTTTAATGCCTTGTTCTCGGAATGGATGCTTAACTAAAGTCATTTCTGTCACCAAGTCTGCCCGTTCGATGAGCTCTGGCGGGGCGCCTCGGCCGGTTAAAATAATGTGGGTTTCTTCTGGTTTTTGGTCTAACCCGGAAAGCACTTGCTCGACTTGCAAATAACCTAATTTTAATGCTATATTGACTTCATCTAGAAGAACTAATTTAAATTCGGGATTGCAGATAAAAGTTAGGGATTTTTCCCAGGCTTTTTGAGCTGTTTCGATATCTCGATCGCGGTCTTGCGTGTCCCAGGTAAAACCTTCTCCCATTGCGTGAAATTCTAGCTGTTTTTCCCAGAGTTGAAAAACGGCTTTTTCTGCGGGTTCCCACGCGCCTTTGATAAATTGTACTATGGCGACGCGGTATCCGTGACCGAGCGATCGCACAACCATTCCCAAGGCAGCCGTGGTTTTGCCTTTACCGTTACCCGTATTGACTATAATTAAACCTTTTTCTTTGGAGGAGTTAGCGATTCGCTGTGATTGCACTTCTTGGCGCCGCTGCATTTTCTGTTTGTGTTGTTGGGCTGTTAAGCCAGTGGTTGCAGTGGTTTCTGTATTGGTTTCCATTAGATTTTTTTTAACCGCAGATGAACGCAAATAAACGCTGATAGGTGCAGGATGTCTAGTTATTGCCACAGTGTTTTCAAGTTTAGCACGAAACCGGGCAAAACATCTTCTCCTGAAAGTTCTGTTGGACATTCCAAAACTTCTATTTCTTGTCCTTGGCGATAGATTTCAACTCTGCGGGTTTTGCGGTTAATTAACCAGCCTAGTTTTACTTGGTTATTCATGTATTCTTCCATTTTGTCTTGAGTGTCTTTTAGGCTATCGGTGGGCGACATTAACTCTAAGACAAAATCTGGGGCAATCGGAGGAAATTTTTGTTTTTGTTCGGGAGTGAGTGCATCCCATCTTGATTTTTCAATCCAAGAGACATCGGGAGAACGGTTGGCACCGCTGGGCAGTTTGAAGCAAGTTGAAGAATCGAAACAAATTCCCAGTTGAGTTTGTCGGTTCCAAATTCCAAAATCAGTCGCTATTTCAAAATTGTAATTTCCAGTTTCTCCTCCTGTGGGTGGCATGACGATTATTTCTCCTTTGGCGTTGCGTTCAAATTTGACATCGGGGTTTTCGCGGCACAGTTGATAAAATTGGTCGTCGGTGATTTGGGCGATCGAGTTAAATTTGATGGTAACTGCTATCATGGTATTTTATCAGGATGGGTTGCGATTTTTAAGCCACATAATGTAGATGAAGGCAGATAAATGCCGAGCAATGCGGATGGCGTAAATATTATTGAGGGAGGAAGGAGGATTTGAATGGGAGTTTTTTGGAGGCACTTGTGAGATAATTATATCATCTACTTATAACTAGGAATCAATTTTTTCATAAAAAGCTTTTTCTACAAAACACTTGCATACATACCAATAATAAAATGCAATATTGATTTCGCTAAACAATTTAGGTACTCCCTCTAGCAAACTGGAAATTATCTTGCTTTTTAAATGGAGCGCATCAACGCCGATCGCCAAAAACAACAGCCCCAAACCAGCTAACAATATTTGGTAGGGAGTCAACTGCAGTTCTCGCCGAAAAACCCATCCGTAGGAGGACAAAACAACGGCGTACAAAAGACTTACTCCTAGCTTGGGAATTCCTAATGCTATCATATATATATGAATTCTGTAAATTTCATTGAGCAGAAATCCACCTGTTAAAAGAGCGGAAAATAAAATAAATCGATTTTCTAAATGGCGCGGTTGAAGAGTTTGTGCTAACCCATAGGTGAAAGTACAAACAATGACTGGTACAGAACATAAAATCTGGAATGTCCGAGTTAATAAGGCGACATTGGGATTGGGGGAAAAATAAGGATGAAAGAATAAATCGCTGACTTTTAAGCCGGAAAATTGAGTTATAATTATTAGCAGCGTCACCAGGAATAAGGATAAACAATTTAGTCTAACAACCAAACGAGAAATAGTCATAAGCTATGAATACCAAAAATTAGGTTTACTGCCGAAATACAAAAAAATTATATCACCACTATCTGGGGATATTTTGCTAAACTTAATCATGAGTGTTATCAAAACAAGGAGACAGTCATGCTGTCAGTGAAAGAAGCAGAATCGATCGTTCTAAATTTAGCGCAACCCCCCGACAGTCAGCGGGATGTAGAAACTGTAGACTTGCTGGCAGCATCGGGGCGCATTTTGGCTGCACCCGTCACTGGTTCGCTGGATTTTCCTTATTGGGATAATTCAGCAATGGATGGGTACGCGGTGCGGTTTGCTGATGTGGAAAACTGTAGCGCCGAAACACCAGCGGTACTCGAAGTAGTTGAAGAGATTCCAGCCGGATATCAGCCTCAAAATACCGTCCAATCGGGGCAAGCGGCGCGAATTTTTACAGGTGCGATGATGCCAGCGGGTGCTGATACGGTGGTAATGCAGGAAGAAACAAGGCGTGAGGGCGATCGTATTTTTATCTTAGTTTCTCCTGAAAAACCGCAAGCATTTGTCAGACACAAAGGCGCTTTTTATCAAGCAGGAACAACTTTGCTAACTCCCGGTACGGTTATCAACGCCCCAGAAATGGCGGTGTTAGCAACTGCACAGTGCATTCAAGTTCCCGTTTATCGGCGGCTGCGGGTGGCAATTTTTTCGACTGGCGACGAATTGGTATCGCCAGACGAACCTTTGGCACCGGGGAAACTGGTAGACTCGAATCAGTATGCTTTGACAGTTTTGTTGGCACAAATGGGATTTGAACCGATTCGATTGGGCATTGTTCCTGATAATGAAGAGGCGTTAAACAAGGCGATATCCCGGGCTGTGGCGACGGCGGATGTGGTGCTTTCTACGGGCGGCGTCTCGGTAGGAGACTACGATTATATTGAGAAAATATTGGCAGAGTTGGGAGGAAAAGTTCACATTACTTCTGTGGCGATTAAGCCGGGGAAACCTTTAACGGTTGCTGGGTTTCAACGAGGTGAAAAAAATCAGGATTCGCCGAGGTTGAGTTCGGATTGTCTCTATTTTGGTTTGCCGGGAAATCCGGTTTCGGCTTTAGTCTGCTGTTGGCGGTTTGTTGTGCCTGCTTTGAGAAAGATGTCTGGGCTTGGCGCGGATGCTTGGGGGCCGGAGTTTGTCAAAGCTAGGTGTAATGCTGAATTGCGATCGCCCGGCCGACGCGAAACTTATGTTTGGGGTAAACTACATTTAGTTGCGGGGGTGTGGGAATTTGAACCTGCTAGCGGCAGCCAAAATTCAGCGAATTTAATTAACCTCGCAAATACGAGTGGTTTAGCAGTTTTGCCACCAGCGGACACCTGGATTGTACCGGGCGAATTCGTTGAAGTTTTAAAAGTTAGTCATTAGTCATTTGTCATTTGTCATTAGTCATTTGTTATTGGTTCGGTGTAAGTTGATGTAAAATATTAATAACTAAGTAATCTTCCTTCTTGCTGACATCCGTTACATCCGTTACATCCCGTACATTGCTCGTTGCCGAACTTCCTTCGTATTATGAAAATTTTAATTGTTGAAGATGACCCGATGATGCAACTGGGATTAGAGCAAGTTTTAGCCGATTCCCCAGAAATAGAAATAGTAGGACAAGCAGAAGACGGCTATTTAGGCGTAGCAGCCGCACTGAAACTCAAACCTGATATTATTGTAATGGATATCGGTTTGCCGCGGCTCGACGGCATAGCAGCGACGCAGCAAATTAAAGCACAACTGCCAGAAGTTCGAGTAGTAATGTTAACTTCTCACACGGCAGAAACTGAAATTATTGCTGCCCTTTCTAGTGGGGCTGATGCTTATTGTATTAAAGGTGCTTCCGTTGACAGGCTGTTAGCAGCGATTGCAGCCGCAGCAGAGGGCGCTACATATCTTGACCCTCAAATTGCCCGGACTGTCATCGAACACCTCAAACCGCCGATACCTGCCTCTACAACTACTTTTGGCCAGTTGTCGCAGCGGGAATTGGAGGTGTTAAAATTAATGGTTGAAGGTAACAGCAATCCGGAGATAGCAGCGGCGCTTTACTTGAGTCCAAATACTATTAAAACTCACGTTCGCGGTATTATGAATAAGTTGGCAGTGGATGACCGCGTGCAAGCAGCAGTTGTAGCGCTGAGAACTGGATTGGTGTAAAGAAGTCAGTAGTTATTTGTTGTTTGCTACCAAGGCTTTTCTGCTACCAATGCTTTTCTGCCCCATGCCCAATTCCCCATGCCCAATTCCCAACTCCCAATTCCTAATTCCCAATTCCTAATTCCCAAAAAGTTTATGTCTGAATGGATAGAAATCGGTAAAATTGTAGCAGCTCAAGGTTTGGACGGGGAAGTGCGAGTCTATCCCGATTCGGATTTCCCCGAAAGGTTTATCGAACCGGGGAAGCGGTGGATTTTGCGCCCTAACAAAAGTGAACCGGAACCGATCGAGTTTTTGGGCGGTCGCTACATTCCGGGCAAAGGGCTGTATGCTGTAGAGGTAGAGGGTGTGGAAGACCGCGATAGTGCTGAGGCGCTGCGGGGCTGCAAGTTGTTTGTTGAAAAGACCGATCGACCTTACCTCGAACCTGATGAGTTTTACGTCCAAGATTTGATCGGTATGGAAGTTTATAACCAGTTAACCGGGGAAATCTTAGGCAAGGTAAGTGATATTATTCCCGCAGGTAACGACCTTTTAGAAGTAGAAACGAATCTAACGGCGCCGGAAACTGTCGCTGCAGAATTAGAAAAGCCAAAACAGCCTGAAACTCCCCAACCAAACGCTGACCCCAGAAATACTCGCAAACCACGGAAAATTCGCGTTAAAGAGCCTAAATCCACAAAAATCTTGATTCCTTTTGTGGAAGAGATTGTGCCAGTTGTTGACTTAGAACAAGGCAGAATTGAAATTGTGCCTCCTCCTGGTTTATTGGATTGACACTCCCCTGGCTAAAGCCGAGGGGATTCTTGATTCGCAGAATCGACTTGCCGATGCAGAATTACTTCAACATCGGTAGCGGTCAATTCTCCACAAGCGTTCGGATCTAAGATCCAAGTTCCGACGTGCCCCGCCGTACTCAATCCCCGACTTAGGATATTTTTAGCTGCGTTCCAATCTCTGTCAAAGACAAGCCCGCACCGACAAGCGTGAGGGGAGCGTTGACAGACTTTTCTTAACAATCGTTCCGCAGCTAGAGCATTCTTGGCTGGTTCCATTGGCTGGCACGGCAATCGTAATTCTTCCGAATACTTTGCCAAAATATTCCAGCCAAATTCGGAACATATACCAAGAAGCGTCGTTAATCGATTTTGCCAGACAGTGATTCTTCACCATATTTTTAATCCTCAAATCTTCGTAGACTACACAGTCGTTAGACTGGATGACGCATCTTGCCAACTTCACGGCAAAATCTTTACGCTGTCTGCTTATTTTGAGGTGGCGCTTTCCTAGAATCGCTCTAGCTTTTTTCCGGTTTTGCGAACCCTTAACTCGTTTTGAAACTCGTTTTTGGGCTTTCTTCAACCTGCGTTCTCCCTGGCGGAGGAAACGCGGGTTATCAACTGCAACGCCATGAGAATCCGTGTAGAACTCTTTGAGTCCCACGTCTAATCCGATGGTCTTTCCGGTAACTTCAATTTCTTCAGAACGGTCAACTTGCACGCAAAGCTGCACGTAATATCCATCTGCTCGTCTCACCAAACGTACTCGTTTGATTTGACTGCGCTGGTAGAAATGCAAGTCGCGGGTTCCTTTTAACTTGAGCTTTCCGATTCCTTTTTTATCGGTAAAAGTGATTGATTTCCGGTCATCTGCCAGACGCCAGCCCGTAGTTTTGTACTCTACCGAGCGGTTGTCTTTCTGGAATTGCGGAAACCCTTTTTTTCCTGGGACTTTCTTTTTGCAGTTGTCGTAAAATCGTGAAATCGCCGACCACGCTCTTTCTGAACTCGATTGTCTGGCCATGCTGTTTAAGTCGTCGCAAAACGGGAATTCCTTCGCTAGAATGGCGCTGTATTTATTCAAGTCGTATTTGTTGACTTTTTCGTTTTCCATCCAAAAGCGCAATGCTTTGTTGCGGATGAACTGCACCGTTCTAATTGCTTCGTCTACAGCTTCAAATTGCTGCTTTTTACCGTATGCTTTCAACTCGAAAACTAGCATGACTTCGACCCTCATCACGATAGGTTTATGCTAGCAGCGTTGGCTTAACCCGGTTCTCATTGTTCACAAAGATTTACATAGTTGTAATTTACAGTACATACAATTCAGAAATCTCATGAAAAATACTGGGAGGCTAAAGCCTCCTTACCCCTTTCATCCCCGGACTGAAGTCGCGGGGTTTTCAGGGTGTTCTTTATAAGATCATGTCCGGTCGCTCGATCGGGTATGATATTAGTTATTGAAAATTCCCACTTCTCAATTCCCGATATTAATCCTTTCCTCTATTGGTGGCTCGCACTATCAAGTAACTGATGGAAAGCGCGAAAATTGCAGTCGCCAAACCAATCAAGTCGGCTGCGGTTTTCTTTTCCAGGTCAAGAATAATGATTTTTCGAGATACTGCTATTAAAGAAGTTACAATAACTAGCTCTACTTGAATTACGTGCTTTTTCAGATAAGCTGTAATATTTTCCAAGATTTCCAGAGCAATTAAAACATTTAAAAATAACCCAAATATGACAAACAACGTGTCTTTTAACAAATTATCGTCGTGGGTTGCCCATTCTTTTGCTAAAAAAATCAGCAAATCGCAAACGCTGAGGAGAATTACCCAAATCATCGCCAGGGATAAAATTTTCGATATTACTACTTCTACACTTTCTGTAAAATGCAGAAAATTTTCATCACTGCTTGACCTGGAAATTTGCCTAAATATTTTTTTCAGCATAAAAGTGATTTAGTCTTCATTATTAATTAATGATTTTGTCATTGTTCGGTACACTTGGCAAGCGCAAAACTCTGTGATTGCCTGGTTTTAAGGGGCCGCCCGGGCACTGGGGAAGGCGACTTTCTCTGCCTGTTATATTTTATAGTTTTTCGTGTCAGTGAGGAATCGATCGCACCCGATCGACCTCCTGATTAATAATTTTTGCCATAAAAAAACCTCAAACTATTGTCTAGCAATATTTTGAGGACTTCAAAGCGCGGTGCGATCGCTGAAATAACTATCTATTTTCAACAGAGAATGATTGTTGACTCCCAGCTTGCTCCGACGCAATATACAAGATAGCTAAAAATTTAGCTCGGGTGGTTTAGTAGCGACGAGAATTGCCACCGCGATCGTTGTTACCCCAGTTACCGCCGCCACTAGGACGTTCTTCGCGGGGTTTTGCCTTATTGACTTTGAGGTCGCGACCCATCCACTCAGCACCGTCAAGAGCCTCAATGGCTGCGGCTTCTTCGGCTTCAGTAGACATTTCTACAAAAGCGAAGCCCCGCATCCGACCTGTTTCCCGGTCAGCAGGCAACTGAACGCGCTTTACTGTTCCGTACTCTCCAAAAGTTTGGTTGAGGTGTTCCTGCGTTACTTCGTAGGATAAATTGCCGACATAAATTGACATTGAACATTCTCCAGAATTAGAGGGTGTAGAGATTTAAATCCGGAGGAACGCCGATCGAACGAACTGTACTGCCGAAAATAAAGCCTTGTAAAACGATTATAGCACCTATGGGTGCAAACTGCAATTGTCTGACTCGATTAATTACAAACAAGGCAGAAGTCATTCCTCACAAGGAAAAACCCCGAATTTAAGAAGGAAAAACTCAGAATAATTTAATTTTCCTTGTTCCCCGGTTTTGCCGGGGAAACCTAGCTTTTAGGGTGCGTAATGGCTCAAAATTGCTCGCTCGACAGAGTTTTTGAGTCCAGTAGAGCACCCTGCGATTGTGCCTCAGCAACTGCTCGCAAACCTAGTTTTTTGACAAAAAACTAGGATTTTACGTGAGTCTTTACCAAGAAATCAAGGTCACGACCTTGGTACGACTATGTGAGTTTTAACATCCCCTAGTTTGACGGCAGCTCAAGAAGTGACGGCGAGGGTGGATTTTGCCCAATTAAATTCCCCAACTTCTGCGACAACTTCCGCCGCAGTTTCCGCCCCAACCAGCACCAACTGCACCGCACAAGCTTTTAACTCTGGCTGTTTGGAATCTGGACAGCTTGCAGCATGAGTCAGGGCATTGGCTTCAGCACTTTCGGCCCACAGATAACCCCAGTGCATCGGTACAAATAGCGTACCTGGGGCGATCGCCTTTGTGACTTTGGCCGGAAACTGGGCCTTGCCGCGGCGCGATCGAACTTCCAGCAAATCACCCTCCTTAATCTGCAATGTGGCAGCATCGCGGGGGTGAATTTCCAAAAACGGATCGGGGTGCAATTGATTAATTTTTTCTGTTCTACCCGTCCGCGTCATCGTGTGCCAGTGTCCGTAAACTCTCCCTGTCGTCAACACAAACGGATAATTCGGATCGGGAGGTTCTGCCAGTCCCCGGGAGTGATAGGCCGAAAATCTCGCCCGCGCGTCAGGAGTGTGAAAACGCCGGTCAGTATACAGCCGTTTCGCTTCGTTCGGTGGATGCACAGGCTCGTTTTCCCGGCAAGGCCACTGCTGCGGCCCTTCTTGGCGGATGTATTCGTGGCTCAGACCGGTCATGTCGCAAGGCTGACCCCGCGTCAACTGCGCGTACTCTTTAAAAACCTCCGCACTGTTTTCGAAAGCAAAGTGTTCGGCAAAACCCAACCGCCGTCCCACCTCGGCGAAAATGCTCCAGTCGTCGCGGGCTTCCCCGGAGGGAGTGTCGAAACCGGGACAAAACGTAACGCGGCGTTCGGAATTCGTCATTACTCCGGTTTTTTCGCTCCACTGCCGGCAAGGCAGCAGGATGTGAGCGTAGCCCGAGGTTTCAGTGGGATAGTAAGCTTCTTGATAAATAGTAAAGGGCGATCGCAGCAAAGCGGCTTTAGTACGTTCCAAATCCGGCATGCTCACCACCGGATTGGTAGCTGCAATCCACAGCAACTCGACTTCCCCAGTTTCCAAACCGGTAATCATATCCCAAGCTGTGCGGCCCGGATTCGGGGAAATGCTTCCCGGTGCGATTCCCCAAAACTCCTCGACTTGGGTTCTGTGTTCGGCATTTTTCACAAAGCGGTAGCCTGGGAGCAAGTGAGACAGTCCTCCAGCTTCCCGCCCTCCCATCGCGTTTGGCTGGCCGGTGAGGGAAAACGGGCCGCATCCCGGTTTGCCGATTTGACCGGTCATCAAGTGCAAATTAATCAGCGATCGCACCTTTGCCGTGCCTTCCGACGACTGATTCATGCCCATCGACCACAGAGACAAAACCCGCTGCGACTGTTCCCAGTAGTTTGCCGCCGTTTCTAAATCGCTGATAGTAATGCCGCAGCGCGAGGCTACAAACTCCGGCGTGTAGCTGCTAATAACCTCAGCAAAATCTGAAAAATTCGCCGTGCATTCTTCAATAAACTCAGAATCTATTGCTTGCCTGCGTAACAGCAAATATGCAATTCCGTTAAGCAAATCTATATCCGTACCCGGTTTAATTGCTAAGTGCAAATCCGCCGCTTCAGCAGTCGGAGTCCGCCTCGGATCTACCACAATCATCTTGACATGTGAATGCTTTTTGTGGTACTTTGCTAATCGGTTGAACACAATCGGATGGCATTCCGCTGCATTGCTCCCGATAATAAAAGCGCAATCTGTTAATTCTAAATCGTCGTAACAGCAAGGCGGCCCGTCCGAGCCAAAGCTTTGAACGTATCCAGAGACTGCTGAAGACATACACAAGCGAGAATTAGCATCAAAATTATTAGTACCCAGACAACCTTTCAGTAGTTTCTGGGCAATATAATAATCTTCTGTAACGAATTGACCCGAACCGTAAACGCACAAAGCATCGGGGCCGCTGGTGCTGCGAATTGTTTGGATGCGGTTAACAATTGCATCGAGAGCTTCGTCCCAGCTAGCGCGGCGGAACGGTTGGTCGAGAGTATCTCGCATCATCGGATACAGTAGCCGATCGCTCCTAATCGACTCTGCTACTGTTGCTCCCTTAATACAAACCATGCCTTGACTCGATGGGTGATTGCGATCGCCCCGCACTTTCCAACTTTGTTTTTTGTCGGGAACAACTTCTAGACCGCAACCTACACCGCAGTATGGGCAAAGAGTTTTTATAGTTTCCATCTGGTGATTTTAGATGCTAATTTTTGAAAGCTAATGGGTAATTCGTAATTCGTCATTATAGTCGGAACTGAGGGCTCCTGCAAATAACGTGTGAATAATTAGTAAATTACCGCAAAAATGCTTCACAGCAACGGACAATACCCTGATTTAAAATTAACCGCTATCTTACTACAACCCGCGATTGATATCCCTTTTAGCCCGTGGAGCGCTGCTCCTCAATCCCTCTCAAATAGAGGTAATCCATGCCTAAATCTTGTCACCACCAGCTAGGGTAGCTAGGAGGATTTTTGGCAGGACTCAAACAGCGTGTAGGTACTACTTTTGACCTGGTTGTTGATAGCAATCTGAGATTTAGTGCGGGAGTAGTGTGTCGCCTACTTTCCTGATTTAACTTCAAATACGCCGCCGTTGCTGGGGCTAAAAGTTACTTGGAATTCAGCAGTTTTTTCAGCGCCTGCTGCGGCACCGGCAGGAGTTTGCAAAACCGGCAGAGGAGTTTCTTTGACGAAATCTTTAGCTGCTTTATTTGTGGGATCGAACTGTAGGATATCGCCGTTTTGTTTTACTTTGACCCGATAAGTCAAACTTTCGGTAAATGTCGGAGTTGTTCTCCATGTTTGGTCGATTTGTGCATACAACTTCTCTCCGATCGCATTGAGTTCGGCTTGGTCAGAAATCTCTGATGTGGCACTGGTTGCTGCATTGGGCGCGACGCTGTTAGCGGCAGCAGCGACGGGTGCAGGGCTAGCAGCGACGGGTGCAGGGCTTGCAGCAGCGATGGGTGCAGGACTTGCAGCAGCGACGGGTGCAGGACTTGCAGCGATGGGTGCAGGACTTGCAGCGATGGGTGCAGGGCTAGCAGCGACGGGTGCAGGACTTGCAGCAGCGACGGGTGCAGGACTTGCATTGGGTGCGATCGAACTTGCTGCAATTTGCGGGCTGGGGGGAGAACTCACAACCGCCGCCGCAGTCGCCGCCTGCGGTGCAGTTTCTGCTAGTTTCGCTTGCTTTAGCTGGCTGGAAATACCAGACATATTGACAGCAGCTAAAGTAACCATTGCTGCGAACCACGAGGCTGCCAGGATGCCGCGTTTGACCGGCGAAGCTTCTGGGGGTTCGGCAGGGTTAGCCACAAAAGGTGCAGGTGCGATCGGCTTGTTAGCAGTCTCCGCAAGCGCAGGCTTTTTGCTAGCAGGTAAGGGCATCGGTAGCGCCACGGCTTCTGTCTCCGAGTCCGTTGCTTCACCTTCTTCGTGGTGCGCGTAGCGAGAAAACAGGAACTCCAAAGCAAAGTTACGCAGTTCGTAGTATTTCGGGTCTTCCATAATCCGCGCCCGGTTGCGGGGACGGCTGAACGGAACGTGCATATCTTCGCCGATGGAAGCTGCCGGCCCGTTGGTCATCATCACGATGCGATCGGCCAAAAACAAAGCCTCATCAATATCGTGAGTAATCATAATGACGGTAATTTTTTCCTTCCGCCAAATTTTCAGCAATTCTTCCTGCAATTCTTCCCGGGTAATCGGGTCTAGAGCTCCGAAAGGTTCGTCCAAAATCAACAGTTTGGGACGAGTTGCCAGAGCTCTGGCGATCGCCACCCGCTGTTTCATCCCCCCGGACAATTGGCCCGGTCTTTTGTTACAAGCTTCGGTCAGCCCCACTAATTCCAAGTGTTCCTTGACGATCGTATTGTGTTCGTCTGCGGACTTTTCCGGGTAAACATTTTCAACGCCGAGGTGAATATTTTCAGTAGCAGTCAGCCACGGTAGCAGCGAGTAGTTTTGAAATACCACCATTCTGTCCGGGCCAGGTTCAGTAATCCGCGAACCTTGCAGGGCCACTTCTCCGTTTGTCGGGCCGTTGAATCCCGCGATCATATTCAGCAAAGTTGATTTGCCGCAGCCAGAGTGACCGATCAAACAAATAAATTCGCCTTCATTAATAGTCAGGTTTACACCGTCGAGAACGACGTAAGGGCCTTTAGGAGTTTCGTAGACTTTCGATACGTCTTTAATAGTAAGAAAGTCTTGCTTGGGCGTTTGAAGTGTGGTTTTTTGGAGGGTTTTGAGAGTTTGCATATTTTCAGGAGAGGGATTTTGGGTAGGGGAATTAGACATGACAACTTTCGATTGAGAATTTGAAATGAGGGAGTTAGGAAGCGGAAAATGTGGAGTCTTGTTTCCTGATTTCTTGCTCCTCATTCCCTCTTCCTATTTGCTGGTTATGCTGGCAGTTTGATAGAACATTGACTGCCTATTTGTTCAATTAAAATTTCTTCAATGCGGACGGCGCGCTTGATTTTGACATTGTGAAGATAGTCGATCGGGTCGTCGAGATTAAACACAGTGCCGTCAAATAGCTCGATCGTCCGGCGATCTCTTGCAATATCCGGCAAACCCAATTCGCGCACTGCTTGACCGAAAACATCGGGACGCAAAACTCGATCGACCACTTCCACCCAGTTTTTCGGGAACGGGATCAGTCCCCAGCGAGCCATCTGCGCCATCACCCACACCATTTCTAGGCGGTCTGGACAATTGGTTTTGTCAACGTAGAACTGGTTGAAGTTGTAGAGCATTTCGGGTTCTGCCTCCGTACCGGAGTTGTACGGGTCGATGAATCCCGGACGGATGTCTTTCGGATCGGCGCCGATGTATTGTTCTTGGCTCATCAATACTAGGACTTCTTCGCGGTTGCGGCGGTCGTCGCAGTAGTCGCAGGCTTCCAAAAGCGCTTTGACGAGGGCGAGGTGGGTTTGAGGATATTTCTGAGCCCAATCTTCGGTAACACCGAGAACTTTTTCGATGTGTCCGGGCAGAATATCGAGGGAACGGGCCATGACAAAACCCGTGCCGCTGTTGACTGCGTGGGAGTTCCAGGGGTCGCCCGAGCAGTAGGCGTCAATATTGCCTGCTTTTAAATTCGCTACCATCTGCGGGGGCGGAATCACGGTCAAGCCCACGTCGAGGTCGGGGTCGATGCCGCCGGCGGCCAGCCAGTAGCGGAACAGCAGATTGTGCATGGAGGCGGAGTGTACCGTGCCCAAGGTGTGAACTTTATCGGGACTCTTGGCGATCGCAGCTTTGAAATCCTCTAACGTCCGAATGCCTTGTTTGTAAAGCTCTTTGCTGAAAACAATCGAATTGCCGTTGCGGGACAGAGTGAGGGCGCTGCAGACGGGCACAGGGGCTTCACCGTCGAGGCCCAACAGCATGGCGACCGGCATTCCTGCGACCATTTGCGCCGCGTCCAGCCGTCCTTCGGCGACTCCTTTGGCGATCGCTTTCCAGCTAGGTTCGCGGCTGAGAGTAACTTCTTCCAAGCCGTGCGCTTGGAAAAATCCTTTTTCTTTGGCTACTACTAAGGGGGCGCAGTCGGTGAGGGGAATAAAGCCGATGTCGAGGTTGATTTTTTCCAAGCCGTTGCGGGCGATCGCAGGCGGTTGTTGTTTGGCCCGGCGCTGTTTGACCCGCTTTTGCTGGTTGAGGAAGTAAACCATTTCGTTCCGCAGCGCGTAGTAACTCGGATGGTTGACAACTTCCATGCGCTTGCGGGGGCGGGGAATGTTCACTTCGAGGATTTGCCCGATTTGCGCTTCCGGGCCGTTGGTGAGCATCACAATGCGATCGCTCAATAATAAAGCCTCATCCACGTCGTGAGTTACCATCACGCTGGTGACTTTGCTTTCCTCGCAAATTTTCATCAACTGGTCTTGCAAACCGCCGCGAGTTAAAGCATCGAGGGCTCCGAAGGGTTCGTCTAGCAGCAGCAATTTCGGGCGAATCGCTAGGGCGCGGGCGATCGCAACTCTTTGTTTCATCCCCCCAGAAATTTCGCCCGGGCGTTTGTCGGCGGCGTGCCCGAGTCCGACCAATTTAATGTGGTGTTCGATCACCAACTCGCGATCTTCTTGAGAGTTACCGCTGTAAATTTCATTTACTGCTAGGGCGATATTTTCGCGCACCGTCAGCCAAGGTAGCAGCGAGTAATTTTGAAACACCACCATTCTGTCGGGGCCTGGATCGCGGACTTCGCGCCCTTCTAAAGTAATCCCGCCCTGACTTGCTTTGTCGAGGCCGGCGATGATATTTAGCAGCGTAGATTTGCCGCAGCCGGAGTGTCCGATTAAGGTGATGAATTCTCCCTTTTTAATTTTCAGTTCGATATTTTTAAGAGCGATGTATTGCTCTCCATTGGACAAGTTAAATACGCGGTCAACGTGGTCTACTTCAACAAATACTGACATGGTAATTTTAGGTTAGTTTGTAATTTCTAGATGCTGATTATTAATGGGGCATCGGGCATCGGGCATCGGGCATGCCCCATGCCCTATGCCCTATGCGCCAATTCTATTTCTGTTCTTCTGGAACAACTTTGGAAGCGATGAAACCAACAATTCTGTCTAAAATCAAACCGACGATTCCTACATAAAGCACTGCCAAAATCACGTGGCTGAGTCGAGAACTGTTGTAAGCGTCCCAGATGAAGAAGCCGATGCCGACGCCGCCGACTAACATTTCCGCAGCTACGATCGCCAGCCAAGACAAACCGATACCAATTCTCAAGCCAGTGAAAATGTAAGGAACTGAAGAAGGGAGCAGGATTTTCCAGAAGTATTTTTGGTTGGGGAGGCGCAAGACGCGGGCGACGTTTCTGTAGTCTTGGGGTATTTGTTGAACGCCTACTGTGGTATTAATTAAAATCGGCCAAATTGCTGTAATTAAAATTACGAACAGTGCTGACACTTCGTTAGCTTTCACCCCCATGCCTTCAAAGGGATTGAACTGTTGAAATACGGCCAGGGCGATCGGCAGCCAAGCCAGGGGCGGGATAGTTCTGAATACTTGAAACAGCGGGTCTAAAGCATCGAACATTAGAGAGTTTGTACCGATCAATATTCCTAAACCAATACCCAGAACTGCTGCTAGAGTAAATCCGATCGCCACCCGCTGCAAGCTTGCCGCCAGTTGCCAAAATAAGCCTTTGTCGGTGCCGCCTCTGTCAAAGAACGGATTGATAATCAGCTCCCAGCTTTCTTGGACAGCTTTAATTGGCCCCGGCAAGCTGGATGAGGCATCGTGGCAGAGGATTTGCCAAACTACGAGCAGAACTGCGATCGCAACTAGCGGGCGGATGATTTTTCTGCGGTTTTTTTGAACCCGATCCAAAACGAAATTTACGGGATTTTTGCTTTTAGTAACAGCGAGGTTTGTTGCCATTTTTGTTCTTGGAGTATTGTGAATAATCGATTATTTGTAGATACTTTGAAACTATCGCCGTGTCTGGGGTGGGTTGAGTTAGGAAACCCAACTCCACTCAATTTTAAACTCGGTCAACTATCACCAGCGAACAGTCAACAGTCAACAGTCAACAAACTAATTATGCTTTCTTGATTGCCAGACCCTTCAGATATTCTTCTGGTTTTTCGGGGTCAAACTTCACGCCGTCAAAGAAGGTTTCGACACCGCGAGAAGTCGTAGCAGGAATTTGGGCGGCGGGAACGCCAAGTGCTGTCGCTGCAGCTTTCCAAATATCTTCGCGGTTAACTTTATCAACCGTGGCTTTGATGTCGGTAGTTGCCGGCATATAACCCCAGCGAATATTTTCAGTGATGAACCAAGCATCGTGACTCTTGTAGGGATAGGAAGCATTGTCAGCCCAGAATTTCATCGCCACTGGGCTGGCAGCTTCAACGCGACCGGTACCGTAGTCAATTTGACCTTTAGAGCGACCGATAATATCTGCTACTGGAACTTTTAACCACTTATCTTGAGAGATGATTTGGCACATCTCATCGTGATTTTCTGCCTTATCGCACCACTGCTGGGCTTCCAGTACGGCCATTGTAAGTGCTTTAGTAGCTTTGGGGTTTTTTGCAACCCAATCTGCTCTTAAACCTAAAGCTTTTTCTGGGTGGTCTTTCCAAAGTTCTCCGGTTACTAAGGCGGTGTATCCTACCTTTTGAGTAACTAGCTGAGCATTCCAAGGTTCGCCTACGCAAAAGGCTTCCATGCTGCCAGATTTCATGTTCGCTACCATTTGGGGCGGCGGTATGGGAATCACGGAAACATCTGTATCTGGATTAATACCGCCGGCTGCTAACCAATAGCGCATCCACAAGTCGTGAGTGCCGCCGGGAAAGGTCATAGCAATTTTTTGATTGGCGAGGGCTGCTTTGAGAGGTTTGCTGTCAGTACCTATTTTTAAATCTAGGTATTTTTTGCTGAGGGAAATTGCTTGACCGTTAGTATTTAACCGGGCAACAATGTTCATCGGCACTGGCTGATTGCCTTTGGTAATAGTGCCTAATGTCATCTGGTAAGGCATCGGGGATAAAATGTGGGCCCCGTCAATGCCGCCTTTGTCGGAACCGAGTTCTAAGTTGTCGCGAGTAACTGGCCAAGATGCTTGTTTGGTAACTTGTACGTCTTTCATGCCGTACTTGGCAAATAGCCCTTTTTCTTGGGCAATGATTAAGGGCGCTGAGTCGGTGAGGGCGATGAATCCGAGTTTGGCTGCGGTAACTTCTGGGGCGTCGGCGGGGTTGATGTTGACTGCTGGGGCGGCGCTGGGTGTGGCGCTGCTGGGAGTTGCGTTAGATGTGGTGGAACCGGAACTGCAACCGTGGGCTAGGAGGGTGCCGGCTGCTGTTGCTCCAGCGGTTATAATGAATTTTCTTCTAGAAAGGTTGCTCATTTGTCTTGAATTGTTGTTGTACTTTGAGATCTTGGAAATGTGAAATGTGAGATTGATTGGTGACTTTGGCATCGCATCTCACATGATGAGATTAGGCGTCGATCGACACTTTGCCGATCGCCCGCGCGCTGCAAGCTAAAATGAACCCTGGTTCTAAGTCTCGGGCCGCGTCGGGTTGGCTGTCGTAGACTGTTTGGCCTTCTAGGAGTTTTTGCTGGCAAGTGCCGCAGCTTCCCGACCGGCAATTGCTGTCAAGTTCGACTCCGGCCCGTTCGGCAACATCGAGAATGAACTCATCTTCGCTGCAAGCAACTTCTTTGCCCGATCGAGCGAAAATAACAGTAGATGTCTGAGGTTTGGCTGCCGGGACTGCCGTTTCGTCCCTGTCAACCGTCAGTTGCAGTTGCCGGTTGAGCGAAACTACATTTTCTTGAGATGGATTGGGAACGGCCCCGAAGTTATCGACTAACAGTTGGCGCAGCACTGGTTTGAGGTCTTCGCAAGGGATGCTTTTTTGGACGCAAGTACCCAAATGAGCGTCTTTTCCGACTGTGCCTCCCATGTAAATGTCTACACCTTCGAGGGTTTTGCCGTTCTTGCGAACTTTTGTTCCCATCAAACCGATGTCTGCTACTTGGGGTTGACCGCAGGAATTGGGGCAACCCGTCCAGTGAATTCTGACCGGTTTGGGAACTGACAGTTCGAGTTCGAGTTCCTCAATCATTGCCACGGATCGGCTTTTGGTTTCGATGAGGGCGAAGTTGCAAAACTTAGCGCCGGTGCAGGAAACCAAGGCTCGCGTCAGGGGTGCGGGGTTGATGGAAAAACGCTGCAACAGCGGTTCTTTGACCAGCGATTCAATCCGCGAGTCGGGAACGTTAGGAATAATCACGTTTTCTTCAACGGTGAGCCTGAGTTCGCCGCTGCCGTAAACCTCGGCAATTCTGGCCAAATCGAACAAATCCGATGCCTGCAGCCGTCCGACGGGAACGTGCAGCCCTACATAGTTGAGCCCTGATTGTTTTTGGGGGTAGATGCCGATGTGGTCGCGTTTGTCCCAGACGATTTCATCTTTAGGCGCGGCGGCGGGCAAAGTGCGACCTAATTCTTGTTCGACTTCGGATCGGAATTGTTCGATTCCGAGTTCGTCAATCAGCCACATCAGCCGCGATTTTTGGCGGTTTGCTCTCGGGCCTCGATCGCGAAACACAGTTAAAATTGCTTTGCACAAATCTACAACGTCGCTGGGACTTGCCCATGCGTTGAGGGGAATTGCCGCTTCGCAGCGTTTGGCGGAGAAGAAACCGCCGACTAAAACGTTAAAGCCGATGTTGCCGTCTTTGTAAGCGGGTACGAAGGCGATGTCGTTGATTTCTGCGTGGACTGAGTTGTCGCGGCAGCCTGCGATCGCAATATTAAACTTTCTCGGCAAATTTGAAAACGCGGGGTTGCCTTCGCCGCTGTTGGTAATCAAATCTTGGACTTGGTTCGCCAGTTCTCGCGTATCTATCAGTTCGTCCGCGTCCAGCCCCGCGACTGGGGAACCCGTGATGTTACGCACGTTGTCCATGCCAGACTGGATGCTGGTCATGCCCGCTTCTTTGAGGCGGCGGAAGATGTCGGGTACGTCTTCGATGCGAATTCCGCGCAATTGCAGGTTTTGTCTGGTGGTGATGTCGGCGCTGCCGTCGTCCCCGTAGCGTTGGACGATTTCTGCTAGCGTTCTGGTTTGATTGCTAGTAATGATGCCGTTGGGCAAGCGCAGCCGCATCATAAATTTGCCCGGAGTTACTGGTCGAAAGAAGATGCCGAGCCATTTGAGGCGGTGCTCGCGATCGATTTCGTCCATTGCTTCCCAGCCGATTGCGGCGAAGTGGTCGAGTTCGGCTGTTAATGCTAAGCCATCTTTTTCGGCTTTGAGTTTTTCAAACTTGTTCAGGCTCGCTTGGGCTTTGGGTTCTACTGTTTGGGTCATCGGTTTACCCTCGCTGCTGGCTTGTTGGGGAGAAGTATTGACTTGGAGCATAAAGTGTGTGTTTCCTGCTAACCTTAGTTAGTGTATGGATTTAAAACTGTATATTTAGTTACTAGATCGAATTTCTTTTAAGCATGGTTGGTCTTCTGTACATTTGAGCTTGACTGGGCGCTGGCTCGAACGTCGCCCAACTATTTATGGTTATAGTTGCTACCGATGATTCGGTCGATCGCTGCGTTTCGATGCACCTTTGTTATGAGCTAATGTAAAGCCCACGATTGTAAATATTCGTAGCTATTTTTACAAAATATTGAGTTTTATGAATATTTCGCATAGGGCCGATGCGTTTTATACATGGGAAATGGGTAAAGACACCCACAAAACCGAAAAATCTCTATAAATCTTTAGATTTAGGAGGGGAGAGGGGATATTGGAATATCTAAGATTAATTTTGTGACTGCGATCGCAGACTTAAAACGCGATCGTCACAACATCAGAGCGGTCTCTGTCACACAGTTTGCCTCAAAACATCACGTTGTGTGCTATGCGAGCGTCACTATTAATTTTCGGAGAACGAGAGATGATATAAGTATCGAATTCAGGGAATGTCTCATGTTTTTAGTTCAACTTCTCCCCGGCGCTATTTCCGAAATGCTTGCCTCTGTGACGGAGACGGGCTGTTTGACTTTAGCCGATCGCTACGGCTTGATGGCCGCTGTTTTGGACGACTCTCTCGACGATGAATGCAGACATTCGATCGACCGCCTGCTGCGTTCTGCGATCAAGGGAAGAGTCAAGATAGTCAACGAACTGTCGGCGATATATTAACAGCATTTAAAAATTTGATTGATTTATGCAGCGCATAAGAGTGCAGAAACCACCGGCCGAGTTAAAAGGAACCCACGATGGCTGCAGCGGATGTAGGGCCGGAAGTTGATTGGGTGTTCTAAAAACGTGCGATCGTTCCTCGCCGTCAGTCGATTTTAGATTTTAGATTTTAGATTTTAGATTTTAGATTGACTTGCGCGAGATAAATGCTCTTTCTTGAGGATTTTCGATTTGAGATGCTTTCGATTGATTCCACGGATAAATTCCGGGGCTTGTACCACCTTTGAAATTCTTGGTCAGTCGATTTTCGATTTTCGATTTACTCCACAAGACTTGCATTGCATCAATCTTCGATCGATAAATTGACCGCCGATGAAAAGCAGATAAACAGAGATGAACGCTGATGCTTTTCCTGAATAGTTTCTGAATGAACCCAATGCAAGTCTACAGATGAATCTGGGATCTTGAACAAGAGCGTTACCCGTTCACCTGCCCGAGAGTCGAAGGGTTTCAAGTTTTCTCCCTCCACTACAGCAGTCGGGGGCTTGGCTCCATTTTTGGGCAGGGCCAAAAAAATTTCTGATTATCCAATTCTGGCAACAAGTGCGGCACTTACAGAAAAAGTGCCGCTCCACAGTGAGTATCGATCGGCGAGCGAGTCGGTGCGGTCGATCGCCTATAATAGAATTTTGGGCGATCGGCATTTTAGGACTTTGAAGACTGAAGTCCTCACTACAAACATAATTATCATTATTGAACCGGGCGGGAGATGACCGAAAGCATCCAGGATACCCGCCACGTGATTCATCCGTGGAGAAATCAAAAACGTGTATCCGAGAAACTTGCACCCAAATTTATCTCGCGCAAGTCAATGCTTCAATTCTTTAATCTAAAATCTAAAATCGCGCAATCGATTGACAGGCAACTCATGAAAATTATTAATCAAACAATCGAAATACTAACAGAGTCTGGCATCGGTATCTACAATATCACGCCCCAAATTGTCGATTTTATTGACAGCAGTGCGGTCAAAAATGGACAGGTGCTAGTATTTTCCAGACACACTACTACAGCTTTAGCAATCAATGAAGATGAAGAAAGATTGCTAACAGATATTAAAGTATACCTGCAAAAATTAGCGCCTCTTGGCGACAAATACCTGCACAACGACTTGCATTTAAGAATAGTTCCGCCCGATGAACCGATCAACGCTCACTCTCACTTGATGGCAATGACGCTCAATACCAGCGAAGTAATTCCAATTGCTGAAGGTAAATTAGCATTGGGGACTTGGCAATCTGTTTTATTTTTCGATTTAGACGGGCCGCGAAATAGAACTGTATTTATTCAAATTATGGGTGAATAGTTAGTAGAAGGAATCAACAATAAATCAGAAGGAATAAAACATACACAGCAAGCTTTTGAGCGAGCCATATCTTATGTTTAATCAGGTGGATTTACTTATTACGCGATCGCCCGACAAAATATTTACCGAAATTTTAATAAATTCGGCCGGAATTTGTGATTTACTAAAAATCAAAAATAGTCGATCGAGCAGACTGGACAATTTAACAATGATTCCCAGGGAGCATTTTATGAAATCCATTGCTAAAAACAGCATCCACTGGACTTACTCAGTAGCTATTTTCTGTGCCCTTTTCGCACTACAGCCACAAAAAGCTACAGCAGCAACGCTATCCAACGGCTGGAATTATGCGATCGATTCCTTCAACGACGGCGTGACAGGGCCCCAAATCGGCGGCGGGGAATTTGAATTTTACGGCATCGCCATCAAAGAAACATCAGATACAGCTTTCATCGCCATCAACTCCAATCTAAGTTTAGCAGGATACGCCGAGCCGCTAGCTCAAAGAGGCAACATCAACTACGGCGATTTATTCTTCAATTTTTCCGGTCAAAACTTCAAGACAGCTAACGCAAGCGGCAGCTTGTTTGGTATCCGCTTTGCAGGAGGAAATGACTCCAGCGTAGCTACAACAGGCGTTTACAGTAACGTTACTGCTAAAAACGTCACCCAAACTAACTCTGGATTTACAAATCTAAGTCTATTCAACGATCGCGTTCTATCAGCAGGTGGAACGCCGTCTACAGGCGATTTAGCTGCCACCGACCCCTATTTTGAACAAACAGGTAACTGGACGGTTCTCAACTCAATAGCTACGGGTACAAAAGTAGGAGAAATTAATTTTTTAACGCCAGCTACTTTGAGCGCCCTAGGTCTTAATTTCGGTCAGTTTAATGCAGTAGGTTCTCAAACAATTGGATTCAGTTTCAATAAATCCTCAATGCCTTCGGGGAACTACATTGCTAACTTTTTTGCCGAATGCGCTAACGATGCGATCGCCATTAAAGGATCGTTTGAACAAGGCTATGCTGAACCAGTACCAGAACCTGCTACTATCTTCGGTACTTTAGCCGGATTTGCGATTCTAGGCATTGGCGCAGCGAAACGCAAAATTAAGTGCAAGATTAGCTAAAATGGATTTTAGATCGAGTCCCGTAGGGACACGGCAATGCCGTGTCCTGCACTTCATAAACTGCAATCTGCTGTATCTACTACTCCTCTAAGCTAGATTGAAATTGGCAGCATTAATCTGGCTGGCAGACACTCCATTCAGAGAAGCTAAAATCTGACCACTTGCTGACAAACGGATGAAACTTGCACTGTTTTCTTGAGTAATTGACAGTTGGGAGAAAGTGAGATTGTTGGCCAGTATTAGCAAATCTTTGCCCTCCTCAAAATCCAAGATAGTATCGATGCCAGAATTGGTGGAAAGCAAGAATCGATCGTTGCCAGCACCTCCTGACAAAACATCACTTCCCAAACCGCCAGTCAGCAAATCATCACCGTTACCACCCAGTAGAAGATCGGTGCCATCACCGCCATTCAAACTGTCATCACCGCGGCCGGCATACAAAACATCATCACCGCTACCTCCCAGCAATGAATCGCTACCATTGCCACCATAAATAGTGTCATTCCCAAGGCATCCATCTAGCAAATCGTTATTCTGATTTCCGCTTAAGAAATCCTTGCCATCACCTCCGCAGATACTATCATCTCCGAAGTTACCGTAAAGACTATCCTCACCTTCGCTGCCCGAGATAATATCATTTCCCTTACCCCCCAATCCGATATCATTTCCTTTATCGCCGTCGATAAAATCAGCACCGGAATTGCCAAAAAGTAAGTCATTGTCTTCCTTGCCATTTATCGAATCTTTGCCCCGATCGCCGAAAATGAGATCTTCACCTTCACCGCCCAAAATGATATCATTGTGTTTGCCACCAGACAGGATATCATCTCCCCGATCGCCGCTAACAAAATCATTTTGTTTGTTGCCGTAAAAAGTATCGTTGTTTTCGCCCCCATATAAGTTGTCATTGCCGAAACCCGCATCGAATATGTTCGGATTGGAACTGCCGTAAAAAACGTCATTGTCTGGAGTACCAAACTGGATTTCACCGCTGCCGTTGCTGGTGATAATATTTTCAGCTTCATTGGGTACATCCAAATTTGGATACTCAATAGTATTGCAAATGCAATCACTTTCAGTTGAAGTTGGTGTCGGCGTTTCCAATGGCGTTGGCGTCGGAGTTGCCGATGGCGTGGGAGTTGGTGAAGTCGGAGTTTCCGATGGTGTGGGAGTTGGCGTCGGTGTTGGTGTAGGCGCTGGTGTTGGCGCTGGCGTCGGTGTTGGTGTAGGCGCTGGTGTTGGCGCTGGCGTCGGAGTTTCCGATGGCGTCGGAGTTTCCGATGGCGTCGGCGGTGTTGGCGCTGGCGTCGGTGTTGGCGTCGGCGGTGTCGGCGGTGTTGGCGCTGGCGTCGGTGTCGGCGTTGGTGTCGGCGTTGGCGGTGTCGGTGTCGGCGTTGGTGTAGGCGCTGGTGTCGGTGTCGGTGGTTCTGGTGTCGGCGTCGGCGGTGTGGGCGTCGGTGTGGGCGCTGGTGTCGGTGTCGGTGGTTCTGGTGTCGGTGTCGGTGGTTCTGGTGTGGGCGTTGGTGTCGGTGTCGGTGGTTCTGGTGTGGGCGTTGGTGTAGGCGTTGGTGGTTCTGGTGTCGGCGTTGGTGGTTCTGGTGTGGGCGTTGGTGTCGGTGTCGGTGGTTCTGGTGTCGGCGTTGGCGTTGGTGTCGGCGTTGGCGGTGTCGGTGTCGGTGGTTCTGGTGTCGGCGTCGGCGCTGGCGTCGGTGCAGTGTAGTTAATAATAGTTGTGGTAGCGGTATCAGCGGTAATTATTGGTGTTACCGCTGCGATGCCTGTGGGATCTGACAGGGTGACGGTAATAGTTTCATCGGGTTCAACCGTGGTGTCGCCCAACACATCCAGAGTGATGGTTTTTGATGTTTCACCAGTCGCAAAATTAATCGTGCCAGTAGCAGTTTTTGCCCCAGAAGTGCCGCCGATATTGTTATAATCGCTGCTGTTGGTAGCTGTTCCTGCGATCGCATATTTGACGCTACTTGCCCCGTTAGTGACGTTGCTGCGAGTCACAGTGAAAGTTAGAGGTTTTTTGCCGATATTGCCTTCGTCAATGGTGGCAGTATCGGCGGCAATGGCATAAGCAACAGAAACCCGATCGGAAATAGTTAGTGTTGTTTTTTTTGTGAACCCCGCAATGCCACCGGTAATTGTGCCAAGGTTGAAAATTACAGTTTCGGGGTTTTCAGAGAGATTGTCAGGCTTGATAGTAACTGCAATATTCTTGGTGAGTGCGTCACCTGTTGCACCGGCGGGGAAGGTAATCGAAGTAGGGGAAAAGGTGTAGTCTGTATTTTGGGTGGCTGTGCTGCTGGAGTCGAGGAGAATTGGCACAACTACATCGTTTAAGGGAGTGCCACCGGTGATGTTGACGGGAATATTAACTACTGTGTCTGTCGTTCCTTCCACGCTGCTGTAAGTGGCCGCACCGAAATTAACTGTATTCGATGTATTCAGCAGAACCGAGACAGTTTGATCGAAAGCCGTAGCTATATCCAACTTGCCGTCAGCATTAAAATCTCTCGCAAGCATATAAGCATATGCGAAAGAATTCGGGATCGTAAAGTTGCTGAGAGTACCAAATTTACCCGTACCATCTCCTAACAAAACTGAAAGGTAGGTACTAAAGTAGTTAGACGTGGCTAAATCGAGTTTGCCGTCGGCATTAAAATCCCCTGCAACCACAGATTGGGGAAATCCTCCAGTAGTTGCGACATTAAAGTTGTTAGCAGTATCAAAATTACCCGTACCATCTCCCAAGAAGACTGAGACAGATTTATCGGTGCTGTTATTAGTGGCGATATCGAGTTTGCTGTCACCATTAAAGTCGCCTGTGACGACGGTTCGCTGAGTCCCGCCGATGCTGCCATTGTTAGTGGGGGAGCTAAGGTTAACGGGGGAGTTAAAGTTGCCTTTACCATCTCCTAAGAAAACGGAGATGTTATTAGTCTTTTCATTGTTAGACGTGACTAAATCGAGATTAAAGTCAGTGAAGGAGTCGCCTCCTCCACTGCTCTCCAAAACGGAACGTGATAGTTTCCCATCATTCCGCTCCTCAATAAAACGGCTGTTGTCATCAGTACGTCATTACCAACATATCGTTTTCCCAAGCCCAAAGGCTTGGTTCCACTGGTGGCTTAGGTTTAGCACTTTTGCAGCTAGATTTGTTACCAAGACTGCCATCATTGGCAGTCTTTGTGTCGTGGCAATGTCGATGGAGTAGCTGCCAATTATCATACGATTCCTTTCCACCTTTCGATTTGGGGGCGATGTGGTCAACCTCTATCGAATCTCCATCTTTGAAGTAGTTATCGCAGTGAGCGCATTTCCCTTTTTGTCGCTTGAGTAGTTTGGCTACTCTTACGGGTATTTCTGGGTGTACTCCCATTCTTGAACTCCAATATATCCAGTCACCGTCATAGGGTGATGCCATCCCTTTTACTTTTACATAGCGCTTTATTTCAGTGGAACTATGTTGTATGAGCTTTAGAGGATTGTTACCCTCTCCGGTTGCGAACACCCAGTTATTGCCTTCTACGGTTTTGAAGTATTTAAGGCGTGTCCATCCTCTGCCCTTGTTCCTATGACGATGGCGACCCCATTTGAGAAGCTTCCAAACCACTAAGTGCCACAGCCTATCAAATATTTTCTTGCTGACGACTGTTGAGAAGTAGTTACACCAACCCCTAATGATAGGATTGAGATTTTTTATTAAAGTCGCTTGGTTTAACCCACGCGATTTATTTATTACTTCCGCAACTTTTCTGTAGTGCCTTTTCTGACTTTCCTTGCTAGGGCTGATAATAGTTTTAAAGCCCAATAAAGTGCCTCTAGTTCCCTTACTTGAGTTGTGTTTTCCTACTGGAAACTGCCTGATGTTGAATCCTAGAAAGTTAAATCCAGGTTTTTCATCATCTAGTTTATTCAGGGTGTGGGCTAATCTTGTTTTACTCGGCTTTAATTCTAACCCAATGTCACTTAACCACTTCTCTATCTCAACCTTACACAGCTTCACAACTTCTACATCCTCATGGAGAACTACGAAATCGTCCGCATATCGTATCAGTGAAATCGATTTGATTTTGTCTCGTAATCCATAAGTATGACCACGAGAGTCTCTCATCTCGAATTTTGGGGCTAAACCCATAATCAATTCCTCAATCCCATGTAAGGCGACATTGGCAAGTAGAGGTGAAATCACCCCGCCCTGTGGTGTCCCTTCATCAGTTGGGAACAGCTTGTTTCCATCCATAACACCAGCTTTTAACCAAGCCCGGATTTGTCTCCGTAGGGTAGGATAGGTATTTAATTTTGAGAGAAGTACATCATGGTTAATGCGGTCGAAGCATTTACTGATATCGGCATCCAGCACATATTTTGATTTCTGACTTACCGCACTGAATATTGCTCCTATTGCATCGTGGCACGAGCGTCCTGGTCTGAACCCGTATGAGTTAGGTTCAAATCGCGCTTCCCATTCTGGTTCTAACACCAGTTTGACTAACGCTTGCAAGGCTCGGTCTTCCATTGTCGGTATGCCTAACGGTCTTTCCTCATCTGTCCCTGGTTTGGGTATCCAAACTCGGCGTGTTGGCTTAACCTTTGAACCCAATGATATTTTATCTATCAGTGCGAGACGTTGCTTTGGGGTCAGCGATTTAACACCGTCCACGCCTGCCGTCTTCTTTCCTTGATTATCTTGTGTTACCCGACGAACCGATAATGCTTTTGCTGCCCAAGAACTTATCAACAGTTTCTGGAGTCTGCGTACTAGCTTGACATCACCACGATTAGACGCTTGATATATCCGCTTTTGCAATTTAAAAACGTTACGCTCTAGCTTTCGCCAGTTGATATCGTTCCATTCATACATCGGTTTTTCTACCGTGTTCATAACATATTCATTGCTACTTGTAGCTATACCATCCGTATTACCGTAAGTCCGTTAGCATATCCTCACCATTGCAGTGAGGCGTTGGCTTTTGACTCAATCTCTACCACCTGTTACCTGGAAGTCCAGATGTTTCGTCTTAGCTGACTGCTCGAAGTATTCGACCTCTTCGAGAGTAATCAGGTGGGTTACTTCGTTCCTCATAACCATTGGTCTGTTCCGTTAGGATGTCACCTCTTCACCGAGTTTTTGGGTAACGTAGGTATGTCGGGCAAAATTCTCATACCACCCTGTACTAATGCCCTTTTGGGACTACCAGCGCATAAAGCCTTATTTCGCTGGTTCGCCGTAACGGTGATTCAGGCAGTGACTTCGCATTTGCTATCCGTAGGAACTTGCTCACGGGATACCACTTTTAGGCTAGTGGCTCTTTCCGCTTTTATCTCCGCTTCACCGATTGATGGCTAGTCTCTACAGTGGGAGATATGCTTTCACCTCTACGTCTGAGGGGCAGGACTTATCGTTTTCTAGGATACTAACGCTCACCTGCAAGGTTATGAAGTTGTCATCTACAAGGGATTAAAGTGCGAACTCAATCCTCATGGATTACCCTGTAGAAGCCAGTCATCCCCCAATTTCTCGGTTTCGACTGAACGAATCGCACTTTGCCGTCGCCGTTAAAGTCGGCTGTGGCAACAGTAAACTTTGGTGTTTGTGTACTAATCTTAACGGGAGTGCCAAAGCTACCAGTACCGTCTCCAAAAAGTATTGAAATGAAGTTATCAAAAATGGAGTAAGGAGTTGTGGCTAAATCTAACTTGCCATCTCCATTAAAGTCACCGGTTACGATCGACTTATGATCTATCCCTTGACCGAAATTGGTAGGATCGCCAAAACTGCCAGTACCCGTCCCCAGTCGGATCGAAACGAAATTGCCGTTATTGGAAAAACCGAAATTCGTTGTAGCTAAATCGAGTTTGCCGTCTCCATTAAAGTCGCCCACTGCAACGCCATTGGGATTCTCTTTACCTGGCTTAAATAAGCTGATAGGAGTACCAAAGCTCCCCGTAGTACCCGTCCCCAACAATATGGCAAGATCTTTTGGGAAGTTGTTTTCCCCCATTGGCACTACTAAGTCGAGGAAACCGTCACCATTAAAATCGCCCGTACCAATGTCAGAAATCCTTCCTTGGCCCGAACTATAGTTTCTGGCTTCACTTAAGGTTGCAAGGACATGGTTGTATGCTGCTAGAACTTCGGGCCGAAATGCTAAAGAGGCTGCTATTTTCCCGGTTGTGACTTCTAGTTCCCAGTCGCCGCCTTTTGCTGCACTTCCGGTGAGGTTTTTGGAGGCGGCAACGTTGGTATTTGTGAGTTGGGCGATGCGCTGGATGAAGGTGAAACCGTCTATTTTGTGTTTGCGATCGATCGCATATTGATTATCGATCGCGCGTCGAGCGTCTTTGGCGCATTCACGATCTATTATGGCGTTTTCACGATCGATCGCATATTTAGGATCGATCGCGCGTCGATCGTTTATCGCGTACTCATCGGTTCCGCCAGGGGTTGAAACCCCCGTCTCATAGCGAAAGTCCTCTGAAGAGGACTGAATACCCGCCTTGTTTTCAGTCGGTTTCAACCGACTTGCGCTATGAGACGGGGAATTAATTCCCCGGCGGACTTTCGGGTAAATGCGAGATACATCGATCGCATATTCACGATCTTTTGCGTTTTCGAGATCGATCGCACATTCATTATCGATCGCGCGCCGATCGTCTCTGGCATATTCCTCCGATCCGCCGTTCGTTTCAACCCCCGTCTCATAGCGAAAGTCCTCTGAAGAGGACTGTTTATTCAACTGTTTATTGAGGTGATCCCCAGTCGGTTTCAACCGACTTGCGCTATGAGACGGGGAATTAATTCCCCGGCGGACTTTCGGACAAATGCGAGGCCCTGATGCGACATTGCAACCGTAAATCAGAATGTCCGCACCCAGAGTTAAGGCACTCCGCCACTGCTGCAATTTCTCGGCATAAGTTTCCAGATTTTCAGAACCCAATCTGGTTTTGCCCAGTTGCAAGCTGCCCGGAGCCCCGTGAGAAACTATGTGAATGCTGTCAATATTGGTACGAAGAGCTAAAATTTGAGTAATTTGGTCGATCGCATCCCGGTTCCCATCCAAAACCACTACTTCCGTACCCGGTTTTACTCCGGCAATCAAACTTTGATAATCTGCAACTTGAGAATCGATAAAGGCGAGCGCACTTCCTGAAACTTGACAATTAAAGTTTGGCATCAGATACCTACTGCGAATTGAAAAAAGAGTAAAAAATTTGTTGTCTCAACAATAAGGGTTTATCGAATAAAACTCTGTAAATATTTATTAATAAATAAGTAGATGGATATCAGTAAACGCCATCATGTCCGAAGAGAGGAACTAAGCAATCGCTTAGTCTCTGCGATTGCGAAATTTAACGAACAATGACACGCAATATATATGTCCACCCACTTAGTCCCTAGCAAGTGAAGCGAAGCATCTCGCCCGATGCTTCGCTTCACTGCGTTTCGATTGACTCAGGACAAGTAAGCTTGTATCGTAAGCGATCGACGGACTTGATAATAGGGGCGATCGATAAGACTGGTAAATTATCGAGAAATAAAATGCGCCCAAACATTCCCATCTGGCCCAGCCACTTGATTGACGTAACTGTAGGGATACATCAACTTTCTCCCCTCAGTATTGCTGTAACCAGTGAGTGCATCTCCCCAAGGATCTTGCACGATATAACCCTGAGAATTGTAGCCAATTACAGTAAGAATGTGACCGGCAGCAGTAAAATCTCCTGCTAAAACTACCGGCCGCCGATTCAGCAATTCCGATCGCACCTCGGCCCACGTGCGGGTCGTACTAAAACTCGTCTTAAACCCGTAGGCCTGAATCAGCGCCGAAAGCACGTTGTGATCTGTTTGAGAACCCTGGCCGGCATAGTCGAAACACCACTGCAACAACTCATCCTCCAATTGTCCGCCCCCCTCAGAACGAACGCCGTAGTAATAAAATACCATCGCGATCGCTGTTACGTTGCAAGTAGACCAGTCAAAACGCGGATTGTCCCGCTGCGAAAAATACGGCACGTTCAATTCCACATTGTTCGGAACCGGATCGAAAATTTTATCTCCCCGCTTGAACTGAACAAAACTAGGAAAAACATAACCTGTATTGCCAAAATTCGGCAGTTCTTCAGTCAGGGAAACTTTCAGGTGAGATCCTTCCGCACCGTAGCTGTTCACGCCGTAAACTCGACCTAAAGGCAGCGTAGTTTTCTCGGTACTGCTCAGGCTAGCAGCATCTACCGGCCGTTTTTTAAACACAGTTGCTTGCAGGATTGTCATCGTCAAAGCAGCGGGGTCAAAGGGAACTTCTTTGCCGTCTTTTTTAATTTTAACGTCCTGCCAATAAATAAATCCGATATTGCCGAAACCGGGAATAGATTCGGCGAGAGTTACTCGGAAATGCCCCAAAATGCAGGCATAACCAGTAATGGCATAGGTAGTGCCTAAAAGTAGGTCAGCAATTTGATCGGCAGGCAGTTTCGATGAATCTTCGGGTTTAGCTTTAATCTGAGTTGTTTGAGTTACCAACAGTTGAGCGCTGACGTTGCTATTCGGTACGTCTGCTAGGTCAAATCTTAGGATTTGAGTACCTTTAGCAAGCTGAACGTCGGGTTCGTAAAAATAGCCAAAAGTACCGATCGGCGAAATTGCTGAATCCACAACCACCTTGAGATGCCCGTCAATAAATCCGTATTTGCTAACCGCCAAAGTCTGACCTGCTTTGACCAGAACTTTTTGTTGATTGTTGAGCCGGGAAGAATCAAGGGGAGCTACCTTAAACAAAGTGTCAGAAACTATCTTTAAGGTCAAACCTCGTCCGACAGTCAGCGGATCGGAACTTACGGTAATGTAAATTATTTGGCTGCCAGTAACGTTGCCTTTGCTGTCAGTTGCCCGCAACCTGAGCCACCGAGCTCCCGCTACGCTAAATCCTTTAGACAAATTAACTTGCCAAGTGCTGGTCTCTTGGTTTAGCGTGACGGTTAGGGGCAATGTATCCTCAGCTATCACCTCAATTTTTGCTGCTTGTTGCCGGTCAAAAGTACCCCGAAGGACGATCGGCTGATTTACCAAAACTTCTGACGGCCCTTGATAAGTTAAATTCACAGCGGGATTAAAAGATTTGCCGCCGCGGCTGAATTGCACAAAATCGGGATAAATGAAACCGGTATTGCCAAATTGCGGCAAATTCTCGGTCAGAGAGACTTTTATGTGGCTTTGTTCGATCGAGAATCCGGCAATTCCGTAAATCATTCCCGCCGGCAAGGTAATTTTTTCTTGGGGTGGGAGGCTAGCCGCATTTACCGGGCGCTTTTTAAACACAGTCGTTTTGATGATTGTCATCGTAACTGCGTTTCTATCATACTCAATTCCCCTCCCGTCTCGCAAAATTTGGACGTGCTGCCAGTACAGAAATCCCGAAGTTCCTAAGTTAGGAACTGGCCGAGCAAAAGCGACTCGGAAATGGTTTTCCACGCAAGCGTAGCCGAGAATATTGAAAGTTTCTCCCAGGTTAAATTGTAATTTCTGAGTTTGTCCTAAAGTTGCAGAATCTGCGGGGGTTAACTTTAACCAGGTCTTTTTGATCGCCCACAGTAACTGCATTCCAGGCGGCGGGGCAGGCAACTCGGCGCGATCGAATATGAGAATTTTTGCGCCTTTGGTTATAACTACGTGTTTTTCGTAGAAAAAACCAGAGGTTCCTACCGGAGAAATTGCATTATTTAGTTGAACATTCAGATGTCCGTCTTCTAACTCGTAGTCGCTAACTTGATAAATTTTCCCTACTGGTACGTCCGCTTTTTGCAGCTCGTTGAGATTGCTGGCGGGCAGTGTTCCGGCTTTGAATTTGGTATCTGTGACAGTAATTAACGTCAAAAATTGAGCGGGTGACCCAGAAGCAGGATTAACTTTGATGTTAATTGTTTGTTGGCCGATAACTTTGCCAGTCTTATCAGTTGCCCTCACCTGCACTGTGCGAGTTCCTGCGCTATCGAATCCTTTTTCTAAACCGATGTTCCAAATGCCTCTAGAGAGATTTATCCCGACATTCAGGGCATTTGAGCCTTCTAATGCTGAAATGGCTGCCACTAGATTTTTGTCAAAAGTGCCAACTAAGACAGCGGCTCTATTGACCTCAAGTTCTCGCGGGCCTAAGTAACTCAAAATAATGTTGCTGCTTGTCATTATATATCTCCCTACCTACTTAATTATTCAGCTAAAGCAAGGATAACTTCTGATTTTATCAAACACAATGACTCGAACCAGGACAAAATCGCCCCTAGATTCAGCCTACGGGCGGTTAATGCCTTTTACAGCATAAGTTTTTAATTATTGGCGGGAGTTGCGCCACAAATCTCACTTTAGGCGTACCACAAGCACCTTAACCGAATATATGCCTGGTTGAGAGGATTTGCGGTGCAAGTTTTGAGGGAAGGAATTTAGTTCCAGTAAGTTGTTTCCCCCTGTACCCTTGACCCCTCACTTGCTGAGTCAATCGATTGCGCGATTTTAGATTTTAGATTTTAGATTAAATAATTGAAGCATTGACTTGCGCGAGAAAAATCCGGGGGATTGTATCCTGGATGCTTGATTGTCAGGACTTACGAAAAAAACCCGGTTCCTAGGAGAATATTGCCTATAGCAACGAGGCATCTTAGGAAGAAACCGGGTTTTTAGCCGTTTGGTGCGTCCAGGAAGGTTAGCGCGATCGGCTAAACTTCGACTAAACTATGGTGACGAGAATATCTTGAGCGTGAGAGTCAACTTTCAGATTTTCTCCTTCATAAACCTGAATAATTTTGCCGGTACCGTCGATGACGAAAGTAACGCGCTTGGCATAATCGCCTTTCTCGACATCGTAAGCTTTGGTAATCGTGCCATCAACATCTGCTAATAGCTGGAAAGGCAAACCGTATTTTTCTGTGAACTTTTGGTGCGATTCCTCGTTGTCGCGGCTGACACCGAGAACTACTATATCTTTGCCTTTGTATTCTTCATGGGCTGCTTTGAAGCTTTGGGCTTGTCTCGTGCAGCCTGGGGTGTCGTCTTTGGGGTAGAAATACAAGATTACGGTTTTACCGGCAAATTGGGACAGGGAGACTGTGTTGCCGTTGGTGTCTTTGGCGGTAAATTGAGGGGCAGCGCACCCAACTGGTAATGTCATAGTTTTGTTTCCCTTGTTTGGTTTTTCTTGCAGTTCCTCAACTTATTTTAGTGGGTTCTGTCGCTTTGCAAGAGACCTTTGTTAAAAATCGCGTGAAGCGAAGCTATCCCGCTGTTAATCGCCCCCAACTCCATGACGTTAAGCTTTACTGCTTTTAACTTGCACCTAAGACGCGGGCTAAGAGTGCCTATTACACGCATAGTTTCAATAACTGAGCTCTTGCACCCTTGTCCATCATCGTTTTTTGAACAGGCTTTCCGGCCTGTGAAGCGAGAAAATCTAGTCTTTGTGGAACAGGCCGGAAAGCCTGTTCAGCGAGTATAGTGCAGGATGTGAGAATAGACATCTGCTTTTTAGCAGATGTCTAATTGAATGTTCGCGGGTTCTACACACCAACAGGTTGAGTAGCAGCGGACATCATCGACGGATCGATCGCAATTCCTAAACCTTCTGCAACTTGGCGGCCGTAATTAGGATCGGCGCGGAAGAAATGGCACAGTTGGCGCATCTGAATCTCCGGTTTTGCTGCACTCAAACTGTCCGCAATGTTAGCGACAAGCCGCTGCTGTGCGTCGGGTTTCATCAAGCGATAGAGGTCTCCTGCTTGGGTGTAATCGTCATTGCCCTTGCGGTGATCGTAGCGATCGACTTTGACATTTCCTAAGTCCCAAGCTGGCTCAGCATAGGCCGAGTTTTGCTTCGGCGCATCCTCGTGGCTGTTGGGTTCGTAGTTCGGCCCGCTACCGCCGTTGTTACCCAGTGCCATTGCGCCATCCCGTTGGTAGTGCATCACCGGACACTTTGGTTGATTGACGGGCAATTGCTGATAGTTTGCACCGAGACGGTAGCGTTGAGCATCTGGATAGGACATGATGCGAGATTGCAGCACTTTGTCGGGAGAGAAGCTAATACCTGGAACGACATTAGAAGGAGAAAATGCCGCCTGTTCCACTTCAGCAAAAAAGTTTTGCGGATTGCGATTGAGTTCAAGAATTCCCACGTCAATTAACGGAAACTCTGAGTGCTTCCACACTTTTGTCAAGTCAAAGGGGTTTTCGCGATATTCTGCGGCTTGGGCCTCGGTCATTACTTGAATGCAAAACCGCCATTTGGGATAATTACCTTGGTCGATCGCCTCAAACAAGTCGCGAGTCGCATGATCGGGGTCTTCGCCTTTGATCCGCGTCGCTTCTGCGGCGGTGAAATTATCAATACCCTGCATGGTTTTGAAGTGGAATTTGCACCAAACTCGTTCTCCTCGATCGTTAATTAGGCTGAAGGTATGGCTGCCAAAACCGTCCATGTGGCGGTGGTTTTTCGGCGTACCGCGATCGGAAAACAGAATAGTTATCTGATGCAAAGCTTCTGGACTCAGAGACCAGAAATCCCACTTTGCGTCAGCATCTTTGAGATGGGTTTGGGGATGGCGCTTTTGGGTGTGGATCAAATCAGGGAATTTGAGAGGATCGCGGATGAAGAAAACAGGCGTGTTGTTGCCTACTACATCCCAGTTGCCTTCTTCGGTGTAGAACTTAATCGCAAAACCTCTGGGGTCCCGTTCGGCATCCGCTGAACCTTGTTCGCCGCCTACGGTAGAGAAGCGGAGGAGAACTTGAGTTTGTTTGCCAATTTCTGAGAATAGGTGAGCTTTGGTGTAGCGAGTAATGTCATGGGTGACGGTGAACGTGCCAAATGCAGCGGCTCCTTTTGCATGGACAACGCGCTCAGGAATCCGTTCCCGGTTGAAGTGAGCCAGTTTTTCCATCAGGTGAAAATCCTGCATGAGGATAGGCCCGCGTTCACCTGCTGTCAAGGAGTTCTGGTTATCTGCAACTGGAATCCCGTCAGCGGTTGTCAATGTTTTGTCTTCTGTCATAGTGGGTAAATAGATTGCTCCATCCTAAGTATTCTATAGCTTTCTGGGAAGGAGGTCTATCTGCGGAGGTAATTCTCAAATGGGCGATCGCGTGTTAAATTATTGGTGTGTTTTCAAAATTTTCTGAGTTAATTAAACTTAATCAACCAAATAATATATGATTGATTTCTACACTGTAATTTTTAGAAAAAGTGCTGATTTTTTGGTTTAATTGTGTAGGGTTTCTATAAACCGGGCGAGGTGAGTTGATTTAATCGGGACTTACGCATCAAAAGCAAAGAAACCGGGTTTTTGAGATTTCGGCACGCTGTAATGCGTCTTTTCAACAAAAAACCCGGTTTCTGATTGGCTGTGGGTAAGTCTTATTAATTAAACTTCAGTCGGTTGTTTTTGGGACTCTAGCCAGCGATCGTAAGCTGTTCGATCGCCTCCGAATGAATCAATGGTGACGGGCGATCGCTCGTATTGCTTGAGTGGAGAATTTTCTATTGGTTTGTAAGCGCAATAGCAAATACAAATTGAGTCAAACTCTGCACCATAGGGAGCGGGAATTTCAGGGGTATATTCCTGAACTTTGACAACTTCCCAGCCGCTGTCTCTGAAATGAGTTGATGCACTGGGAAAGATTGGATCGATCGCACTTGGGACAACAACGCTTTCGGTTAAACGATAGCCCGGTGCTGGGGATGGCTTGCCACTAGAGTCATAATGCTCGGCTATTGTCCAAATCAATGACTTAACAGATCCGGCATTAGCTACTCGGTAAAAGCTTTCTCCTAATTTTGTTTCGGTGAGCGATCGGTATTTTTCCAGTTCACCTTTGTCTGCTCGGAAAATAATGTATTTACGCATCTTCTTTTCTCTCCTTCAGGTAATCACCTTGACTCAAGTCCATTGGCGAGGGCGGAAACTCGCAATTTCCCTCAAAAATGCAATCTACGCTCAAAATATAATTGCCAGTCTCTTCTATATTTTTAAGCGGCCAACCGTATTTTTCTTCCATATTAATGCAAGCCTCTTCGCTTGTGGCTGCATGGCGCGTCTCATTTTTTTCTTCATCATACCGAGATTGTGACATAATAAATATGCTCCCTTGTTGGCTGTTTCAACATTTGGAGTAGTCGTCATGTCCAGGTGTTACCGCAATCGGACATGACGCTTGTCCTGACTTTATAGTATACAGCCGGCGATATGTATAAGATCCATGTTTAATTTACCCAACAGAATATGATTGATTTCTACACTGTAATTATTAGAAAAAATGCTGATTATTTGGTTTCTTTGTGTTTAGAAAATGGATTGGTTGGACAAGGTTAGACTCCCGAACAATCTATCGATCAACTAAAACAAGCTATTGAGTCATTTTCCGAAGTCTATGAATCAGACTCTGATGTTTATCTCAGCCCTCTTTCTATTAAGGAATTACAGGAATTTCTTACTTTAGAAGATGCAGAAGCTTCAGATACTTATGAACTTAGGAAAGTTTATGCCTAAAATAATTAGACTTACAGGACTTACGCAGGGGGGCAGAAACCGGGTTTTTTTACGAAAATACTGAGTTCCAACCCGCAGACAAGGTAAAAAACCCGGTTTCTTTGGTAGGAGTGGGTAAGTCCTGAGTTAATTAATCTTGACAACAAGTTCTAACATATTCTCGAACAACAAGAGATAAATCAAACAATACTTTCTCTCCTTCTATTCTTTGGAGTAAATAACGTTGACCCAACGATCGCAACCCATTCATTAAGTCCGTTGATGACAGAGATAAACTTTGGCTTAAATCTTCTCTTGACACAGGTACATCGAATTTACTTAATTGTAAAAGAATCTCTTGCTCTGTGGGTGATAGCCGTTTGAATAATTCAGTCAACCGAGATTTCATATCCTTAGTGACAATTAAACTATCTTCTTTTAAGAAATCAGCAACTTTGCCCCCAAATATATTTTTAATTAAACTTGCAATATCTTTTAAATAAACGGGATTACCTCCGTATAAATCACTCAAATCTGTCCAGGCTTCATCATCTTTGAATCCCCATTTTTTTACGATTTCTGTATTGTCTAATCCTTGTAACTCTAAGCACTTAATAGGATATAAATCCTCATCCAGACTAATCATTTCTTGACATGGTTCCTGACTAATTAAGATTAAACTACTTTGATGTTCTATATTTGCGATCGTTGTCAATAAATTTTGGTAAGTTTTATATTCTGTTTTGAACTCTCCTGCCAATTCTCCCTTACTAAATAATTCTTGGAAATCATCAAGGACGATTAAACATCTTTGTTGACGCAAAAGATTAAAAAACTGAGTTAACTTATTATCAGTTTGAATAGAATCGCGATCGACACCGATTAAAGTTTCATTAATAATGCCATCTAAAGATTGAGATAGTTTGAGGTTTTTCCAGATTACTACCTCAAAATGTTGTAAATTTAGGTCAACAAACTGTTTAACTAGCGTGGTTTTGCCAATTCCACTTAATCCTAAAACTGAGACTAGATGAACATTTTGGTCGATTAACCAGCGGGAGAGGGTTTGAAGTTCGGTTGTGCGATCGTAAAAACTGGTGATTTTAGGGGCTAGGCTTAAATCGTGATACAGAGATTTATGATTAACATTGGAATTGGAATTTTCATTATTTGCTTGATAAGCGGATGAGCAAAAATTAAAGTTATGATTGCTAGCTACATTAATAATTTGTGGTGATGTTGTATTCAACCTTGTTATAGTAGAGCGAAAATTATGCTTATTAATATCTTCGCCTAACTGTTTAGAGAAAATTTGCCATAGCTGACGCCCAATATTTCTAACACGACTTTCGCTACGCTTACAATCATCAGCAATTTCATCATACGTTTTTCCCTGGTAAACCCCTGTAATTACAGCTTTTTGAATATCATCCAAGTGTTTTCCCGTTTTGGTGAATACCAACCTATCGGCACATTGTAAAACCTCTGTAACATCCATAAAATGTATCCACAGTAAATTTGGGTAATTATAGTATATTTTAAGACATTATATTAAATTTTGTTGATTTTGATTTGATTATTGGAAAAAACACAAGATAAAATAAGACATTTTAAGCTTGTGCTCGCTTTAAAAATTATGTATACTGAAATTTACAATCTTGTTTTGAGCAAAGCACTTTAATATGTCAATGCCCCAAAAAATGACTGATGCTAATCTGAGATCGATTCCATCCGGTCTCTCTGGCATTTACGCAATATACCATGATTTTGATGGAGAAATTGATACTGCTTATGTAGGAAGGGCCAAAGGGACACCCGGAAGTTGTATTAAGACAAGACTGCAAAAACATTTTAGTGGTAAAGATAAGCAGCGCATTGGAACTGTGATATCCAGCCACCAAGATGACTTTTTCTTTTCTTATGAAGTGATTGAAAGTTATGAAAAATTAAAAAGAATTGAAAAATCCGAAATTTTCAAGATCCTACCAGCGGGAAACGTCCAACGCAATTTCAAAATTGAAGATTTAGGTATAGAGTGAGCGAATTAGAAATTTCAAAAAAATTCATCTTGCTCAGACAAAGTTCAACATAAGTTAATTACAAGAGAGGTAAAAGTTTATGAGTGATGGTCAAAGTGTTAAGTATGCAGTGGACTTGGTGATGTGTATTGATGGCACTGGTTCAATGGGTCATTTAATTGAAGAAGTGAAGTCAGCCGCTCTCAAGTTTTACGAGCAGCTAGAAGCTAAGATGAAAGAAAAGAGTAAAAAAATAGATCAACTCAGAGCTAGGGTAATTGTATTTCGGGATTATTGGGCCGATCCCGCCGATAAAGTGATGCAATGTTCAGAATTTTTTGACTTGCGATCGCAGTCCTCCGATTTTGCTAATTTTGTCTCTCCAATTAAAGCTGACGGTGGTGGGGATGAACCGGAAAATGGCTTAGAAGCGGTTGGCTTAGCACTTAAGTCAAACTGGGAAAAAGGAGACTTTAGCAAGCAGCGATATGTGGTCGTTGTTTACACCGATGCTAGCGCTCATAGTTTAGACAAAAGCCCTAAACCCAGTCACTATCCTAATGATATACCAAAAAGCTTTGATGATTTGACTGATTACTGGCACGATATACCAACATCAGCCAAGCGTTTATTACTGTTTGCACCTGATGCTGAACCATGGACAATGATGAGTAGCTGGGAAAATACGATTCATTATGTTTCGGAAGCAGGTAATGGATTAGAAGAAGTAGAAATAGATCAAATTTTAGAAGCGATATCGGGGAGCATATAAGCAGGTTTGTTAATTAGCTATCTAAGTTAACTTAATTACAGAAATATGTATTAAGTTAACTTTTAAAATTACCTACAATCTTCAAAAAAACCATCAATTATGGCTATGACTAAATTTAATTTAGTAGTAAATATAGAAGTTGCTGAAGACAAAGGCGAAGATGCCAACCTAGCTGAAGATTTTGGACAAACTTTCTTGATGGGCGTGTTTGACGGATTAGGAGGCCGATCGGCTGGTTACGGTGGTAAAACAGGGGGACGTATTGCCTCAGAAGAATCATGTCAAATCAGCAAAACATTCTTCAAACAATGGCGCGGTGAAATAAAGCCAGAAAATGTCATTCAATTGCAACAGCAGATTTGCCGATCGCTGAAAATTAAAGCAGATATCGAAATGCAGCCGAAAACTTCATCTCGGCTAAAAGGTTCTTTAGTGGAACATAAACTTTGTACAACGATCGCCCTGGCTAGCATTCCCAAGCAAAAAGGACAAGAAAGAATTTTTGAAGCTAACTTGGCTTGGATGGGAGATTCACGAATTTATTTTCTCAGTCCAACTAAAGGTTTACAACAACTTACCAAAGATGACTTAGTAACTCCCAAAGATGCCTTAGAAATGCTGAGACAAGATCCACCCATGTCTCAATATTTAACCGCCGATATAAATCCGACATGGCAAATTCATTTTCAGCATTATGATATTAAAGAACCTGGCTGTTTTTTAGCTTGTACTGACGGCTGTTTTCAGTATTTTTCGGCTCCTTGGGAATTTGAAAAGTTGTTGCTAGAGAGGCTCTATAAGTCAGAAGGGGATACAATGGATAAAAATACTTGGCAAGAATTAATTAAACAAAGATACACAGAGATTAAGCAAGATGATGTTTCTTTAATTCTCTATCCAGTAGGATTTAATGGGATAAAGCACTTAAAGAGTTCTTATCAAGAACGTTTGCAGTATCTCCAAGAAAACTTTATTGCTCCTACGGCTAATGCTCGCTATGAGGATGTACAAACTCTGTGGGAAAAGTATAGAATTGATTATGAATATTATTTTCAATTTATTCAAGATATTCAGCCAATAGCTACTCCTAAACTACCCGTATCAGAAGATTATTCATCCAGTTCAGTCGCTTCAGTCACTTCTAGTTCTAGTACAAATCCATTTAAAGAACTTAGCCAAACATCTAGAGAAAAAGCAGCAGCAAAAGCTGAAGAAATTCAAAGTTTATTGAACCAGGCTTACTCTTATTATGAAAATAATCGCTTAAAAGAAGCTGAAAATGTGTGCATTCAAGTTTTGAAGATTGAGGTTCATCACAGTAAAGCTAAATATCTTTTAGGATTGATTTACACTAAATTAGCTTTTACCGAAAGCAATTATAACAGAGGAGAGTTATTCAAAAAAGCGGCTTCCAACTTTGAGGAACTTGTTTTAAACAAGTCGGCTGTGGAAAAACTTATAGCTGTCGAAAAAATTGTGGAATCATATCAAATTTTAGGTTGTATTTACTATTATTTAAATAACCCAAATAAGTCAGTTGATTGTTATCAAAAATTTTTTAAGAGTGAGGGTTCAGACAAATTAGACAACTGGCAGGAGCACTTGAACTTTTTTGTGATGTCTCTGAGGAAATCCACAGGCAATAAATGCGACTCTGCTAATTCAGCTATACAATTTTGTCACCGTCTAGTTCATAATAATAAACTCTTACCTTATGGTAAAAATACTGTAATTTACTACTTTATGGCACAGCTACAAGAAATAGAAGGAGAATTCAATGCAGCCTTGAATAGTCTTCAAAGAGTCTTGGAAAATTCTTTGCAACTGGATCATAAAATGCACCAAGAAGCGCAACAAATGTATTATAAAATTATGAATAAGTTGAACGGCAGGAGATATTAATAACAGATGTCTTACAAAAAAGGTGATGTTATTGCGGAAAAATATGTAGTAACCCGTGATTTTGATAGTGCTAACGGTGGTCAATGTCAATGGGGTTTTGCTATATACAATGGCAACGAATATTTTGTCAAAAAATTCCTCAGTCCAGTTTATCCAGGCAAAGATGCACCAGGAAGCGAAAAAGGAAAACAAAAGCGGCGCGATCAGTGTGAAGAATTTGCTAGAAAGCAGCTAGCTATTCAAACAGCACTATCTGCTTGTGGTGCAGGGGGATCAGTAGTAGTGATGGTGGACTTTTTTAAGTACGGTGATGATTATGGCGAACATTTTTTCAAAGTCTGCCAAAAAGTCGATACCAGTTCCTTATCAAAGGAAATACATACACTAAAGCCCAAAGAGCGTTTATTTGTCATGCTAACAGCAGCAGGCGCACTGAAAATTTTACACTCAAATGGGATTGTCCATCTTGACTTAAAACCAGATAATGTGCTGATTCAAAAATGGGAAGGGAGGCAAGTTGCTAAAATTATTGATTTTGATAGCAGCATTCTTGAAGGAGAATCGATCGCGGCAGAATTTTTAGTCGGCGATCCGGTATATTATTCCCCAGAATTTGCCAAACATATTGCCACAGCAGGAAAGACGCCTGCACCCACTAAAAAATCCGATATTTTTTCCCTGGGTTTAATTTTCACTCAATATTGGACAGGTACTCGTCCGATGTTATCAGAAAAGTATACTTATGCTCACGAAGCTATTCTGGATCGAAAAAAACTGGAATTACCATCGATTAAAAATACAACTAAATTGCGCGGTACTCTCATTGAAGATCCGCTAGATACAGAAGTGCGTAAATTAATAGCAGAGATGTTAGCTTTAAATTATGAAGAAAGACCTGATATTAATCAAGTTCATCAAAAAATTAAATATTTTTATAATAATGGCGCTCCACCTAAAGATGGTAGAAATAAGCTAATTATCAATCTGAAGTCGAAATTATAAACAAATCACTTTTTTATGAAAAAAACCTATCAGTGTAAAGGTTGTGGGAATGAAGTTGTTTCACTGATGAAGCCTTCAGAGTGTCAGGTTTGTACGGGACGAGAATGGACAAGATTAGCTACAAGTAAACCGATTGATTCAGGAGATGAAACTATGGCTATTGATAAAGATTTATTTTCTTCCTTTAAATTCCGCTCGACGATCGAGGGGTACTGCCGAGATATTGGCTGGAATATTTCTAGGATTGATAATGAAATAGCTGTAATTAAGTTTGATATGGAGTCTGGAACTACTCAAACTTTATTGATTGTCAAGTATGATTCTACTCTTGAATTTTCTTGTCCTAGTGGTTTAAAATTTGACGATATAGATGATGTCCCCCATAATCTATCTACGTTTCTTCTTGGAAAAAATGCTGAATATAAACTGGGTTTTTGGGCTTTGCAAAAACTCGGAGGCAAACAAACGTTTTCAATTATTCATAACGCAGAGATGAGTTTGATAGATGTTAATTATTTCGGTCGAGTAATAATTCGATTGATACAAGAATGTGATGATTTTGAAAGAAAAATTGAAGAGTTACTCAATAATTAATATGCGTTAGCGTAGTTATCCGTTAGGAATCGCTTTTTTGGATGTGGGTGTTGGAGGTTGAACGATCGATCCTCCCCAACACCCACCACTTCAACGGCTCAGTTGTGTCTATATTTTTCAGAAATCTACTCTCTTGACTATAAATAGGTGATGATAAAAGTAGTAGCTACTCAAAAGTTCTCTCAATGACTTTTATCCCATCCGAAGCGTTTAAATCTATTAGTTATCCCGATCGCACTGTCAAAAGAGCCGATCGCGCCGTCCGCTGTTCCCCTTTTGAATTACACTTCTTCCAGACCATCCGCGATAACAGTGTTTTCCTAAGTGCGATCGCCTCAAATGCGGGTGTCGAAAGCGGCTACACCCGATCGCCCGTATCCGAACTCGCAGCCGAAAACTCCCTGCTGTGGCTGATCCAAGTCGGCGTGTTGCGGCGGGAAGTAGACGGACAAGGGATTACCGACAGTTTTCGCCTCACTCCCCTGGGCCGCCAACTCGTGGAAAAATGGGAACAGCAAGGACAGGGAGTGCCGGCCGCGTCATTGTGCGATCGCATGGGAAATGCCGTTAGCCGGGGGTTGGGAGTATTTCTCTGAGGGGTTTTCACTTGCCCTAGTCCGACATTCCGACATTCCGACATTCCGACAGGGAATGAATTCCCTGTCTCATAGCGAAAGTCGGTTGAAACCGACTGCAAGTGTCAATTCAATTCGATGTTGAGTTTCGCCTAAAACCGACTGCAAGTCTCTATTTAACTCGATGTTGAGTTGTGCATTGCACGTCAATCAACCTCCTCAGTCCTCTTGCAGAGGACTTGCGCTATGAGACAGACAGTCCGACAGGGAATGAATTCCCTGTCTCATAGCGAAAGTCGGTTGAAACCGACTGCAAGTGTCAATTCAATTCGATGTTGAGTTTCCCCTAAAACCGACTGCAAGTCTCTATTTAACTCGATGTTGAGTTGTGCATTGCACGTCAATCAACCTCCTCAGTCCTCTTGCAGAGGACTTGCGCTATGAGACAGGGATTTCAATCCCTGTCGGACTCGCCGTCAAACGAGTTAGACAGGGATCGCATCCCCGTTCCCACCTTCGCGGCATCCTTTAATCTCACCGTCGGTGAAATGTTCAGTTGGCTGAGTGAGTAGCGCCACCTCGGTTTATGAATGATTTAACCGCAGAGGGCGCAGAGGGCGCAGAGTCCGAGAAGAGAGAGAGCTCTACGGATTTGGTTCGATCGAATGTGCGGTCGATCGCCTATACTAGAATATCTGGTTGTCAGCTCTTCAAGGACGAGAGAGGACTAAAGTTGTCACTACAAACTTAATTATGATTATTTAACCGGACTTGATATCATCTCTCAAATAACCGCTAACTACTAACAACTAACTACATAAAAAGTTTGTCAAAAATGGAAGCTAAATCTTACAAAGACACGGTAAATCTGCCCAAAACCAAGTTTGATATGCGCGCCAACGCCGTCAAACGGGAACCAGAACTGCAACAATTTTGGGCAGATCGAGAAATCTACGATCGCCTTTCGGAAAATAACCCAGGCGATTTGTTCGTCCTCCACGACGGCCCACCCTACGCTAACGGACAACTCCACATCGGCCACGCCCTCAACAAAATCCTCAAAGACTTTATCAACCGCTACCAAATCCTGCGCGGCAAAAAAGTCCGCTACGTGCCGGGTTGGGATTGTCACGGATTGCCGATCGAACTTAAAGTATTGCAGAACATGAAATCGGACGATCGGCTAAATCTTACGCCGATCGAACTCCGCCGCAAAGCCTCCGCCTTCGCGCAGCAAACAATGGAACAGCAGCGCGAATCCTTCCAGCGCTACGGCGTTTGGGGCGACTGGAAACACCCGTATTTAACCCTGAAACCCGAATACGAAGCCGCCCAAATCGGCGTTTTCGGTCAAATGGTTCTCAAAGGCTACATCTACCGCGGCTTTAAACCGGTTCACTGGAGCCCGAGCTCGAAAACAGCCCTCGCCGAAGCCGAATTGGAATATCCCGAAGGCCACACGTCGCGCAGCATCTACGTGGGCTTCCACGTGAAAAAATTGTCAAAATCCCTGCAAACGAAGCTCAAGCGCTATATGCCGAGCCTCTGGGCGGCGATTTGGACGACTACCCCCTGGACGATTCCGGCAAACTTGGCGATCGCAGTCAATCCCGAACTGACTTATGCGGTGGTGGAACCGCCGGCAAATTCCCACATCGCGCAACAATTTATGTTAGTAGCTGTCGATGCGGTCGATCGGCTGTCGGCAACTTTTAACACTGAATTAAAAATACTTGCCACCTTCAAAGGCAAAGAATTAGAAGGCTGCATCTACAAACACCCGCTGTTCGATCGCGAAAGTCCAATTGTTGCCGGTGGCGACTACATTACCGCTGATTCCGGGACGGGATTGGTGCACACTGCCCCCGGCCACGGACAAGAAGACTTTATAGTAGGAAAACGCTGCGGTTTGCCAGTTTTAACGCCCGTAGACGAGAACGGAAATTTCACCGCAGAAGCCGGACAGTTCGCAGGTTTAAATGTCCTAGGAAATGGCAATGCGGCAGTGATTGATGCCCTTGCCGAAGCAAATTGTTTGATTAAAGAGGAAAGTTACGCTCACTCTTATCCTTACGATTGGCGCACGAAAAAGCCGACTATTTTTAGGGCGACGGAACAGTGGTTTGCCTCCGTTGAAGGGTTCCGAGATGAAGCCTTAAAAGCGATCGCCGATGTGAATTGGATTCCCGCCCAAGGGGAAAATCGGATTACTGCAATGGTGGGCGATCGATCGGATTGGTGTATTTCTCGCCAGCGGACTTGGGGCGTTCCCATTCCCGTATTCTACGACGAAGAAACCAACGAACCGCTGTTAAATGAAGAAACCATCGCCCACGTGCAAGGCATCTTTGCCGAACGCGGTTCGGATGCTTGGTGGGAATTGTCGATCGATGAATTGCTGCCGGAATCTTACCGCAATAACGGCCGCACTTACCGCAAGGGCACAGACACGATGGATGTGTGGTTTGATTCCGGTTCTTCCTGGGCCGCAGTTGCCAAAGGTCGATCGGAATTAAACTATCCTGCTGATATCTATTTGGAAGGTTCAGACCAACACCGCGGCTGGTTTCAATCCAGCTTGCTGACTAGTGTAGCAACTAACGGCGTTGCTCCTTACAAAACTGTTTTGACTCACGGTTTTGTGCTCGATGAAAAAGGGCGCAAGATGAGCAAATCTGAAGGAAATGTCGTCGATCCGGCCGTCGTAATTAAGGAATACGGCGCCGATGTTTTGCGGTTGTGGGTGTCTTCGGTAGACTACTCTGCAGACGTGCCTTTGGGCAAAAACATTCTCAAACAGCAGTCGGATGTTTACCGGAAAATTCGCAATACAGCTAAGTTTTTGCTGGGCAATTTGCACGACTTCGATCCGGCAAAGGATGCCGTTGCTTGCGAGGAATTGCCGGAACTCGACCGCTATATGCTGCACAGAATGGGCGAAGTTTTTGCGGAAGTCCAAGATGCTTTTGAAAGCTTCCAATTTTCCAGATTTTTCCAAACTGTGCAGAATTTTTGCACGGTGGATTTGTCGAATTTTTACTTGGATATTGCCAAAGACAGACTTTACATCAGCGCGACAGATACCCGTCGCCGCCGCAGTTGTCAGACGGTGATTGCAATTGCTGTGGAGAATTTAGCAAGGGCGATCGCACCTGTTTTGTGTCACATGGCCGAGGATATTTGGCAGTACCTTCCCTATCCGACTCCTTACAAGTCCGTGTTTGAAGCCGGCTGGGTGCAAATTGATGCTTCGTGGCACAATCCAGAATTGGCTGCGCGCTGGCAGTATTTGCGGCAAGTGCGCGGCGAAGTTAACAAGGTTTTGGAAAAAGCCCGGATTGAAAAGGCGATCGGTTCTTCCTTGGAAGCTAAGGTTTTATTGTACGTTCCCGATGTTGAGAAAAGAGAGCAATTGCAAGCTTTGAATCCCAGCAGCGAAGAATTGGTGGATTACGTGCGATCGCAAAATTCAGTCATCGAGTTAGCGGCAGAGGAGAAAGCAAAAGCAGCACAAGATCGACAGGAAGAACAAGCGGCAAAAGTTGCCAAAGTCTTGACAGAAAACACAGTTTATGTTGAGGCGGAAACGATCGCAGAAAAGGGCGATCGATCTTCTAAGATAGTAGAGTATTCCGCCCCTGAACTGTCGGCTTCAGATTCTGGGCCAATCTTAGATCGAGCCGCCGAGTTTGTGGCTAATTTACCTGAATACGCGGGCAACTTTTTTACAGAATACCAACAAGCGCTGGTAACACTTGGGCTGTTAGCCTCTGTGTTAGTAACGGGCAGAGTAACGCTGGCGATTTTGGATACGATGAATCAGATTCCGGTGTTGGGAGGCCTCTTTGAAGTCATCGGCATCTTATTTACAATCTGGTTTGCTTTCCGTCACTTGTTGTTTGCCGCCAACCGTCAAGAAATTGCAGAACAAATTGATTTCCTGATAGCAGATGTGGTGGGCCGGAGTACAGCGCTTGTACTTGCAGAAACAAAGGCGATCGTCCTCGCACCGGCATTGGATACAGCGCTTGTGCTTGTAGAAACACAGCCGATCGCACAAACAGCCCCAGCCGAAAAAGTGTTTGTAGAAACACCCCAAATCCCGCAAGCAGAATTAGTTGCGATCGAACCCAAACCAGAAATTCCTGCTGAAATAGCTGCAGGGCACGATTCTACAATGACCGGCAACGGTGTAGACGAACTGCGGTATTTGTTCATTACTTCGGAAGTGGAACTGGTAGAATCGAATGCAATTATGCAAGAATTGCCGTACAGTTATCAGTCTCCCGAGTTGGCGATTGGTGTAGTCAAAGCAGACGGCGAAAAGTGCGATCGTTGCTGGAACTACTCTACTCACGTCGGAGAGTCGATCGAACATCCGCTAATTTGCGAACGCTGCGTTTCAGCAGTAGACGGCAAATTCTAACGTAGGCTGCGCTTCGGGAAAAATTCTTGAGTTTGTGGTAGCCACATTCACCCCGAAGCGCACCCTACAATAACTTCATTTACTTATTTCTGATTAAAAAAACGGCAGACGATTTCACCAGGGTTGTTTTGTCCAAACGCCAAAACAGTGCCATCTTTCTTAACCGTAGTGCGATCGCGGCAATTGTAGACTTCCAGAGGCTGTTTCACTCCGTCAACACTCAGAATTACCCTGTATTCCCAATAGTTTTTCGCACTGCGTTTGATATCGACAATGCAAATCTCGCTTCCTCGATAATTGCGGCATACAGAGGCCTCAGCAGGAAGCGCCACCCAGAAAAAAAATATTAATAACAAAAAGTAACAAACACATTTCATCATCAGCCAAATTACTAAGTTTTATCCTACGTTTTTTGATAATCAAGTGACAGTATTTTGCAAGCGACTTAGCAATTGGGCGCGCCCTCAAGTGGTGACATCGTAAGATAGCTGAACCATACCAGAACTGTATGTCTGACATCCAGTTAACTGCAAAGCTGTAGTATTTATGGGATTAACAAATAAAGGGATTCCCTCGCCCAAAATAATCGGGTGCACCGAGAGAATAACCTCGTTGACAAAGTTTTGATTCAGGAAATCGCGAATCAGCAAAGAACCTCCCACTAACCAAATATTTTTGCCCTCAAGCAAGCGCAAATCATTGACAAAACTGTCTAAATGTGTTACCACTTCGACATCATAAGTGGCTTGAAAATCTAGATTTTTCGTAAAAACATAACTCTTTTTTTCCTGGTACGGATACTCGCCAAAAGTTAGAACTTGTTCGTAAGTCTTTCGACCCATGAGAACCGTATCGATGCTATCTAAGAATTTAGTATAACCGTAATTTTGGTCTGTAAACAGCCAGTCAATATCGCCATTCGTTCGGGCGATATAACCGTCCAGACTAGATGCAATGAATAGTACAATTTTCCGCATGGCAACACCTCGATAAATCCTATACAGATAGTTTATAATACTACAGCGGTTTTCTGGAGTCGGGAGATACCTTTTGGTAATTGGTAATTTATCGGCTGTATCTCACCTATTTGGCCATCGCCTTTGTCACTTCCAAAAACTCGCGCAAAATCGGCGAATTATCGTCTGCCCTCCATACCGCTGCCATCGGAACAGTTGGCGTAGATTCCGCAATACTTTTATAAATAACGCCCTTCCGTTGAATATTTTGAGCATTAGCCGGCAGCAAAGCAATTCCCACGCCGCCCGCGACTAAGCCGAGTATTGTCAGCATCATTGTCCCTTCTTGAATAACATTAGGAGAGAAACCAAATTGTTGGCACAAATGTTCTATTTGTTCGGACAAGCCGGGCGCAAATCGACGAGAGGGAAGAATAAACGATTCCTCTGCAAGTTCTTTTAAAGAAACTTGAAGTTCGTTAACTAACCGATGATTTTCTGGTAGTGCCGCAATCAAAGGTTCTTGCCAAATTGTCACTGAACATAAATCGGATTCTTGAATCATTGAGGACATTAAATGGAAAAACCCAACATCCAAATGCCGATCGCGCAGGGCTTGCAATTGCAGCGAGGTGGCTAACTCCCGCCAAATCAATTCCACTTTCGGAAATCGATCGCAATAAACTCGCAAAATATCCGGCAACAAACAGTTTGCCATCGAACTGTTAAAACCGACAATCAAACGCCCGATTTCTCCGCGACTGGCGCGTTTTGCGCTTTTGACAGCATTGTCCACCTGCGCGAGGATCGAACGAGTTTCTTCTAAAAAAACCTGTCCTGCCCAAGTTAACTGAAGGGGTCGTTTGGTGCGGTCGAACAACTGCACGTCAATTTCATCTTCCAGTGCCATAATTTGCTGGCTGAGAGGAGGCTGCGCCATGTGTAAACGTGCCGCAGCGCGACTGAAGTTCAACTCTTCTGCTACTGCAATGAAATACCGCAAATGTCGAAGTTCCATTAATTAGCCACTACTATATCTTTTAAATATAACGTACTACTTAATTAAATATTGGACATATACTAGAACCTTAGCTAATCTGGATAGTAAGACGTTATTAATCTCAAGTCAACAGACTTCGAGAGATATTGCGGCAGTTGGAATAGGAAGTTATTTGTTTATGAATCAAATTAAACGTGTTGCCATAGTGGGAGGAACCCACGGAAACGAACTCACAGGAATTTACCTCGTGAATAAATTCGATCGCGCGCCAGAGTTAATTGGGCGATCGACTTTTGAAACAATCACCCTGCTAGCCAATCCCAAAGCTTGCGAAATCGGGACGCGCTACGTCGATATCGACCTCAACCGCTGCTTTCGACAGGAAGATTTAGAAAATCCCCATCTCTCCAGCTATGAAGCCCAGCGGGCGAAAGAAATCTACGGCATTTTTAGCTCAAAAAACACTCATCAGCCCAAGGTAATTATCGATTTGCACAGCACCACCTCCAACATGGGGCTAACTTTTATTCTCGCCAGCCATCATCCATTTAACCTGCAACTAGCAGCTTATTTAACCTCTGTGCATCCCCACCTCAAGCTACTCGCTTCTACAACCAAGAGTCATGATAGTAATTTGCTGCGATCGCTTTCGGAATTAGGCGGTACGCTGGAAGTTGGTGCAGTCCCGCAAGGCGTATTAGATGCGTCTTTATTTCAGCAAACTGAGCAAGTTGTCAGCCGAATTTTAGACGGCGTAGAAGCCTACAATCAAGGCACAATCCCTCCTGCAAAAAATCCCCTGACTATTTATCACACCATTGGGGCGATCGACTATCCCAGAAACGAGAAGGGAGAAATTCAGGCAATGATTCATCCTCACCTGCAATCCAGAGATTATCAAGCCCTGAATCCCGGCGATCCGATGTTTTTGACCTTTGATGGCGAGTCGGTATTGTATGAAGGTAAATCGACCGTATATCCAATTTTTATTAACGAGGCAGCTTACTACGAAAAAGGGATTGCCATGTGTTTTACCCAAAAGCAAATAGTCAGTCTTGAGTAGAAATTTAAAAATTATTCTTGAGAATTGTCCGGTGACAAAAACTCTTCTTTAGAAGCCGTAGTCAAAGAACGCAATTCCTTCCATATTTCCAAACTGAGAATACAGGCGATCAGCCACACCACACCAGCCGTATAACCAGCAATAACATCGGTAGGCCAGTGAACTCCTAGGTAAAGCCTGCTCAAACCAATAGCAGCAATCAATACAACTGTCAAGCTGTAAATCGACCAGCGCTGCTTGGGAAAACGTGCACCCAAAAAATATCCTAGCAAACCGTAAATAACCATTGAAATCATCGCGTGTCCGCTAGGAAAACTGTAAAATGTTACATTAACAACGCGCTCCCAAAGTTGAGGTCGAGCGCGGGCAAAAAGTTTTTTTAACAGTAAATTTAAACCCATCGCTCCACCGCCGGCGATGGCAATAGTTGCAGCTTCCGATCGGTGATTGCGCGCTAGCAAAACAATACCCAACGTCAGACAAATCACTAGCAGCAACTTCGGCTCGCCCAAAAAGGTAAAGCCCAGCATTATTCGATCGCGCAGCGGAGTGTGCAGGCTCCTAAGATATAGTAAAATAGAGGTATCGAAAGCGTAACTTTCCTTTTCCAAGACCTCTTCGGCAATAGTGGAAAATCCCCACATCGCCAAAGCCGCCACAGCAAGCCCGGCCAGCCGAATTATCGAAATGAGCGATCGAATTTTAGAGCGCATTCTTGAAGTAATTAAAATTTTAAAAGTTCAAACTCAAAATAATACAACAAATATAGGAAACGAAAAAGCCTTACCAGTCGTCTAGATGATTGAGCAACTCTATTCTGAATGATTAATTGATTTTTCACTACCTACCTCAGCTTTTACCTCCAACGGGCGAATGACTATACTATCAAAAAAACACATTTCTGCAATTTTGTTGACCGTGGGGTTGACAAGTATTTCTAGCTGTGCTAATAACAGCGGAGTAAGTGCGCCGATCGCCGAAGCCCACACGATCGCCCAGCGTCTCGTCTCTTCCGCAGTCGCCCAAAAGCCCAACAACCCGCAATTCGGTAAGCCGATCGACTGTACCCTAGGCAAAGACTGTTTTGTGTTGCTGTATTTCGATCGCGATCCAGGCCCCACCGCCGTCGATTTTGGCTGCGGGCGCCAAACCTACGACGGCCACGACGGTACAGACTTTGCGATTCCCGACGCCAAAGCAATGGCAAAAGGAGTGCCAGTTATTGCCTCCGCAGCAGGCAAAGTTTTGCGATCGCGAGATGGTGTGGTCGATCGGCGTTTACAAAACGATACAGACAAAGCCAGCATCGCAGGCACAGAATGCGGCAACGGCATGGTAATCGACCACGGCGGTGGTTGGGAAGCCCAATACTGCCACCTCCGCAAAGGCAGCGTGGCCGTCAAACCGGGTACGCAGGTACAAAAAGGCACAGTTTTGGGCATGGTGGGAAACTCTGGGATGGCATCTTTCCCCCACGTACACGTAACTTTTCGCTATCAAGGCAAACCCGTAGATCCCTTTGTCGGCCCCGACGCCAAGTTAGGCTGCAACATCGCCCGCAATCCAATTTGGGACAAACCTCTGGACTATATTTCCACAGGTTTAATTAGGGCCGGTTTTGCCAATAAGCCACCCGATATCAACGCTGTCTGGGAAGGACAATTTTCAGAGACTCAACTCCCTGCAAACAGTCCAGCTTTGTTGTTTTGGGTGCAAAGTTACGGAGTGCTCAAGGGCGATCGCGAACAATACAAATTATTTGCACCCAACGGCACAACCATCGCCGATCGAACCAATGAAATTAAAGCCCCCAGCCGTACTTGGTTGGGCTATGTCGGCAAAAGAAACAGTACGAATTCTCCTCTGACTCCCGGAGTTTGGCGGGCCGAATACCGATTGATGCGGGGCGATCGAGTTTTGACAGAAGTCAAGCGAGAAGTTGAGTTGCGTTAGTCCGTTAACTGTTGACTGTTGACTGTTAACTGTTGACTGTTGTCAGTAGGGAAAAGTAAAAAATATTAAAAATAGGACACTCTTCCGAAGATTATAAATAATACCCTGAAAACCCCGCGACTTTAGTCCGGGGATGAAAGGGACAAAGAGGCTTTAGCCTCCCAGTCTATTTTCTGAGCTCTCAGGATGGCGCTGTCAAGTAAAACCATGTAAATCTTTGTGAACAACTAGAGGGATATTAAGCCGACTCTGGTAGCATAAGACTATCGTGATGAGGTCGAAGTCATGTTAGTTTTCGAGTTGAAAGCATACGGTAAAAAGCAGCAATTTGAAGCTGTAGACGAAGCAATTAGAACGGTGCAGTTCATCCGAAACAAAGCACTGCGGTTTTGGATGGACAACGAAAAAGTTGATCGATACGCATTGAACAAGTATAGCGCTGTTTTAGCTAAGGAATTTCCGTTTGGCGATGACTTGAATAGCATGGCTCGACAATCGAGCTCAGAAAGAGCGTGGGCGGCAATCTCCCGATTCTACGACAACTGTAAAAAGAAAGTCCCAGGAAAAAAAGGATTCCCGCAATTCCAGAAACACAACCGCTCCGTCGAATACAAGACTACGGGCTGGCGTCTGGCATACGACCGGAAATCAATCACTTTTACCGATAAAAAAGGAATCGGAACGCTCAAGTTAAAAGGAACGCGCGACTTACATTTCTCTCAGCGCAGTCAAATCAAACGAGTACGTTTGGTAAGGCGAGCAGACGGATATTATGTCCAGTTTTGCATTCAAGTTGACCGTTCTGAAAAGATTGAAATCACGGGTAACACCATCGGGTTAGATGTAGGACTTAAAGAGTTTTACACTGACTCAAATGGCATTGCAGTTGATAACCCGCGTTTCCTCCGCAAGGGAGAACGCAGGTTGAAGAAATCCCAAAAACGAGTTTCAAAACGAGTCAAGGGTTCGCAAAACAGAAAAAAAGCTAGAGCGATTCTAGGGAAGCGCCACCTCAAAATCAGCAGACAGCGTAAAGATTTTGCCGTGAAGTTGGCAAGATGCGTCATCCAGTCTAACGACTGCGTAGTCTACGAAGATTTGAGGATTAAAAATATGGTGAAGAATCACTCTCTAGCAAAATCGATTAACGACGCATCTTGGTATACGTTCCGAATTTGGCTGGAATATTTTGGCAAAGTATTCGGAAGAATTACGATTGCCGTACCAGCTAACGGAACAAGTCAAGAATGCTCTAGTTGCGGAACAATTGTTAAGAAAAGTCTCTCAACGCGAACCCACGCTTGTCGGTGTGGATGCGTATTAGATCGTGACTGGAACGCAGCTAAAAATATCCTGAGTCGGGGATTGAGTACGGCGGGGCACGTCGGAACTTGGATCTTAGATCCGAACGCTTGTGGAGAATTGACCGCTACCGATGTTGAAGTAATTCTGCACCGGCAAGTCGATTCTGCGAATCAAGAATCTCCTCGGCTTTAGCCAGGAGAGTGTCAATTCAGCAGCCAGCCAAATAATTCTCCGACACTCAACCGCAGTTCGTTAGCGAAGGACGGCACAGGTAGCAGCATTTTTGGTTCATCAAATACTGCTGTCTGTTGCTGGGGGACATAAACAAAAACGCATTGTTCGTCGGGATCGATCGGCCAGCCCATTTGAGTTTGATGATTTAAGCAGTGCAGAATATTTTTAGTAACTTTAGTTTGACTTTGGTCTGGCGACAAAATCTCAATTGTCCAATCAGGAGCTATGGGAAAGACATTAGCAATTTCGCCGTTATCATCGGCGGGAATTCTGTTCCAGACAAATACTGAAACATCAGGCACTGTTGACCTGCCGCCAAAGGTACACCGGAGTTCGGGAAATGCTCGTGCAACTTTTTTGGGTTTTAATATAGCGTTAATGAAAATAATTAGTTCGCATTGAGTCGCACTGTGTTTTCCTTGTGGCCTTGGCTTCTGAATAATTTGATTATCAATGTATTCGCTGGCGGGTTTGGTTTCGGGTAGTTGGAGAAACTCTTCTAAAGTTAAGGATTTTAATCTTGTTTGTACCATTTTAAGTTCACCTCTAATTAAGTAGATCTTTTAGCAGCAGTCTAGTCTAAGGCAAATTTTCCCAAGCTTGAGCCACAATGTCGCTCAGCCATAGCCTCTGAGCAAAATCGAGCAGATTGTCGTCGGCGAGTACCTCAGCCTTCAATTCATCCAAAGACTGAGATCGCGATCGAGCTATTTGAATCACACCCGCGATCGCCGACGCCACCAATTCTTCATTCAGCGGCTGCTGTCGCAAAGCAATCATTTCTTGAGGATTCGTAGGAATGGGATAATTCATAGGAGTGCATACCAAAGGGAGTAGATATTCAGCCGTTGCGCCCCCACCGAGAGCAAGAGCGATCGAAAACCTAAAAATCTGAGAACATTGTAAACTTATTTAAAACTCAATAAGTATTCGGGAGTATAGCCTACTTTGCTCCCTTGTCAACTCCCCCATCTTTATTAATTTATTCAGAATTGAGACCCTAATCATGCAAGAAATTCTTTATCTAGAAGTCCCGACACCGGATACAGCAGCCGTCTGCACTTGGTTGCAGGACGAATTCGATCCCGGAATCGGAGAAAAAATTATTACTCCTGATGGCTTTCGCCTGCTGTCAACCGCAACAGCAGCCGAGGTTGTGTTGTCTGGAACTCAAAATGCCAATCCAAAACCCGCCTTCGCTAACACCAATTCCGAAAACGACAATTCCCGATCGACAGAACTTTCCCTCTTTGTCTGGTCACTGCAACGCACCACTTATTTAAAAGTCTTTCGTCTAGAAGAGGCGCCCGTTGGAGAAAGAAAGTTCCTGCAAGCTCTGAATCTTGCTGTGAAAAACAAGTTTCCCGATCGCTACCGGGAACCCCCTGTCATAGACCTCTCCAAACAGTCAATTTTTGAGGCTCTTGCCCCCGATTACCCCTTGACCGTCAAATACTTCCAAAAAATGCCTCAAGGCGAATACGACCTCAAGCGCGTCTACTGGTGGGAACAGCGTTGGCGCGAAGGCACTCGCAATCCTCAAAAGCCAAAACAAGTAGTGTTTTTCAAGGAAGAGGGAACAGGGAAGAAGGCAGAAGACACGATTTCGGTGTCCCATTCTGGCAATACTTTTTACGACTTAATTTATATTGGCGGGGCCTTGGGAGTGATTCACGCGGCAGTCATGGCGAGATTGGGCTACCGAGTGCTGCTAGTTGAGCGAACGCCTTTCGGGCGGATGAATCGCGAGTGGAATATTTCGCGGGACGAAATTCAAAGCTTAATTGATTTGGATTTATTTACTGCTGCAGAAATCGAAACTTTGATTGCCAGAGAATACAAAGATGGCTACAACAAGTTTTTTGATGCTAACAATCCGCCCGTTGCTAAAGCGCCAGTTCTGCACACACCAAAGGTACTCAATTTAGCTTTGGACGGAGAGAAATTGCTGAATTTAGCGGGACTTAAGCTAACAGAAGCTGGTGGAGAAATCTGGGACGAAACAGAGTTTCTGAGAGCCGATGTTGAAGCAGAAAAAGTAGTAGTTCAGGGCCGCCACTTGCCGACAAAAGCCGATCGTACTGCATTAGGACGGTTGCTGGTGGATGCAATGGGTTCGGCTTCTCCGATCGCTTGGCAATTGAACGAAGGGCGGACTTTTGATAGCGTTTGTCCGACAGTGGGAGCAGTCATCGACGGAGGATTTGAGCCGGGAGTATGGGATTGCGAGTACGGGGATGTGCTCTGCACTCACGGGGACATTTCCCGCGGGCGCCAGCTCATTTGGGAGTTGTTTCCCGGCGCCGGCACAGAACAGACAGTTTATCTATTTCACTACCACCAAGTACATCCAGAGAATCCCGGTTCTTTGCTGGAAATGTACGAGGATTTTTTCGCAATTTTGCCGGAATACCGCCGCTGCGATGTCGATAAATTGGTGTGGAAAAAACCGACCTTTGGTTATATTCCGGGGCATTTTAGCACTAACAGCAGCGATCGCTCCGTGGCGATCGATCGCCTAATCTCGATCGGGGACGCAGCATCCTTGCAATCTCCCCTCGTTTTCACCGGCTTCGGCTCCCTCGTCCGCAATCTTTTCCGCTTAACAGACCTTTTGGATACAGCTTTAAAGCACAATTTGTTGACGGCAAATCACTTAAATCAAATTCGCGCCTACCAGAGCAATGTTTCAGTAACTTGGCTGTTTTCTAAAGGCATGATGGTTCCCACGGGTCTTAGTTTGCCACCCCAAAGAATTAATTCAATTCTCAATACCTTTTTTGGTATTTTGGCAGCACAAAAACTCGCCGTCGCCGAAACTTTTATCAAAGACAGAACCGACTGGCTAACTTTCAACCGACTGGCGATCGAAGCAGCCGGAAAAAACCCTTCTCTCCTCTTGTGGATTTTAGATTTTGTCAGCTTGGGGGATATTTGGCGCTGGCTGGGAAGTTACTTGAATTTTACTCTGCTGGCTTTGGCCAGTTTCCTCTTCGGATGGCTTCCCAGCTTCGCCCGCAGCGTACAGCCTTGGTTGGAACCCCGGTATCCGGCTGTTTGGCTGTGGCTGTTGGCTACCAGCTATGCTCTCACCTACGGTATGGGAAAGGGGAGAAAAGAGTGTTGAGTTTTGACTCAAAACTCAACACTAGCAACTTCAGTTCGCTATCGAAAACTCGGCAATTCAATTTCAGCTAGCGATCGGCGTTTTTTAGAAGCCCGCAGCGGACTGGCAATCAAGGTCAGCCAGTCGGGTTGCGCGACTGCTGTAGGTTTTGCCACACTCGATCGCACTTCTTGAATGCCAAAGGTTTCAACGGAGTTCAAAATTTGAAAAGCCCTGGCCAATTCTTGGGTGTCCACTTTGGTAGCAGTTTCGGGTTCCGACTCCGCCACCGGCAGTTCAGGTTCCGCAACCGGTTCTGCCGAGTCAGTTGCCGGCTCATCAGGCTGGTAGGTTTCGCTCTCCTGCAATTGAATGACGGATACTTGGGCTAATTTGTTGAGTTCCGTATTGGCTGGGGATTCAGGCTCGATCGCCTCGGCAGCAGCCGCTACCTCTGGATGCTCTTCGGGTTCCGACCAAGGTTGGACAGGAGAAGCGTTGAAGGCTGGCGGCAGCGGCATCTGAGAGCTTTTGACCGCCGCCAGCAAAGATTCTAATTGCGCGCTGGCGGTATCGGCAGCATTGTCAGGCGGCTCGATCCTCGGCGACTTCACCTGCGGCCTGTCCAAACTTCTTTCCAAGGCAGCTTTGAATTGCAGGGTGTGGCGCTGCTGGCGGTGCAAGCGGGCTCGCAATTCCCTGCAAATATTTTCTGTGGCTACTAACTGGTGTAACTGTTCGTTGTAGCGCTCGACAGTAGACGCACATTCTCGCTCAACAGTCGCTAGCCTGACTTGGCTGGTTGCCAACTGACTTCTTAAACTTTCGACTAAAATTTCTTGACTTTGGAGGGTTTGATGGGAAACTTCCACTTTCCCAAAAAGCCGCGTCAATTGTTCTTGAGTATTTTCGAGTTCTGCAGTCCGCTGTGCTAGCAAAGTTTCGCGATTCTGCAAGGTTTTTTGGGACTCTTCGAGAGCTGTTTCTAGCTGCGCGATGCGCTGCAAAAGGTCGCGGTTGCATTCGTGCAGCGCTTGCATGAGGGTGACTGGGGTCGATCCTTTGCCCTTAGCCTGTTCGGCATTCCCAAGCATATTTTTTAGATTGTCTGAAATCGGGGGCGAGCCCGCCTCGGTCGGCTGTGTCTGAGATTGCGAATTTTTTGTTTCAGGTTGTGTGGGAATTGCATCTACGCCGATGGCGTTGGGAAAATCTACTGTTTGCCAGTCTTCTTCTGGCTGTTGGAGTACCGTTGCGGGAGTGTCTGCAGCATCGGGGGCGATCGGCTCAAAACCCCCAGCATCAGCAATATTTGACTGCAATGGTTCGGTATTGGATGGAACAGCAGGGTGCGGTTGGTGCTGATGGGCTCGAAGATCAGCTTCTGACATGGCTTTTTATCCCAATAGTCACAGGGTCTGTGATACAGTCTATCCTTAGAGATTCTACAGAAGAAAGCCCCTAAGTGACAGTTGTTGTCATTTTTCCTATTTTTTCGGACAAGAGCCTCTGAATCGAGTGGCGCGATCGAACTCAACCCGAACTCAAATTAAGGCGTGAGATGCGCCTGCGATCGCCCCGAGTCTTATCAAAATAATTTTTCCCGATCTCTAACGCACTCTTTCGGTATCCCGGCGATCGCCTAAGCTTTAACAACTGCACAATGTTTGTCAATAATTGCTGGAACTTCTGCCGGTGCAATGCGGCTGTAGCGAGTTTTGTCCGGCATCACAACTATATTTGGGCCTGCTTTACACTGTTTGAGACATCCGGTTCCCTGTACTGTCACTTTGTCTTCTAAACCGCGCGCATTCAAAGCATTTTCTAAAGCTTTACAGACTCCTCCAGCGCCCCGCTTCTGGCAGTCGGATTTTTGACATACTAATATTTTGGTTTGGTTTTTTGCCGGAGCTTTTACAGTTTGAGCTGCTGTGGGAGAGGTGACTTGGGTTTTGCCGATCGCGCGATCGTCGGATGTCAATACCCCAACAGGTACATTGGTGGAATCGAGGTGTTCGTGCGAGCGATCGTCGTTGCCCTGAGCCAGCTTGAGGCTGCGAGCTTTAAGTTTTATTTTACCGTTTTTCAAGTTTAGTTCTTTCTCACCTACAACTTGAACTCTCAACCCGGGGGTCAAAATAGGCGACAGAAATGACCGCAATTCCTTGCAAAGTTTAACAAGATATTCTACTCCGCGATCGCTGCTAATTCGCAAATATTTAAGTTTACAGCCATCTTCAATAATCAGGGCGAGGATTTCTCCCTCTAAACTGAATTCGGACACTTGCTTGCCAGATTTATACATTGTTATGACTCCTTTAAATCCCTTAAATCCGTTACATCTTCTACACTGCTCGTTGCCGAACTTCCTTCTACCTTTAGCCCCTTTGCCAGCAGCATTCCAGCCACTGCACCAGTTCGCCCCTCGGCGCACTGACTTGCCTCAACACGCTCATTAACTGAGCCGCTTGTTTAACTGTGTTGACTTTTGCCCGCAAAGGTTGGTCAACCGTACACCAGCAGGGAATTTCTAGTTCTTGCAAGCGTTTGTAAACTTGCCACCTATCTAGCCAACTAACTTGCACAATGTCACAAACTTCTAATTCTGGATCTGCTGGATTCATTTTTTAACAACAGTAATTATTTGCATTAATTTTTACCCTGACTGGTAGCGGGTAGAAGTTAAAAGCCAGATTTCAGCAGAACATCAAAGACGATCGAAAGCCCTTCCTGAAAAATTCTGCCTTTTGCCTTCTGCCTTCTGCCTTCAGAAGGTTCGCCCCACTTTCAGGAAGCGTTTAGAACGAGCATCTTTTTAAAGCATAACCCAACTGCTAATAATTCTCAATAGATTTAGCAAAAAAATTTCCTACTCTACAAAATCTTCCACTATCGAGGCAGACCCTGCTTGACGGGTAAATCTAGGGTGCTAGACTGACTCTATTGGCAACAAAACTGCCTATTGAGAGGAGAACACACATGGCCCAGACTCAGAGTGCATTGAGACCATTTGGCCACATAGCCGAAAACCCAGTTCTACTGGAACATTCAGTCACAGCACCGATTTGTGAAGGGATGAACGCGCTGCTGGCCAGTTTTCAGGCTCTATACCTGCAATATCAAAAACATCATTTTGTGGTGGAAGGGGCAGAATTTTACTCCTTGCACAAATTCTTTGAGGAAAGCTACGGAGAAGCTCAAGATAGCGTCCACGAGTTAGGCGAACGGTTAAACGGGTTGGGCGGCATACCAGCAGCGGGTTTTAGCAAGTTAGCCGAACTGTGCTGTTTCGAGCCGGAACCAGACGGCGTGTATTCCTGCCGCCAAATGCTAGAACACGATTTGACGGCGGAACAAGCTATTATAAGTTTGCTGCGCCGTCAAGCAGGACAAGCAGAAAGTTTGGGCGATCGAGCTACCCGCTACCTCTACGAAAAAATCCTGCTGAAAACAGAAGAGCGAGCTTATCACATTTCCCACTTCCTCGCCCCCGATACCTTAGTGCAATTGAACTTGAACTAACAATTCTTCTTCCTCCTCTTCCTTAGCACACGTGGCACAGGCGTCTCGCCTGTGAATTTTGACGAAAAAAAGCGAGCAGTTTTGTGACTGCCCGCTTTTTTATACAAAGTGCGTTCGATCTCCTGCTGGGAATTAAGGCGCTAAAGCATTCCCACGCAACAAGCTACCAATGGTTTTCGCAGTAATCTTCATCTGAATGAAGGGATTGGCCGGTACCACTGTTTTATACAAGTAGCTATCGAATGTGAGTTTCTGCACGTCGCGATCGGCACACATTTCCACAAAAGCTTCGCGAGTCGCATCGGAACGGTAAAACACCCGCTGCAAAATGTCGAGAACTTTGTAAGTAATGCCGTAGGCTTTATCCCACCGCTTCAAGTAAATCTTAATTTCCTCTTCAGTCGGAATGCGCGCGCCTTTATTGGAAATCTCCACAATAGTTTCGGCGCACATCCGGCCAGACTTGGCGGCAAAATAGATACCTTCGCCGGAAGACTTAGTAACGTAGCCGGCGGCGTCGCCTACGAGAGCAACTCGACCGACAACCCGGCGGGGACGCGGATGTTCCGGGATGGGGTGAGCTTCCACTTTAATAATCTCACCGCCCATCAGTTTTTTGGCAGCGCGGGCGCGGACGCCTGCTTGCAGCTTTTTGATACTTGCTTGATTGACTTTCATCGTGCCGGTACCGACGGCTACGTGGTCGTATTTGGGGAACACCCAAGCGTAGAAGTCGGTAGATACGTCGTCGCCGACGTACATTTCGGCTAAGTCTTCGTAGTAAGCCATTTTATCTTCTGGCAGGCGGATGCGTTCTTGGAAGGCGATCGCATAATTGTAGTCGCCAGCGTCGATCGCCTTTGCTACGCGGGAGTTGGCGCCGTCAGCCCCAATTACCAAATCCACCTTCAGAGTTTTCTGAATTCCCATGGCACTGCCGTCGGAGTGGTCGGCGTAGTGGAGAATGTAGGGGTCGGTGTTGTTGGCGGGAATCTCTAATTTGTGAACGGTGCCGTTAATCAGTTTTGCACCCAAGGAAGCTGCGCGATCGCGCAGGAAGCCGTCAAGCACTTCGCGGCGGCACATACCGATGTATTCATGTGCGTTTTCAATATTGATGTCCACCTCGACGTTGGAGGGGGAGATCATTTTCATTTTTCTGACTTGGCGGTCAATAATATTTTGCGGCAAGTCAAATTCGCTCACCATGCACAGGGGAATCGCCCCACCGCAGGGTTTGGCGTTGTCTAATTTACGCTCGAATAGGTATGTTTCGATGCCTGCTTTTACCAATGTTTCGGCGGCGGAAGAACCCGCAGGGCCTGAACCTACTACTGCAACCCTTAGTGTCAAAGCTTTTCTCTCCAGTTTTTTTCTATAGGCATTACTCAGGTGTGATGGTATCACGGACTTTGGATGCCGTGGGGTGAAGCTGGGGAGATTTCAATGAAATGAAACAGAGCTTAACAGTTCGATACGAAAATCGGGTTTCGGGCAGTAGGTGCGATCGAATATCTTAAATTTTTCAGTGTAGGTGAAGGTAGATAGACGGTGATGTGCGATCGAACATTTTGCACTATTTTCTAAGAACAGGCTTTCGGGCCCGTTCCGCGAAGAATGAATTTTCTGCTTGTGGGGTGGGCTTCTAGCCCGCCCGCCCTGAACAGCATTTCGGGCCTGTGAAGCGAAGAGTGCATTTGGTTTTTGTGGGGTGGGCATCTTGCCCGCCCGCAACAGGTTAGAACCAGTGCAATAAGTTACATTAAAGTTACTTGCAGTTATATCTAAAATTCTTATGCTCGGTAATTTTCAACAAAGCAACCTGCGGATTGAGCTTGAAGCTTCCGAAACAGCGATTAGAGACAGCTTGTTGCGTCCGAGTCAATTGCAGCAGTGGCTGTGGCCGCAGCAGTTGTCTGGCGGTTTGCCGGAAGAATTTGCTCGAGGTTTGACCTTTACAAGTTGGCTGGGCCCCGTGGCAGTTCAGCATCACGTTGATATTGTTGAGCACAATTGTCTGCGGCTGTTGTTGAGTCAGGGAATTGACGGATTTCACGAGTGGTATTGGGGCGATGGTTGGGTGCAGTCTCGGTTGGAGGGAGTGTCGCTGCTGCCGCTGAATTTGGGGCAAACGGCTAGTTTACTCCGGCTGCGGGAGTTTGTAGCCCGCAAGGGTAAGCGGAAGTAGATAAATGACTTTCCCAAATCACGAGCACAAAGTCTGGTAGTCCTGCATAACAACGAAAAATCCTAAACATTTTTAGGGATAAAGAAGCGTTGTAACGATCGATAAAATACCACAAGGCTCGCACAGGATTGGAGATCAGTTTAGATTAGGAAAGACTCTTTCTTACAACAATAGCGAGATATCCTGTACATCAGGGAGTTCTTGCATCTTTCGATATCAGAAGTTTTGCCCGTATCTTTCCCGACAGATTTGTGTCGCTGGCGAGGCAAAACTTTTTTATATCCGACCCAAAAATCTGTATAATGGACGGCACATTGTCTGTAAACTTCTGGGAGGGAATCCCAAAAACCTTTAGCACCCATTTCAACTCGACTTCCTATATACCAATCCTCGCATCATTTGTGAATTTCTTACACCCTCCCCGAACCTGGGGGGATGGTTGGCGTGGGGTAAAAAATTTACGACTGATTTAGGATTGCTATAAACCCCGAGAATTTCTTTGGTTAAGGCATCAATTGGCAGCTCTTTCCACGGCTTGTTACCCTGATGCTCTACGAAAGACTACATTTCATCACGTTAGATCGTTAGCTTGCCTTGGTTTTTTGACTTTACATGAACTTTCCGGGAGACTGATGCTAATTGTTGAAAAACACATATAGCGGTTCTCAGGTAAATGAGGTATACAGAAACCCTGTATTGTCAAGCTTTCCAGGTCAAAATTCGTATCTCACCTTTTTGAGAAAGGCTATAGTATTGGAACGAGCGGGGGGAGACCCTCGTGACTGTGACAATCGCAACTCAAGATATTTTTTCTAATAAAAGCCGATCTCTCAATTTTTTTGTTTCTTCTGAAATCCTTTGATGTCTGGGGTTTTAAACAAACTACCTGTGACAATATATACATTTAAAGTTTTGCTTAGCGCTGGGGGGTGGGAAAATTTTTAACGATGTTTGGAGAACCGAAACGGGGACAATTCATGGAGTTGAGAATTAACAAGGCTTAGATACGTCGCATTATAACTCCTTACCCTGACTCTGCCAGACCACCTGAAAGCCACTTCGCTGCCGAAAAACTAAGAGTGTGTTATAAAAACATAATTTGTTCCTTTCTAAAGCGCTATTCTCGACACAACGAACCCGGTGTGTTTTGACAGTGCGTTAATTTTTACCAGAAAAATAAATAATATGCTCTCCATTCCAGGCATTGCCATCCAGAAGTTGCTTTACGAAAGTGCCAACTCTCTGGTGTACCGGGCGATTCGGGAAGCGGATCGCCAACCGCTCATCCTCAAACTGCTCAAAGAAAGCTACCCTACACCTCAAGAATTGCTACGCTACCGCACCGAATACCGTATCACCCGAGAGCTGAAAGAGGCGGGAGTCGTGCAAGTTTATGACTTGCAAAAATACCAAAACAGCCTGGTGATTTTTGTAGAGGACTTTGGCGGGGAATCCTTGAAAATATGGATGCAGCAGCGAAAGTTTAGCCTCAAGGAGTTTCTGCAAATTGCGATCGCTGCCACTGAAACTTTAGGACAAATTCACAGCGCCAATATTATACACAAGGATATTAACCCTTCTAATATAGTATTCAATCCAGCGACCGGACAGCTCAAAATTATCGACTTTGGCATTTCCACTCAGCTAACGCGAGAAATGCCAACCCTGAAAAATCCCAACGTTTTAGAAGGAACCCTCGCTTACATCTCGCCGGAACAAACTGGTAGAATGAATCGCTCTATCGATTACCGCACTGACTTTTACTCCCTCGGCGTCACCTTCTACGAATTGCTGACAGGAAAACTGCCTTTTGAGACAGAAGACGCTTTAGAGCTAGTTCACTGCCACATTGCCCGACAACCAGTTCCCCCGCACGAAATCAAGCCAGAAATTCCCGTAATTGTGTCTCAAGTTGTCAGTAAATTGATGGCGAAGAATGCGGAAAATCGCTATCAAACTGCATTAGGTCTCAAGCAGGATTTAGAAATGTGTCTGGTTCAATTACAAGAAACCGATAGCATAGAAGAATTTGAGTTGGGAACGCTCGATCTTACAGACCATTTTCTGATTCCCGAAAAGTTATACGGCAGAGAAACTGAAGTTGTGCATCTATTAAATGCCTTTGAAAGAGTTCGTAATGCTAGTGCCGAAATGATGCTAGTAGCTGGCTTTTCTGGGATTGGTAAAACCGCAGTAGTGAACGAAGTCCACAAGCCGATCGCCCAACAGCGTGGCTATTTTATCAAAGGCAAATACGACCAATTTCAACGCAATATTCCTTTCTCAGCATTTGTGCAAGCATTTCGAGAATTGATGGGACAATTATTATCAGAAAGTGACGCTCAGTTACACAGATGGAAAACCCTGATTCTCACCGCAGTAGGCGAGAGTGGACAAGTCTTGATTGACGTAATTCCTGAATTAGAACACATCATTGGCGCTCAAAGTCCTGCACTAGAATTGTCGGGGAGTGCCGCCCAAAATCGCTTCAATCTGCTGATGCAGAAATTTGTGCAAGTATTTACCCAAGCAGAACATCCATTAGTGATGTTTCTGGACGATTTGCAGTGGGCAGATTCGGCATCGCTGAAATTGCTACAACTGTTGATGGAAGATACGGGGCATCTGTTAGTATTGGGTGCTTATAGAGATAATGAGGTATCACCGGCTCATCCGTTTATGTTGACTGTGGATGAGATTGTGAAGTCGGGAGCCACGGTGAATACGATTACCCTGCAACCGTTGAGTTTAGCAGATCTCAATCAGTTGGTAGCAGATACGCTGATTTGCGATTTATCTTTAGCCGAACCCCTGACAGAATTGGTTTATCAAAAAACCCAAGGTAATCCATTTTTCTCGACTCAATTCCTCAAGGCGTTGCATGAAGATGGTCAAATTATTTTTAACCCCCCTCAATCCCCTATTAGTAAGGGGGGCAGTCAAGGGGGGTGGCAGTGCGATATTAATCAAGTTAAATTTGCCGACGCCTCGGATGTGGTGGAGTTTATGGCGGCGCAATTGCAGAAGTTGCCGAAAGAAACTCAGGATGTTCTCAAACTTGCCGCGTGCATTGGGGCGCAGTTTGATTTAGAGACATTGGCAGTAGTCAGCGAAGAATTACCAGAACAAACGGAATCAGCGCTGTGGAAAGCCTTGCAAGAAGGACTCATTTTAGTGATTTCAGAAGGCTATGATTTAATTCAAGCAGATGCTCGATCCCCGAATCAGTCTGTTGCTAATCCCACTTATAAGTTCCTGCACGATCGCGTCCAGCAAGCGGCTTATTCATTGATTCCCGACGACCAAAAACAAGCCACTCATCTGAAAATAGGACAGTTACTGCTACAAAGTTCTTCCGATATAGAAACTGAGGAAAAAATATTTGATATTGTGGGGCATTTAAATCAAGGAATTGAGTTAATCCATCAATTAATTGAACGCTCAGCCTTAGCCCAACTCAACTTAGAAGCTGGACGTAAGGCTAGAAATTCTACCGCCTACGCTGCGGCAAATATCTATCTACAAACGGGGCTCGATCTACTGGCACCTCAATGCTGGCAAACTCAATATGAATTAACCCTAAATCTTTATGTAGCTGCTGCTGAAATTGCCTATTTAAATGGTGATTTTGAGGGGATGGAACAGATGGCAGCACTGGTTTTGCAAGAAGCCCAAACATTTTTAGATAGAGTTAAAATTTACGAAATTAAAATTGCTGCTCAGACAGCCCAGAGCAAGGTGTTAGAAACGATAGCCGTAGCAAGAGACGCACTCTTACAATTGGGGATTGAACTCCCTGGCGAGCCTGATGAAGCCAAAATTGGCAAAGCGCTACAAGCCCTTACAAACCAACTAAGCGGCAGAAAGATTGAGGAATTGGTTGACCTACCTGTGATGAGTGATCCACAGACTCAGGCAGCTATACAACTGTCTAGTATGATATTTCCACCCATTTTCCAGGGAATGCCCGGTTTGCTTCCCCTGCTGAGCTCCACGATGGTGAGTTTATCGCTGCAATTTGGGAATGCACCCGCCTCTACTGTGGGGTATGCGATGCAGGGGATGGTGTTATGTACCTTTTTAGGAGATGTCGAAACCGGCTATGGCTTTGGGCAATTGGCACTTTCATTGCTAGATAGGTTCAATGTACGGGAATTCAAGTCTATAATTCTGCTGTTGTTTGGTGGTTGGATTCAGCATCGCCAAGAAGCTCTTTTGGCAACGATACCGACGCTGAAAGAAGGCTATAGGTTGGGCATGGAAACAGGCGACTTTGTAGACGCTGGCTACAACATATATATTTGTTTTTATACTCATTTATTCGCTGGGGTAGAACTCGACACTTGGGAACCAGAAATAGCAAGTTACAGGGCTGTCATGGCGCAGTTAAAACAATATTCTGCGCGGGTTTATTTGGATATGATTCAGCAGACGGTGCAAAACTTGAGGGAAACCCAGATTCGGCCGGATTTGTTAATAGGCTCTGCCTACGATGAAACGGTGATGATTCCCAGACACTATCAGGATAATGAATTCACGGCGATCGCCTGTGCCTGCATCTTCAAACTGCTGCTTGCTTACTGCTATGGTAATTACACGGCTGCCCTAGACCACATTACCCAAGTCAAACAGTATTTGATGGGAGTATCTGGATCGGCTTTTGTTCCAATTTTTCATTTTTATGCCGCCCTGACGCACCTGGCACTTTTTCCCGAACAGCCAGCCATTGAGCAAACTGAAATTATTGCCTTAGTGGAAACCCATCAAAGCACGCTGCAAAAGTGGGCGCAAAATGCTCCCATGAATTATCTGCATAAATGGTATTTAGTGGAAGCAGAACGGCAACGGGTGTTGGGCAATAAAGCCGAGGCGATTGAAATGTACGATCGCGCAATTGAAGGAGCCCAAGAAAACGAATATGTTAATGACGAAGCCCTGGCCAACGAACTAGCAGCCAAATTCTACTCGGAATGGGGCAAAATAAAAGTTGCTCAAGCCTACATATTTGAGGCGTATTATTGCTATATTGAATGGGGAGCCACTGCTAAGGTAACGGATTTAGAAACGCGATATCCACACTTATTTGCGGTAACTCAACCGGGAAGGAACAACACTCAAACTACCGTAGCAATGACAACGACTGGTTCGGGAAATCACCTAGATATCGCCGCAGTCATGAAGGCTTCTCAGGCGATTTCTGGAGAAATTATGCTAGATAAGCTACTGTCTAGCTTGATGAAAATTTTGATGGAAAATGCAGGGGCGCAACGAGGCTATCTGATTTTGTTAAGCCAGGGACAACTGTTCATTGAAGCTGAAGGGAAAATCGATGACGAACTCGTCACCGTGTTGCAGTCAATCCCCGTTGAAACCTGTCAAGAACTTGCTGTCGCAATTGTCAATTATGTGAGCCGCACTCAAGAAAGCGTGGTACTGGATGATGCTGCCCGATCGGGACAATTTACCAACGACCGCCACATCCGAAAGCATCAGCCAAAATCAATTTTATGTGTGCCGCTGATTAATCAATCTCAAATCATTAGTATTGTTTACCTAGAAAATAATTTGACAGCGGGAGCTTTTACGCCAGAAAGAGTGGAAATATTAAAAGTGTTATCTGGACAAGCAGCAATCTCGATTCAAAATTCTAAGCTTTATACAGAAGTACGCGAAAATGAAAGCAGGTTGGCTCAACTTAACAAAGCTTACGAGCGATTTATTCCCCATCAATTTCTCCAGTTTTTAGAGAAATCAAGCATCATTGATGTGGAACTGGGCGACCAAGTGCAGTTAGAAATGTCGGTGTTGTTTTCCGACATTCGCGACTTCACCACGCTTTCGGAAACTATGACACCGGAGGATAATTTCAAATTTATCAATTCTTATCTTTCTCGCATGGAACCCGTCATTAATGAAAATCACGGGTTTATCGACAAATATATTGGCGATGCGATTATGGCGCTGTTTAGCGGTGAGGCGGATAATGCGGTGAAAGCGGGAATTGCTATGCTGCACCGTCTCGCTGAATACAATGAATACTGCGCTAAGGCTGGCTGTGCGCCGATTCAGATTGGGATTGGAATTAATACGGGTTCTTTGATGCTGGGAACTGTGGGAGGACCAAATCGCATGGACGGGACAGTCATTAGCGATGCGGTGAATTTAGCTTCTCGTGTGGAAAGTTTGACGAAAAATTATGGGGTGGCGCTATTAATTACGCAGCCAACTTATACGCGCCTGAAAAATCCATCCCAGTACGCAATCCGCACTCTCGATACGGTAAAAGTCAAGGGAAAATCCGAAGCTGTGACGATTTATGAGGTGTTTGATGCAGATCCGCCAGAAATTAAACAGCCCAAGTTAGCTACGCTGGAATTGTTTGCAGAAGCTAGGGCACTTTACTCAGGAGGGAAGTCATTTGAAGCGGCGCGGCTTTTTGAAGAGTGTTGGCGTCACAATCCGGGCGATCGCGTGGCTAAAATGTACTGGGAACGCTGTGAGTCTGCATTGGTGACTCGCACAAAAATCAAAGACAGGCTACACAATTTACATTAAGCGGTTGTTATACCTGAAAATCACAGCCAAAGTGCGATCGACTGCTGAGACACCCTACCAACTAGGCGATCGAAATGAGGTAGCTATGTTGCGGCGCTAAAGCGCTTTAGCGCCACAACATACGCAGTCTAAAAAGTTACTGCCTGAACTATACTGCTGGCAGTGACTCCTTTCAAGACAGCTAAATATTCCCCTGTTACCTGATACTGAATTATAGTATCGCTAACATTCGCGCCGGTTCCTTGAGCAATATTTAACTGGTTAAAAGCAAGGGGGCTAATTAAATCAATTTTGTCTTGATTTAGGGTAAAATCAGCGATCGCATCAGCGGCGGCTAAGTCTGTTCCACCAGTATCGATCGCGATCGCAAACACATCATTTCCCAATCCGCCTGTGAGAGTGTCGGCCCCCATTTCTCCAAATAAGTAGTCATTGCCCCCGTCGCCAAACAATATATCGTCGCCATCGCCCCCGTAAATGCGATCGTTTTCCTTACCTCCGTAAATCAAGTCAATACCGCGATCGCCACTAATAAATTCACTCCCTTGGCCGCCAAAAATAATGTCATTGCCATCACCGCCCCTGATGCCGTCATCCCCTTTTTGTCCGTAAAGCAAGTCATCGCCTGCTTTGCCATGAAGATAGTCATTGCCGGGGCGTGCGTGGATAATATCATTCAATGCCGATCCTGTGGCGCGATCGTCCTTGTCTGTCAAACCGATTACTGACTTTTGGGACAAGGTTTTGACATCGCCTAAGTTGTCGTTATCGCTGATATTAACTGTGAGAGGGGCGACGAGATTATTATACAATGTGTCATTGCTGCTAGTGGCGTGGCTAATTGGACTTAGACGATCGCCCTCAACAACCGCATCGTCAACCGCAGTCAGCGTTACCGTTTGGGCGACATTCCAATTGTCGGGAGTAAAAGTAAGGGCCCTTTGGCTGACAGTAACTTGGCTTTCAGGAGTAATGGCGACGGTGACATTAGCAGTTGGTTGAGTATTTAGCCGCACTTTGTATATATCGCTGCCCAAGCTTTCCAGTACGTTGGTACTGCCAAGTGGTTCAAGGAAAATGACAGCCGGAGTACCTAAAGTCGGCGTGGGAATTGTTGGCGTGAAAGTCGGTGTTGGCGTGAAAGTCGGTGTTGGCGTGAAAGTCGGTGTTGGCGTGAAAGTCGGTGTTGGCGTGAAAGTCGGAGTTGGAGTTGTGGGAGTCGGTGTTGGTGTGGGAGTTGTGGGAGTCAGAGGTGTGGGAGTTGTGGGAGTCAGAGGTGTGGGAGTTGTGGGAGTCAGAGGTGTGGGAGTTGTGGGAGTCGGTGTTGGTGTGGGAGTTGTGGGAGTCGGTGTTGGTGTGGGAGTTGTGGGAGTCGGTGTTGGTGTGGGAGTTGTGGGAGTCAGAGGTGTGGTGACTGTAGCTTCGTTGTTGCCTGGAGTCGGGTCAGCGGTAGCTGAGGTACTTCTGGCGGTGTTGCTGACGCTGCCGGATGGGGGTGCGATGAAGCTGACTGTGTTGGTGACGGTGACACCGCTGGCTAAGCTGGCAACTGGCGCGAAGCTGACAATACCTGTATTGCCATCGTAGACACCGCCGTTGACTCCTGTTAAGCCGGGAACGATGCTGTCGGTAATGGTGACGTTTTCGGCTGTGCTCGGGCCGTTGTTGACTGTCGAAATTGTGTAAGTGACTGTTTCACCCGGTGCTGCTGCCGTAGTCCCGGTTTTGGTGGTAACAACGTCGGCACTAGGTGTCAGAGTTGTGGTGACTGTAGATGCGTTGTTGCCCGGAGTGGGGTCAGCCGTAGTTGAGGTACTTCTGGCGGTGTTGCTGACGCTGCCTGATGCTGGGGCGATGAAGCTGACTGTGTTGGTGACGCTGGCGGTGTTGGTTAAGCTGACAGCCGGGAAGGTGACTATACCTGTATTGCCATCGTAGACACCGCCGTTGGAGGGGATGACTCCTGTTAAGCCGGGAACGATGCTGTCGGTAACGGTGACGTTTTCGGCTGTGCTGGGGCCGTTGTTGACTGTCGAAATTGTGTAAGTAACTGTGGCACCCGGTGCTGCTGCCGCAGTCCCGGTTTTGGTGGTAACGAGGTCGGCACTAGGTGTCAGAGTTGTGGTGACTGTAGCTTCGTTATTGCCCGGAGTGGGGTCAGCCGTAGGTGAGGTACTTCTGGCGGTGTTGCTGACGCTGCCGGATGCAGGGGCGATGAAGCTGACTGTGTTGGTGACGGTGACACCGCTGGCTAAGCTGGCAACTGGCGCGAAGCTGACAATACCTGTATTGCCATCGTAGATACCGCCGTTGACTCCTGTTAAGCCGGGAACGATGCTGTCGGTAATGGTGACGTTTTCGGCTGTGCTCGGGCCGTTGTTGACTGTCGAAATTGTGTAAGTAACTGTGGCACCCGGTGCTGCTGCGGTAGTCCCGCTTTTGGTGGTAACTAGGTCGGCAAGAGCAGCAACAATTGTAGTTGAGACTTGAGAGAAGGGTTGGGAGCTATTGTTGTTAGCTAGATTGGGGTCGAAAGTGCTGGAGGTGCTATAGGCACTGTTAGTTAAGGGAGCGGTGACTGTTGGGGAAACTGTGGCGGTGATGGTGCGGGTTTCGCTAGCACCGTTAGCCAGAGTCGGAATCGCCGGCCAGATGACCGTCCTCGTTGTGGGATTGAAACTACCGTTGTTGTCAGTGCTGACGAAAGTTAAGCCCTCTGGGAGCGGATCTTGAATCAGGACGCTTTCGGCGCTGTTGGGCCCGTTATTTGTGGAGGTAATCGTATAGGTAATGGTGCTATTGGGTATGGCATAGAGCGGGCCTTTTTTAACAATGGAAACGTCGGCTACAAGTGTAGGCGGATCTATACTTTGGACGATGACATTGTTAACTTCGTGAATGTTTGTGTTTCCCCCTGTCGAAGCAGCAAAGCCAAATTTAAAAGTACGTGGCACTGCTCCGTTTACGCTTGCCAAATTTGGTATGTCGAGCAGTGTTTCGCCCGCATCAAATGTGCCGTTGCTGTTCAAGTCAAAGGCAATTGTCAGACGGTTAGGTGTTGCTGAAGTCGTCGGGAATAATGTAACTTGAACGGTTCTTTTAGTATTAGCATCCGTGCGACTGGTTGCATTTATATTATCTATGCCACCGGGAACGACTGTGCTACCTAAAAAATTATAAGATGTGCTTTGGCTGCCTCTAAGTCCTACTGCATCAGATAGCTGCCCCGTGCCCCCCTGTTTTCCAGCAACAGTGCTAGAATAATTGCCAAATTCGTCTAATCCGACACCTAAATAACCTCCTACAATACCGGGTGAATTTGAATTAGTATTTTGAGCATAGCCGAGAGAGCCGCTAAAGCCTCCCGCTTGTGTTGGCGTAGCTGTTCCATCAATGAGGAAAAAACTAATGCCATCGGCACCAAGGAGGGAACCATCCCCTGGTGAAGGGACAGTACCTCTGTTATAGGCAAAGAAATCAAAGGTAACTCTCAGACCTTCTGTGGCAGAGATGGGGTTGTTGTAGATTACAAAAGCTGCTTGGTCAAAGGCGTTTGAGGTTAATCTCAAAGTACCTGTTCCGGGTGTATCGCCAGTCCCTAAAGCGGGAATAACGCCGCTGCTGTTGGGTGTACTACCTGCGGTTAAGCCTGGGTTAGCTGTAGAGGCGTTGCCAACTCCATATATCCAAGGCCCGATTACGGTTGAATTTTTAAATTCTTCAGCAGCTAAGGTAGCCAGGACTGATGTGTAGCTTTCTAGGACTTCTTTTTCAAAGGCTATGTCGGTATTTATTTGTCCTGTAGTAATTTCTAATTCCCAGTCGCCACCTAATGCTGCACTCCCTGTTAGGTTATTGGAAGCGGCAATATTTGCCCCGGTTAATTCGCTGAGTTTTTGTAGGAATTTAATGCCGGATTCGCCGGCGGCTATGTTACAGCCGTAAAGCAGAATGCTGCCGGATTCGTTAAGGGCTTTTCCCCACTGCTGCAATTGGTTGCTGTAGGTTTCTAGATTATCAATATTAAGTTCTGCCCGGCCGATTTCTACTGCTGCTTCTCTGCCGTGAGAAACTATGTGCAAGCTGGTGATGCTGCGTTGACCCAGAATTTCGGTGATTTGCTCGATGCCATCGAGCGTTTCATCTAGGATAATCACTTCAGCATTAGGGGAAACGCCGCTAATTAAACTCTGGTAATCTTCAACATTTGAGTCAATAAAAACTAGAGTTGAAATAAGTTTTTGCTGTATCATTATGCAACCTCTTTAATTGTTTAATTTTATAGATTTCACTCAAATAGAACTTACAGCAGATTCCACGTTTATGAAGTACCCCCGCCTATCGTTCTATCCCCGTAGGGACAAGGCATTTCCCATTAGTGTCAACTTAAGCTCAAACCCAGTCAGAGACTGCTGTTTGACTATTAAATCTCCATCCCCACTAGCCCCCCTTAAGAAGGGGGGATAAGAGTCTTATCAAAGTCCCCCAACAACCAGGGGGATTTAGGGGGATCGAGATATGTGCAACTTCACATTAAATTGGTATTACGATTGCTTTGTTCCTCGCAATGACATTACCAAGGACTTCCAATCATCGTAAAGCCCGACCAATAATAAGGATGGGAAAGGTTTTCATTACCTAGTTTAGCTAACTCGGGCGGCAATTTTAACTCCTTATTTGAGTTTGACAAAATTAAACGACCATTTTCAATGCGAACTTGACCTTTGAGCATGGCAATTTGAGCCTGCCGCAAGGCTTCGGCTTTAATAGGCGCGACTTTTAACCGATCGTAAAATTCAGCCATTAACCCTAAAGTACCTTCATCGCTGACGTACCAAAGACTCGCCAAAACGGACTTCACCCCCGCTTGCACAGCTAACCCCGCAAAACCTAATTCGGTGTCATCATCACCCACAGCAGTTCTGCAAGCGCTCAACACCAATAGCTCAACTTTAGGTGGCTGATTCCAGCCTAGTTCGCGCACGCGATCGAGTGTTAACCTTCTATCTGATAACTGAATATAAGAATTGCTCGGTGCTCCTGGCTTAAATTCTCCGTGAGTGGCGAGGTGAATAATCCGAAAGGCTTGGGCCGTACGTTGCGACCTAAGATTGTTGAGAGTAAAGGTTTGGTTGAGGAAGGATTCGCCTTTCCATTCGGAGGCAATAGCATTAAGTTCAGCAGGCACTGCTGGCAATGGTTGGTTATTGGTAAATTGCGAGGCTCCCATTGCTAATACTTCCGCATTTTTAACACTTGCATAGCTAGTATCGGTTAAGTTGACGCTGGGAATGAGTCCGATGCTGTACTTTTCTACTAGAAATTGAGAACCGTCATGGAGGGCGGCTAAGGGGAGCGATCGCAACCCTGCATCCATACTAAAAACTAGCGTATCGATTCCCTGAGCTTTCAAATCAGCTTCCAAGGGCGCAATTATCCACTGGTAAAGTTGTTGGGATGCTGGCAAATAGCTCTCAGTATTGATGTTTCTGGGATTAAGGAGTTCATCCCTAAAATTGGCGGCGACTTGCATCAAAGTTTCGCGCCGGGCGGCGGGGATGCTTTTGTAAATTGGGATGCCTGTAGGGGGAACTACGATCAGGTCTAATTGTTCAGGGCGGGCTAAGGCGTAAATAATGGCTGGTTTTTTACCAGTTTGGCTGGCGATGACTCTAGTTCTTTGCTGTATGGCCGTAAAAGATTGCAAATCCCGCCTGATTTCCTGGTTGACGTATGACCCCACTTGTTCGCTGTAGAAGATATCGATAAAGAAACTGGCTTGTGGGATATCGCCTCTATCGATTAGCCGTGTGATATCGCTGGGGCTAACTCTACTTAGAGGCGATGCCGTTTGGACAACTTCGCTTACCCAATCGGATCTGTAGTTAAAAAGAGATTCAATTCTATTAATGCTATTCAGATTGTCAGATTGAGAGAGTGCATTGGTAATTGAAATATCCGGTAATGTCGTTTGTTCTGATATTGGAGATGGCGCGGGTTCCGGTGTTGGAGATGGTGGTGGTGTTGGAGATGGTGGTGGTATCGGAGATGGTGTCGGTTCCGGGGTTGGTGGTGGTGCCGGTTGTGGTATCGGAGATGGGGTTGGTTGTGGGGTTGGTGGTGGTGTCGGTTGTGGTGTCGGAGATGGGGTTGGTTGTGGGGTTGGTGGTGGTGTCGGTTGTGGTGTCGGAGATGGGGTTGGTTGTGGGGTTGGTGGTGGTGTCGGTTGTGGTGTCGGAGATGGGGTTGGTTGTGGGGTTGGAGATGGGGTCGGTTGTGGTGTCGGTTCCGGCGTTGGTTGTGGGGTTGGTGGTGGTGTCGGTTCCGGTGTCGGTTCCGGGGTTGGAGATGGTGTCGGTTCCGGTGTCGGTTCCGGTGTCGGTTCCGGTGTCGGTTCCGGTGTCGGTTCCGGTGTCGGTTCCGGTGTCGGTTCCGGCGTTGGTGTCGGTTCCGGCGTTGGTGTCGGTTCCGGCGTTGGAGATGGCGCGGAAGTAACGATCGCAATATTGCCCTGAGTGTAACTGCTAGGCGGCACCGGCACCGCAAACTCTGGCGAAATAGTCTCGGAACCTGATGTAATCGCTCCCGCCGTCCCATTCGTTGTCGCATCGCCGACAATAAAAGGTGTAGTCGTGCTCCCCGCGTGGCGAAGAGTAATCGCGCCGCCACCCGTGCCATTAGCGCTGGAAATGCTCGCATTTACACCGTTACTATCTGTAAAAGTGCCGCTGACTGTGAGAAGATTGCCAGCCGTGAGGTCAATACTGCCGCCAGTGGACTGGAGAGTGCCTGTAACGGCGATGTCGCTAGCAGCATTGAGGGTAATATTACCCCCAGAAGTGGCGATCGCATCCAGCGCAATGTCCCCTCCCGACTCCAAAATCACAGGCCCGCCTGCTGTCGAAATCGCTCCCACTCCGATGCTATTGCCCGAAGCAACACCCCCAGAAGCAAAAAACGTCTCCCCTGCAGTGACATTGGGCGGTACATTCGCAGCATTCGCCAGAGTCGAAACGCCCGATCGCAGAATTAAAGCTGCACTACCTGAAAGCACCGCCGCATCTGGATCGGCAGAACCTGACAAAGTAGTATCTGGCCCAGTGATACTAATATCTCCCGCCGCGATCGCGCCTTTTGCTTCTACCTTAAGTGAGGTTCCAGTATAATCCCCAAATCTCACATCTCCCTCGGAGCTAATAATCGGGTCGTACAAACTCACAAAACTGCCGCCGCTGCCAGCCAATGTGAGAATACTTACATTACCTCCCGCAGTGAAGTGAGCATCACCGGAAACAGTGCCATTGCTCAATAATGTGATATCCCCGGAGGATTGGAATGCAGGGCTAGGGTAATTTAGGGCCAAGATATCAATATTTTGATTACCTTGTATAGTCAGATTGCCGCCTGCGATCGCCCTGAAGGGATAACTGCCATCCCGCACGCGCACCGTATCTCCAGCCAACAGATACAAATTGTTCTCAGTAAGTAGCTGGCTTTCTACCAAAGTGAGATTACGTGCTGCCGAGAGTGTAGCATTCTGACTGTTAACAGTAGAACTAGCGATCGCCACATCCCCGCTTTCCACCCTCAAACCCGCCGTCAAAACCACTTCTCCAGCACCGTTAACGGAGATACCAGTAGCAGAGTTCCCACCTGCGCCCGCAAGCAATTGCGGAAGAGACAAAGGCAGAGACAATTGCCCATTCTGTGCCAAAAATCCCCCTTCAACAACCCCAATTTCTAAACTCAATAAATGTCCTTCTTGACTAAGCCGAATAGCATTTTTACCGGGGACAGCAGCGACAATAATATTACCTTGGGGAGCATTCAGGGAACCAGTGCTGATGACAGTACCGCCAATTAAAGTTATACTTTGTCCCGGCAAAACAGCTAAATTACCTGCATTAATAATACTTCCCGGTTGGCTGAGATTAAAGTAAAAAGTGTTCGGATTTCCTATCAGCGTACTGTAATCGTTCGCTCCAGCCACATTGAACAAACCGGAATCAAAACCGATGTTAGTAGCAGTAGTAGCCGTAAAAGCAGCCGGAAGATTCAAGCTAGCATTAGGGCCAAAAATAATGCCCGAAGGATTGATTAAAAACAGGTTGGAATTGCCGCCACTTACTTGAATTAAACCGTTAATAATAGAAGGATTGCCGCCTACTACCCGACCCAGAATGTTGCGAATGGCGGGATTAGAGATAAAATTAGCAATCTGCCCTTCGCTAAGCCCAAACTGTTGAAAACTGTGGAAAAGATTCGCTCCATCTCTAGAAGTTTTGCCGCCTGTAATATTCAAGCGATCGCCGCTAGGCGTGACAGTAGTGCCAGTGTCATTAGGTGCGGGAACAATGGGTTGTGCTTGTACCACCGCTGTACTCAAAATAGTGGCTGCGATCGCTAGCATTGCAGCACCCTGTATAGAAAAGAAGGCTAGTTTCATTAGCTTTGGGCTGGCAGAGCACGTATCGGACAATTATAACTTTAAGGTATTGGCTGCTCAGTGCGGTCAACTGCGGCGTAGACTTAGCGATTAAGAACGTCGTCACCATCAGGGCGGTTGCTATACCTGAAACCTAAATTCTGCACCCTAAAATGTCACGATCGATTTTTACTTATTTTTAGCGGGCAATAAAGCTATAATTTAGAGATTTATACCGTAGATTGACCGATCAAAAACGTTTTAAAGCCATAATTTATTACTTTTAAAATAGAGTTTTCTGCGTGATTATGCTGTGTCACACCCCAGGCTGCGTCATGTGGGCTGGAAATCACAGCAAAAGTGCGATCGACTGTTGATGCACCCTACAAACTAGGCGATCGAAATCGGGGCTACCACAAAGTATTTGCAGCCTGTTCCCGAAAAACTCAACATTTGTTAACAAATCCCATTTTGTCCTTTATAACGCGCTATTCTATACACAAAGCTGGTGCGTTTTGACTTAGCTTTAATTTTTACACTAAAAATCAATATGCTCTCGATTCCAGGCGTTGCGGTTGTGGCGGTTCTTTACGAAAGTGTCAACTCTCTGGTTTACCGGGCGATTCGGGAAGCAGATAAAAAGCCAATTATCCTCAAACTGCTCAAAGAAAGCTACCCCACACCTCAAGAATTGGTGCGCTACCGCACTGAATACCGCATCACCCAAGAGCTAAAAGAGCCGGGAGTCGTGCGGGTTTATGACTTGCAAAAATACCAAAACAGCCTCGTGATGTTTGTGGAGGACTTTGGCGGCGAATCCTTGAAAGTTTGGATGCAGGAGCGGAAGTTTAGTCTCAAGGAGTTTCTGCAAATTGCGATCGCCACCACTGAAATTTTAGGGCAAATTCACAGCGCTAACATCATCCACAAAGATATTAACCCCTCCAATATTGTTTACAACCCGGAAACAGAACAATTAAAAATTATTGACTTTGGCATTTCCACTCAGCTAATCAGAGAAACACCGATACTGAAAAATCCCGGCATTCTGGAAGGAACCCTTGCTTACATCTCGCCGGAACAAACTGGCAGGATGAACCGCGCTCTCGATTACCGCACAGACTTTTACTCCCTCGGCGTTACCTTCTACGAGTTGCTGACAGGACAAGTTCCTTTTGATACAGAAGATGCTTTAGAGCTAGTTCACTGCCACATTGCCAGACAGCCTGTTCCCCCGCACGAAATCGAGCCAGTAATTCCCCTAATTGTCTCGCAAATTGTCAGTAAATTGATGGCAAAGAATGCGGAAAACCGCTATCAAACTGCCTTGGGACTCAAGCAGGATTTAGAAACTTGTCTTTTTCAATTGCAAGCAACGGCTAACATTGAGACGTTTGCCTTGGGCACGCGGGATCTTACCGACCGTTTCCTGATTCCCGAAAAACTCTACGGCAGGGAAACTGAAGTTTCTAATCTATTATCAGCCTTTGAACGAGTCAGTACAGGTAGCGCCGAAATGATTTTGGTAGCTGGCTTTTCTGGGATTGGTAAAACCGCAGTAGTGAACGAAGTCCACAAGCCAATCGCCAGACAGCGGGGCTATTTTATTAAAGGCAAATACGACCAATTTGGGCGCAATATTCCCTTCAGTGCATTTGTACAAGCATTTCGGGAATTGATGGGGCAACTATTATCAGAAAGTGACGCTCAATTACAAACCTGGAAGACCAATATTCTGACAGCATTGGGCGATAGCGGGCAAGTGCTGATTGAGGTGATTCCTGAGTTAGAACGCATCATTGGCGCTCAACCTCTAGCACTAGAATTATCCGGTATGGCTGCCCAAAATCGCTTTAATCTGCTGATGCAAAAGTTTGTGCAAGTATTGACTACTGTCGAACATCCCTTAGTGATATTTTTGGATGATTTGCAGTGGGCGGATGGCGCATCTTTAAAATTGCTACAACTGTTGATGGAGGATACGGGACATCTCTTGGTATTGGGTGCTTATCGAGATAATGAAGTCTCACAATCTCATCCTTTTATGTTGACACTGGATGAGATTGTGAAGTCGGGAGCCACGGTGAATACTATTACTCTGCAACCGTTGAGTTTAGCAGATCTCAATCAGTTGGTAGCAGATACGCTGATCTGCGATTTATCTTTTGCTCAACCCTTGACAGAATTGGTTTATGAAAAAACTAAAGGTAATCCCTTTTTCTCAACTCAATTCCTCAAGGCGTTGTATGAAGATGGGCTGATTATTTTTGACCGCCCGGTGTCCCCCACCCCCCTTTCATCGCCCCTTACCAAGGGGGGACAGAGGGGGGTACAAGGGGGGTGGCAGTGCGATATTGCTCGAGTTACATTTGCCGAGGCCTCGGATGTGGTGGAGTTTATGGCGGTGCAATTGCAGAAGTTGCCGAAAGAAACTCAGAATGTTCTAAAATTGGCGGCTTGCATTGGGGGGCAGTTTGATTTAGATACATTAGCATTAGTCAGCGAAGAAGTAGCCGAACCAACGGCATCAGTGCTATGGAAAGCTTTGCTTGAAGGAGTCATTTTAGTCAGTGCAGAAGGCTATAACTTCATTCAAGCAGATGCTCAATCCCCGCATCAGTCTGTTGCTAATCCAACTTATAAGTTTTTGCACGATCGCGTCCAGCAAGCGGCTTATTCATTGATTCCCGACGACCAAAAACAAGCCACTCATCTCAAAATTGGACGGTTACTGCTACAAAATTCCTCGGATATTGAAAGAGAAGAAAAACTCTTTGATATTGTGGGGCATTTGAATCAAGCAATTGAGTTAATCAATCAATTAAGCGAACGAGAAGCCTTAGCAAAACTCAACTTAGAAGCGGGAGGTAAGGCAAGAAGTTCTACCGCCTACGCAGCCGCCATGGTCTATCTGCAAACAGGGATTGAGCTACTGACAGCCAACTGCTGGCAAAGTCAGTATGAGTTGACCCTGAATCTCTATATTGCTGCCGCTGAAGCCGCCTATTTGAATGCTGACATTGAAGGCATGGAACACAAAGCAGCGCTGGTGTTGCAAGAAGCTAAGACGATTTTAGATCGAGTTAAAATTTACGAAATTTCAATCGCCGCCCAGACAGCCCAGGGCAAGATGTTGGAGGCGATCGCAGTGGGCAGAAATGCACTCTTACAACTGGGGGTTGAATTCCCAACTGAACCTGACGAAGCTTTGATTAGTAAAGCGCTACAAACCCTGAAGAGTCAACTTCAGGGCAGACAAATTGAGGAACTGGTTGACCTACCTGTGATGACGAATTCCCAGACTCAGGCAGCTATGCAAATGTTAGGAATGTTACCGGGACCGATTTTCATGGGAAAGTCCGGTTTACTACCACTCCTTAGCTCCACGATGGTGAGTTTATCGCTATCCTTTGGGAATGCGCCCGCATCGACGGTGGGTTATGCGATGCACGGGATGGTGTTCTGTGCCTTTTTACAAGAGGTGGAAACGGGCTATGGCTTTGGGCAATTGGCACTCTCATTGCTCGATAGGTTCAATGTGCTCGAATTCAAGTCTATAATTCTGCTGTTGTTTGGTGGTTGGATTCAGCATCGCCAAGAAGCTATTTTGGCAACGATACCGACGCTGAAAGAAGGCTATAGGTTGGGCATGGAAACCGGCGACTTTGTAGGCGCTGGCTACAACATATGTCATTACTTTAGTAACAAATTTTTCAGTGGGATCGAACTGGATATTTGGGAACCTGAAATCGTCGGTTACAGGGCTGTCTTGGCTCAGGTGAAGCAATATCCGGCTCAGGATTTTTTGGATATAATCCAGCAGACGGTGTGGAATTTGAGGGAAACCCGTATTCGGTCGGGTTGTTTAATAGGAACTGCCTACGATGAAACGGTGATGATTCCTAAGCAGCATCAGGACAATAACCTCAGTGCTATCGCTGTTGCCTACATTTATAAACTGCTGCTTGCTTACTCCTTTAGTAATTACACCGCCGCTCTTGACTACCTTGCCCAAGGCAAACAGTATTTAATAGCTGTATCGGGATTAGCTTTTGTTCCCATTTTCCATTTCTATGCCGCCCTGACGCACCTGGCACTTTTTCCCACCCGCCCAGAAATTGAGCAAGCTCAAATTCTTGCTGAGGTGGAAATTCATCAAACTACGCTGAAACAGTGGGCGCAAAATGCTCCCATGAATTATCTGCATAAATGGTATTTGGTGGAGGCTGAACGGCAACGTGTTTTGGGCAATAAAGCAGAAGCAATAGATTTGTACGAGCGGGCCATCTCCCTCGCTAAAGAAAATCAATTTCTCAACGAAGAAGCATTAGCTAATGAACTAGCAGCCAAATTTTACCTAGAATGGGATAAAGAAAAATTTGCCCAACTCTACATGATTGAGGCGTATTATTGTTATATCCAATGGGGAGCCACTGCTAAGGTAAAAGATTTAGAAACGCGATCCCCCCACTTATTAAAACCTATTCAAGCGGGAAGAAACAACACTAAAACCACCGCAACCGTAACGACCACTGGTTTGGCTAATAACTTAGATATAACCACAGTAATGAAAGCAACTACCGCAATTTCTGGCGAAATCTTGCTGGATAAATTACTCTCTAACTTGATGAAAATTTTGATTGAGAATGCGGGGGCGGAAATAGGATATCTAATTTTATCAAGTCAGGGAAAACTGTTAATTGAAGCTGAAGGAGCCATAAACTCAGAACAAATGACCATCTTGCAGTCAATCCCCGTTGAATATTGTCAAGAACTTTCCTCCGCAATTGTTAATTATGTCGCCCGCACTCAAGAAAGCGTGGTACTAGATGATGCTACCCGATCGGGACAATTTACCAACGACCCCTACATCCAAAAAAATCAGCCTAAATCAATTTTATGCGTGCCGCTGATTTACCAATCTCAAATCGTCAGTATTGTTTATCTAGAAAACAATTTGACCGCCGGAGCTTTTACCCCAGAAAGAGTGGAACTATTAAAAGTGTTATCTGGACAGGCAGCTATCTCGATTCAAAATTCTAAACTCTATACAGAAGTCCGCGAAAGTGAGAACAGACTCACTCAATTTTTAGAAGCAATTCCAGTCGGGGTGTCAGTGCTGGATGCTTCTGGCAAACCTTACTATAGTAATCGCGCTGCTATTCAATTATTGGGTAAAGGAGTTATTCCTGAAGTCACCAGCGAGCAAATACCAGAGGTTTATCAACTCTATCAAGCGGGAACAGAGCAGGAATATCCCTCGGCAGAATTGCCTGCTGTGCGGGCGTTGAGGGGCGAAAGTGCCACTGTAGATGATATGGAAATCCACCAAGGCAACGAAATTATTCCGATCGAGGCTTGGGGTACGCCCATCTATGATGAAAAGGACAATATTTCTTATGCAATTGTAGCCTTTCAAGATATCACGGAGCGTAAAAAAGCCGAAACTGAGCGCATCAGATTTACCGATGAATTGTTCCAACTCAACAAAGCTTACGAGCGTTTCGTTCCCAATCAATTCCTCCATTTTTTAGAAAAATTAAGCATTGTCGATGTCGAATTGGGCGACCAAGTGCAGTTAGAAATGTCGGTGCTGTTTTCCGATATTCGCGATTTTACTACGCTTTCGGAAACTATGACGCCGGAGGATAATTTCAAATTTATCAATTCCTATCTTTCTCGCATGGAACCCGTCATTAATGAAAATCACGGGTTTATTGATAAATATATTGGCGATGCGATTATGGCGCTGTTTAGCGGCGAGGCTGATCGTGCCGTGAAAGCGGGAATTGCTATGCTGCACCGCCTAGTTGAATACAATCAACATCGCGCTAATTTTGGCTGTGCGCCGATTCAGATTGGGATTGGCATCAATACTGGAACTTTGATGCTGGGAACGGTGGGCGGTCAAAATCGCATGGACGGGACGGTAATCAGCGATGCGGTGAATTTAGCTTCTCGTGTGGAAAGTTTGACGAAAAATTATGGGGTGTCGCTGTTAATCACCCAGCCAACTTATTCGCGCCTAAAAAATCCATCTCAGTACGCAATCCGCACCCTGGACACGGTAAAAGTCAAGGGGAAATCTGAAGCTGTGACGATTTATGAGGTGTTTGATGCCGACACGCCAGAAATTAAAGCGGGCAAGTTAGCGACGCTGCAATTGTTTGCCGAAGCTTTGGAAATTTACTCGGAAGGGAAGTTAGCTGAGGCGGGGCGGCTGTTTGCCAACTGTTGGCGTGAGAATCCGGGCGATGCCGTCGCTAAAATTTACTGGGAACGCTGTCAGTCTACTCTAAGAAATCGCACAAAAATCAAAGACACGCCACACGATTTAGATTAATCATAAAAGTCCAAAGCTCGATCGCTACATTGTTGGAGGGGGAGATCGTTTTCATGTGACGGGGTGACAACCCCGTCAACATCGGGTCGCTACAATTTATGTTACATTCCTGCCATAGTTGAGAATATTCTCCTCGCAGGTATTCTAGGGCGTCATTAATTACCTCATCCTTTTCAGCTTCATCTCCTGGAATTTGGACATAAGCTTCATCAAGAACAGATTTAATTATTTGAAAGCAATTCATAGTACATATAGTAATCCTAAATGAATCGTAATTTTTTTACCCCACCCCAGCCCTCCCCGATGCCTTGGGGAGGGAGTAAGAAATTCACAAATGATTTAGGATTGCTATAGCTAATTGACGCCAGCCTCATCTTAAATCACGATTCAAGATTTGGTTGGTGAACACATAAAAATTTATGTCAGTTACAAAAAGTAATTATCCTTGTATTGTTAAAATGCTAAAATTAGCTTTACATGATTAATGGTAAAGCTGGGCAGTGCTTGTGTAAACAACTGTATATTTATCAATTTCAGTAAAAGGTAATCAGCGAGCAGATTTATGTACACTCAACTTTCATTGTGGGAAGACCCGAAAGCAGAAAGCCAGAAGCATGGTCAGCAATTATCTCTGCCTGATGCCGAAATAATCATGTACCGCGACTTCTTCAATAACATTGAGAGCAACCAGATATTTGCGGAATTGTACGGCACTATTAATTGGAAGCAAGAGGTGGCCCTGCTTTTTGGCAAGCAAGTCGCTATACCGCGACTTAGCGCATGGTACGGAGATGCAGGTAAATCTTACACTTACTCCCAAATAAAAATGGAGCCTAATCTATGGACACCTACACTCATAACCATCAAATCTAAAATAGAAGCAATAGCAGGTACAGTGTTTAACAGCGTGTTGCTTAATCTATATCGCGACGGCAAAGATAGTGTAGCTTGGCACAGTGATGATGAATCAGAACTTGGTGAAAACCCAGCAATCGGTTCTGTAAGTTTTGGGGCTACTCGTCGTTTTATGCTCAGGCACAAATACCAAAAAGAAATGAAATTAGAAATTCAATTAACTCCTGGAAGCTTCCTGCTGATGAAAGGAGTAACCCAGCATTTTTGGCAACACCAAATCCCGAAAGCAGCCAAAGTTACTGAACCAAGAATTAACCTTACTTTCAGGAAAGTAAGCTAAATGAATTCATGGTAATTTGTAATTTTCCTAGGCGTTAATCTGCCTTTACTGGCGGTTTTAATAATAAAAGATTGCAACTTTTGTTAACAGTAAAAATAGCGCTTTTTGCACAGCAATAACAGTACCGCCGAATTAGCGATCGCACTCCCGTTCGATCGCTAAGGCTGAGTTTGGTAAAATGGCTAGTTTGTTGCGGCTGCGCGGGTTTTGGCCGGGTCAGCAGAAAGGCTCAGAGTGATGTGAATACCGATCGCACTTATTTTCTCTCAAAGTCTCATTCTTCAGGTTTAGCTATTTTGCCTGTTAAGGTGTAGTGCATCGCCTTAAGTTTTACCCCCTCTTTACTCCCTAAATCTTTCAATTTTTTAACTAAATCCCCGCCAAATTGCCTCACACTATTGATATAATTTTGGTCAATATGTATTAATAATTCGTGAATAGCTAGGTCTAAAGGAACACAAACATCGACAAAAATAATTATCTCTGAAGATAGAACAACCCCAAATAAAACACAGGTAATATATAAAAATATGAGGTATCAAAAACTACTTAAAAATTGATTGATAGAATAAATACTTAAGTAGTTTTTAAAATAAAAAAAGGAAATTTATGGTATTGAGCATGATTGTTCGCGGTGGAGCAAAAACCATCTCAGAAGAGAAGGTTGCAGCCAACAATGCAGGCTGTACCGCAGCAGCAGAAGCGGGTTGGGCAGTGCTCGCAAGCGGGGTTACAGCAGCAGAAGCCGTTGAGGCAGCTATCCGGGTTCTGGAAACTGACCAGACATTTAACGCAGGCTTTGGATCGGTTATCAACAACCAGGGAGAAGTAGAGCTAGACGCAGCGATCGTGGAAGGCGGTTCATTAGCTTGGGGAGCGATCGCCAATGTTCAAGGCGTGCGCCATCCCATCTCTGTGGCGCGAAAGATTATGGATAAAAAACCCATGTTCATCGAGCTAATTAGTGGCCGGGAAAACAGTTGAATTCAAACTAGACTTGGATATTTTTATGAACTCAACCTACGACTTTCCTTACTTTCAATGCAATTCTCTTTCCGATTTGTTTGCTCCAGACATCACAGATGCACGTTATGCGTTCATCCTAAATTACCCTGCAACTGCCAGTTGGGCTGCTTACCCCAACAGGAAAAAATACTTTATTCAAGATGGCAGCAGTGAAGCCACCAAAACTTCTTTCGACAAGATTGGTCAGAAGGAACCTTGGAAAAATCTGGCTGTGTTAGGCGATGCCATCCCAGGGATTGTAATTAATCAGCCGCCGAACTCGCTGATTGACTATTGGCGGGAGCATTTGGGCTTCAGCAACAGCAGTATGGAGATGATAGATTGCTCGACTTATCTCGACGAACTCAGCGGCAGCGATCGCTTTGACAAACTCCTGACTCTATTTCCCTTCGACAATCTCAAACCTGAAAAACACGCCGTCCATCCCGACATCCACTATCACTTGCTCAGCAAAACAACGCTAGCAGAATTAGGGGTGCAATGTCCGAAATACCAAAGCTACAATCTGCACGAAGTCAATCTCGAAAGCATTCAGTTACCAGAGCAATTCCCCTACTTGATTAAAACATCCCACGGACTTTCTGGAGAAGGCACTTATATTATCAAAAGCGCCAGCGATCTGAACTACTGCTTGCAGGAAGTGAGGAAATATCTCGATATTAAGTTGCTCGATACGATTATTGTCTCGGAATTCGTCAAGAATCAAGTGCAGAACTACTGCGTGCAGTTTTATGTAAGCAAAACGGGAAATATCAGGCTCATCGGCACTACCAGCCAACTTGTCACTCCAGAGGGCAGCTATTTAGGGGGACTGATTCACTACCGCGAAACCGACATGAGTAGGTTTTTTGAGATGATTGCCGCTATTGGTAAATATGCTCACCAACAGGGTTATTTCGGCGTTATTGGCTTCGACGTGCTGGAAGACTCTGAAGGACAGTTGTATGCCATTGATGCCAATTTCCGAGTTAATGGCTCGACTCCGCTTTGCTTGCAGCGCCACACCTTACTGGGGCTGGGAAAGGAGGTGGCTCAATATTCCAGTAACTGGCGAATGGACGGGACTTTGGAATCGATTCTTGTCACCCTGAAACCAGAACTCGATCGCAAGGACTTGATAATCCTGTCGGCTTTAGAGAAGGTTAAATACGGGAAAATCTACACGGAAATTTACGGGATAGTTGCGGGTGAGGATATCAAGGAAATGCAGCACATCAAGCAGAATTTGCACGGTAAGGGATTGCAGCAATTGGGTTAATATCTACTCTACCGATTGCAGCGTTTATGCGGTTCAATTAAATCGGCTGGATAAATATTCCCCAAAGGCAAAATCTCCTCGGTCGGTTTCTCAAAATAATCTCTAAGTCGCTACTCTGCTGATAATTCTTGAATTTTGTTAATAGCCTCTTGGTAATCACTTGTATTTCCTTGGTACTTGTACAAGTCAGCGGCTTTTTGATAATCGGCGATCGCCTCTGCTTTTTGTCCTAGGTCAGACTTGGCTAAACCACGATTGTAGTAGGCATGAGCATTATAGTAACTAAGCTCGATTACCTTACTATAATCTGCGATCGCTGCTTCTTGTTCCCCTAGATTATACTTAGTCAAACCCCGATTGTAGTAGGGATGAGGATTGTAGTAATTAAGCTCTATCGCCTTAGTATAATCTGCGATCGCCTCTGTTTTTTCACCTAGAGCAGACTTGGTATTACCGCGATTATTGTAGGCAACAGCTAGTTTTGGATCGATGTCAATCGCCTGATTATAATCTGCGATTGCCTCTGCTTTTTGCCCTAGGGCAGACTTGGCTAAGCCCCGATTTAAGTAGGCATCAGCATAGCAAGAATTAAGGTCGAGCGCCTGATTATAATCTGCGATTGCTTCTTCTGTTTGCCCTAGGAAAGACTTAGCTAAACCACGATTGTTGTAGGCATCAGCATAGCAAGAATTAAGGTGAATCGCCTGATTATAATCTGCGAGCGCTTCTTCATTTTCTCCTAAATTATACTTTGCTAAACCCCGATTGTTGTAGGCAACAGCATCTTTGGGATTGAGTTCGATCGCCTGATTATAATCTGCGATCGCCTCTGCTTTTTTCTCTACGTCAGACTTGGAACTACCTCGACGGAAGTAGGCATTAGCACTGTTGTAATTAAGGTCGAGCGCCTGAGTATAATCTACGAGTATTTCTTCTGCTGTTTCTAGGGCAGAGTTAGCTACACTCCGAGTGTAGTAAGCATCAGAATAGTTGGGGTTAAGCTCGATCGCCTGAGTACGATCTGCGAGAGGGTCTTCTGTTTTTCCTAGGGCAGAGTTAGCTAAACCCCTAGTGTAGTAGGCATCAGCATAATTGGGGTTTAGCTCGATCGCCTGATTATAATCGGATATCGCCTCTTCTTTTTCTCCAAGATCGTACTTGACATAGCCCCGCTCGACGTAGGCAATAGCTAATTTGGGATCGAGGTCGATCGCCTGATTATAATCGGATATCGCCTCTGCTTTTTGCCCAAGCTCATACTTGGCACTACCCCGATTGGCATAGGCAACAGCTAATTTGGGATCGAGGTCGAGCGCCTGATTATAATCGGAGATCGCCTCTGCTTTGTGCCCAAGCTCAGACTTGGCAGCGCCCCGATTGACATAGGCAAGAGCTAATTTGGGATTGAGCTCGATCGCTTGATTATAATCGGAGATTGCCTCTGCTTTTTGCCCAAGGTCAGACTTGACCATACCCCGATTGACGTAGGCCGCAGAAAATTTTGGTTCGAGGTGGATCGCCTGATTATAATCTGCGAGCGCCTCTGCTTTGTGCCCTAGGGCAGATTTGACAATACCCCGATTGACGTAGGCCGCAGATAATTTTGGATCTAGGTGAATCGCCTGATTATAATCTGCCAGCGCCTCTTCTTGATTGCCAATCTCACCCTTGATATTACCCCGCAATAAGTAGGCAACAGCTAATTTTGGATTCAGATTAACCGCATTAGAAAAAGCTGCCAGCGCCTCTGCTTTTTCCGCCAATTCAGACTTACCTACACCCCTCTTAAAGTAGACAAAAGCTAATTTTGGATTCAGGTCATTAGCTTTAACAAAATCTGCCCGCGCCTCTTGTTTTGCCCCTAGTTCATACTTCACATTACCTCTATTATTGTAAGCATCTGCATCGTTAGCATCGAGTTCGATCGCCTGATTATAATCTGCCAACGCCTCTTCTATTCTTCCTAGGCGAGACTTGGCTAAACCTCTATTGTTGTAACCAGCAGCTAATTTTGGATTCAAGTCGATCGCCTGATTATAATCTGCGATTGCCTCTTCTCTTTTTTCTAGGTTATACTTGGCTAAGCCACGATTGTGGTAGGCATCAGCATAGTTTGGATTCAAGTCGATCGCCTGATTATAATTTGCGATTGCCTCTTCTATTTTTCCTTCACGATACTTGGCTAAACCCTGAGTGTAGTAGGCAACAGCTAATTTGGGATTCAGGTTGTTCGCTTTAACAAAATCTGCCCGCGCCTCTTCTTTTTCGCCTAGTTCATACTTAACCTTACCCCGATTGTTGTAAGCATCAGCATCGTTGGGATCGAGATCTATTGCCTGATTATAATCTGCCAGCGCCTCTTCTATTCTTCCTAAACTAAACTTTGCTAAACCCCGATTTTTGTAAGCACCAACATCTTTGGGATTTAGCTCTATCGCCTTCGTATAATCTGCTATTGCCTCTGCTTTTTCCTCTAGCTCAGACTTGACTAAACCACGACCGACGTAGGCAACATCTAGTTTTGAATCGAGGTCTATCGCCTTCGTATAATCGGATAGTGCCTCTTCTTTTTTTCCTAGTTCATGCTTGACTAAAGCTCGACCCACGTAGGCAGCAGCTCGTTTTGGATCGAGGTCTATCGCCTGATTATAATCGGATAACGCCTCTTCTTTTTTTCCTAGGCTAGACTTGGTTAAACCCCTATTTAAGTAGGCAGAAGCTAGTTTGGGATTAAGCTCGATCGCCTGATTATAATCAGAGAGTGCCTCTTCTATTTTTCCTAGTTTATACTTGGCTAAACCCCGATTGTTGTAGGCATCAGCGAATGTAGGAGCTAGTTTGTAATAGACAGCTAAACCAGCCAGCCCCGCAAACAGGATAAAAAAGCCTAATTTATAATAGTCGTCTGTACTCCAGTCTTCTTTTTTCTCTGGTTTATATTGGATATCACTCCAACGATACGCAATAGCATTGCTGGCATTAAAGTCGATATTCGGATTATAATCAGCTACATCACCCTTGAAATCTCCTTGATTTGCGCGAGCAAGTCCTTGACTGAAATAGACAGGGGAACAAGCGGCCACCCCAAACAGGGTCAAACCAGCAGCCAGAATTTGTGGAATCAAGCGATGCGGTTTTTTAGTCATAGCCTTTGCAGTTACTAAAATTTAATGGAATTGCTTTTTTAACGGTTTGACAGACTATACCGAATTGTATCTGAGTGTGTAAAAATATAAAACTATATTGACCAAAAAAGAGTGTAGGACTATTGCCCGACATTACTACACAACCCTTTTATGAGATCGATGTTGATTTTGCGAGACATACCTAACAGGCGATCGACATCTACCAGACGATCGCTCATGTGTCTTCCAGAGACTCAAGCCACTGTCCCATCAAACATTTATCCTGCTGACAGCATAACGGCTGTTTCAAAACGAGTCTTAAATCTATACAACAATTAACATTCTCAATAAACAAAAATTTATATTTAGGTGCGTCAGCTCGCGTTATATTATCTGCAAATTCAATAACTCTTGGCTGACCCACCCTACAAGTTTTAACTACTGTAAATCTCCCTGGAACAGGCGTCTCGCCTGTCCATCCCTGCGGTTCAATTCCCCTTACTTAGCGCGCACCACCAACACGGAACAAGGAGCCTCAGCCACAACTTCCGCACTCACCGATCCCTCCAAAATCCGCTTTAAACCGGTTAAACCCCGACAGCCGATCGCAATTAAATCGGCCTTATAAATATGAGCCAAACGAACAATTTCTTCTGCAGGTTGTCCCGAAACAATCTCCAATTCGCTCTGGCAAGGCAACTTTTCCTGATAAGATTGCAGCAACTTCTCTACCTCTCGGTAAGCAATTTCATCTCCCTGAGCGTGAGGTCGATCGACAACCTCGTCAAAATCCGACGTACCATAACTGACAACATGAACTAGAATCACCTTTGCCGTCGGTTCTAGGTGAAAGTGTCCTACAACTTGCAGTACCTGAGTCGCTAACTCTGAATTGTCGATCGCTACCAAAACAGTATTCAATACCATGCACCTTTAAATTTCAGATATTTAGACTTTAAATTTTTCGTTGATTGTCGCCTAATTTCCACAATTTCGCGCTCCCCACCAACATCATTATTACCTACCCAAAAACCCGGTTTCTTAACATAATTGCGTCATTTAAGCAAGATTCTTGAAGAAACCGGGTTTCTTAAGCCCGCAGTGCGTAAGTAGGTAGGTGCAAATAAACTGGATCGCTTGTCACAGAATGTAAAGCTACCATAATCGCAAGAGAATTGCTTCCTTTCATTGCATTTCACTCGCTTTTGACTACCTATGTATTTTGCCGATCGCCAATCTCAAATTTACCATCTAAAACTCACCCTTTCCCTCATTTTCAGTCCGCAGCCGCACCGAATCCGCGTGAGAAGGAAGCCCCTCTGCTTCGGCTAAAACATTAATCGCCCTACTCACCTTCTTAAGTGCAGCAGGCGAATATTGAATCAAACTCGAATGCTTGATAAAAGTTTCGACACCCAGCGGCGACGCATAGCGCGGAGCCCCAGAAGTCGGCAAAGTGTGATTCGGGCCAGCCAAATAATCACCTACAGCTTCCGGCGTCGAGCAGCCCAAGAAAATCGCCCCAGCGTGGCGAATTTGGTCGAGCAAAGCCCAGGGATCTGCAACTTGCAATTCCAAGTGTTCGGGCGCAAACTCGTTAGAGAGTTCCGCCGCCGCTTTGAGCGAGTCAACTACTACGACTAAACCATAGTTGACGATCGCCTTTTCTGTTAAAGTTCGGCGCGGGTGATTTGCCAACTGTCTGTCTACTTCAGCCACAACCTTCCTAGCCAGCACCGAATCCGCCGTCAGCAAAATTGCCGACGCCATCGAATCGTGCTCAGCTTGAGCCAACATATCCGCAGCCACGTGCACAGGATTCGCCGAACCATCGGCAATAATCAGCACTTCCGACGGGCCAGCCAGAGAATCGATCCCCACACTCCCGTAAACCAGTTTTTTAGCCAGGGTGACGTAAATATTCCCCGGCCCAGTAATTAAATCCACCTTCGGAATAGTTTCCGTACCGTAGGCCAAAGCCGCGATCGCCTGCGCCCCGCCGACCCGATAAATCTCATCAACTCCCGCTTCCTGAGCCGCTACCAGCACCGCAGGATTCATTTTCTTCTCTTGTCCGGGGGGAGTACACATCACCAGTCTCGGCACCTTGGCGACCTTCGCAGGAATCGCATTCATGATCACCGAGCTCGGATAGGACGCCTGACCGCCAGGAATGTAGATTCCCGCTCGATCGACCGGCGTGTAGCGCTTGCCCAAAACAATCTCGTCATCGCCAAACTGCACCCAAGATTTGGGTACGCGCTGTCGGTGAAACGCCTCTACCTGTTTGCAAGCTGTGCGGATGGCATTTAATAATTCTTTCGACACCTGCTGGTAAGCAGCATCCAATTCGGCGCCACTCACCCGTACATCTTCCACATTTAGGGTTATGCGGTCAAATTCAGCAGTGTAGTGCAGCACAGCCTGATCGCCTTTGCGCCTTACAGCTTGCAGCACCTCCCGCACGGTGGCTTCTTTGTGAACGACAAGTTCGTCATGGGTGCGATCGCAGATCCGTCGCAGTTCAGCTTGTGCCTCAACCCACTGAGTAATGATTCGCAGCATGGAGATTAGGAATGCCGTCTATAAATTCACTAACATTTGCTTGACAATTGGGGATTTTTGTGGGGATATCCTAGAGAAGTAGGCTACCACCAGTCCACAAGCTTAAACCGCGATTGTCGCGGAATTTTCCAAGGCTTCAGTGCAGCGTTGAAATCTCTGTCGAGGATTTTGCCACACTGAGGACAAGTCACAATCTTCTCTCTTGAATTGCCCGCCAAAGAACCGGGTGCGGAGGGAGAGGGTTGGAACGCAGAGGGGGAGAGTGTCCTACCCCGATAATATCCGAGAGGGAGAGTGTTCGAGCGGGAGAATTTTGGTTCTGCCTTCTAGCTTCTACCTTCAGATCCGGCTGTCTTCTACCTTCTACCTTCAGCTTTTTACCTTCTACCTTCGGTAAGTGCTTCTTGCCGAAGCCCAAATCACCCGTATTCTTTGTTATAGCTTAACTTGGATTTTTCCGAGAATTGGATTTTAAGCAGAATAGGTGCTATATTAGTTTTTCCAACACCTGATAATTTTTTTATAAAAAAACGCCAAATTATTGTATACTTGAAAATTGCGCGCAACAAACCGTGACTTTAACTCGTGACGGTGGAAACACCGCAAAACGCCTCGGTAACACCCGTGTCATACCTGTGGGTATTGTCAGGGGTAAAAAACAGGCAGTTAAATGAGTCAATAAAAAATTATTGCGCGGGCGTCGCCAAAAAGTAGCCACAGACTCAGCTCAATCTGAGCGAATGGAGAGTGGCTGTCTCACTCCGCCATAAAAAAATCAAGCTTTTTGCGGATCGGTCCCGAAAAGGTTGTCCTTCAAAATCCCCGTGTCTTGGGACTGTCTTGAGACTAGGGTGTATCAATGAATACCTACTTCCAGCAACTGAACTATGGCAAATATTAAGTCCGCCGTCAAACGAGTCAAAATCGCCGAACGTAACCGCTTGTACAACAAATCTTACAAGTCAGCGGTCAAAACTTTGATGAAGAAGTATTTCGCTGCCGTAGAGAAGTACGCCGCAGCTCCGAGCCCGGAATTAATGCAAGAAGTCCAGCAGCGAATGTCTGAGGCTTACAGCAAAATTGACAAAGCTGTCAAAAAAGGTGTACTCCACCGCAACAACGGCGCTCGCAAAAAGTCCCGCTTGGCAAGAACCCTCAAGCCGCACGAAGTATCGGTAGCATCTTAAGGCAGCAGAAAGTTCGGCAACGAAGCAGTGTACAAGATTGAAGGGATGGATGTTGAGGGAAGAAGTCAATCGATTTTCGATTTTCGATTTTCGATTTTCGATTGAAGCATTGACTTGCGCGAGATAAATACGTTCGGCAAGTTTCATCGGATACAGGTTTTTTATTTCTGGATCCTGAGTCTGCTTTCGGAATGAATCACGTGGCGGGTATCCTGGATGCTTGATTGTCAAGCGTGAAGAAGGAAGAAGGAAGAAAGAAGACGGAAGATTTTTCCCGCACACTCTCTCCCACTGCCACTCCCAGACTCTCTCACTCCCCCCTCGCCCTATCCCACCAGGACTCTCCCGTATCACCTCTAATCTGCTTCCCCCATGCAGCTCATCGACACTCACGTTCATATCAACTTTGAAATCTACAAATCTGAGTTAGAAGCCATTCGAGAACGCTGGCGCGAAGCTGGTGTAGTTCGGCTGGTTCATTCTTGTGTAGAGCCAGAAGAGTTTGCCGGCATTCAAGCAATCGCCAACCAGTTTGCAGAAGTGTCCTTTGCGGTTGGACTCCACCCCCTAGATGCGGACAAGTGGAAAGACGAGACTGCAAGCCAGATTAGGGAATTAGCAAGTTCGGACTCTAGGGTAGTGGCGATCGGCGAAACCGGACTGGACTTTTATAAAGCTGACGATCGAGAACACCAGTTTAAAGTGTTTGAGGCACAGCTTGCAATCGCCCAGGAACTTGACAAACCAGTCATTATCCACTGTCGCGACGCCGCCGCCCCAATGGCCGAAATGCTGAGGAACTTTTGGCAAACACGCGGGCCAGTGCGCGGGGTCATGCACTGCTGGGGAGGCACGCCCGAAGAAACCCAGTGGTTTTTAGACCTAGGTTTCTACATCAGTTTTAGCGGAACAGTCACCTTTAAAAAAGCCTTGCAAATACAAGAATCAGCTTGTATGGTAAATAGCGATCGCATCCTGGTCGAGACAGATTGCCCTTTTCTCGCCCCCGTACCCCAGCGGGGAAAACGCAACGAACCAGCCTATGTCTACTACGTAGCCGAGCAAGTTGCTAAATTGAGAGGAGTTTCTCTCTTAACTTTGTCCCAGCAGACAACCAAAAATGCCTGTCAGCTATTCGGCTTTTCAGTTTAGTTATAGCAGAGCACAGAAACCAGGAAAACAGGTCGATTTAGGAGCCAGCGATCGGGAAAATCCCATTTCTATCCTGCCAGAAAAACCGGATTCATCCTTTATAGGAGATTCTTTTGGCGTTGCCTGCTGCGATCGGATTTGCGTCCTATAATAAAAAGAACCGACCGATCGGGCGTTGGCTGAGTATCCGCGACTGCGATGTCGCCCGCTTGAGGCCAACACAACGCGAGTACGCTAACCTTCGGGAGCGGTCAAAACTTCAGGCAATACCTCAAACTTACACATCAGAAGCAACTTGGAACCTCAGCAATTTGGCAATAGCTGTCAAGTCAATTTTAGGAGTCAAAAGTGTAGGGAGTTAACCCCGGGATACCGCGAGATCAGAGCTAAAAGCATCTCGATCGAAACTAAAATCCGCACAAAAATAATGCGAGCCACCAGCAATAATAACCGTTGCAGCAGTTGGCAGGCGATCGAAAACATCATATAAATTATCTCACACAATCCATCAAAAAAACGCAACAAGGTAAAAACGCCAAGCCTTGGCGCCATGTAAAAAGCTAGAGCCACTGCGGAAAAAGGACCCCCATGACCACTAAAGATTACACAGAATTCGCCTTCACCTTGCCCGACCTGATCGAAATCCAGCGGGCAAGTTTTCGCTGGTTCCTAGAAGCCGGGCTGATCGAAGAACTCGACAGCTTCTCCCCGATTACAGACTACACGGGCAAGCTGGAACTTCACTTCATGGGCAAAGACTTCAAACTCAAGCGCCCCAAATACGATGTGGACGAAGCCAAGCGCAGGGACAGCACCTACTCGGTGCAAATGTACGTACCCACCCGCCTGATTAACAAAGAAACAGGGGAAATCAAAGAACAAGAAGTCTTCATCGGCGATTTGCCGTTGATGACC